>JADLBK010000180.1 GCA_020847755.1 Flavobacteriales bacterium | reverse complement strand
CGCCGGGATGTAGGGCACGAACTCCTTGTCGTGCAGGCGGACGCGTGCGGCGGTGGCAGGCTCGGGCATGCGGTGGGCGCGGCGGAAGGGATGCGAAGGTAGGCAACCGGGCGGGGCCTGACATGGATGCCCTCATCGCCTTTCCGCATACATTCGGCACCATGCGCCGCCTGCTGTCCGTTCTCGCCCTGGCCGCGGTGGCCACCGCACAGGCGGGCGGCGACAACCTGCCGGTGGGCGCGCGCATCACGGGCATGGGCCAGGCGGGCCTCACGCTGATCGACCTGTGGAGCGTGCAGCACAACCAGGCCGGCCTGGCGGGATTGACGCGGCCTGCCGTGGGCGTGTTCATGCAGCGGCACTGGCTGAGCGAAGCGCTGGACCATCAGGCCCTGGCCGTGGCCCTGCCGCTGGGCAGGGGCACCATCGCGGTGAACGCCAACACCCTGGGCTACGACCTGTACCGGGAGATGAAGGTGGGGCTCGCCTATGCCATGCGGTTCGGTGAAGGGCTGCGGATCGGCGTGCAGCTGGACTACCTCAGCGTGCGCCTCGGCGAAGGCTACGGCAGCCGCGCCATGGTCACCGGCGAAGTGGGCGTGCAGGCGCGCCTCACCGAGCGGCTGTGGGCCGGCGCGCACCTCTACAACCCCTCGCGCGCCGAGCTCGGCGGCCCCACCGACGAGCGCGTGCCCACGGTGCTGAAGGCGGGTCTCGGTTACACCTTCAGCGAGAAGCTGATCGTGACCGGCGAGGTGGTGAAGGACATCGACGAGGCCGAACGCTTCCATGCGGGCATCGAGTACCGGCCGGTGAACGCGCTGTTCCTGCGCACGGGCGTCAGCACCGGCCCCACACAGGGGCACTTCGGCGTGGGCGTGCGGCTGAAGGGCTTCGACCTGGACCTGGCGGTCGCCTTCCGCAGCCTGCTCGGTCCCACCCCGCAACTGGGCCTCAGCTACCGCTTCCCATGAGGCGCGCGGCCTTTCCGGTGGTGCTGATCACGCTGGCGGCGACGTGCGCGGCGCAGGAGGACCAGGGGGTGCCGCGCGACCTCATCGAGCAGCGCATCGAGGCCGCCACCGAGCAGCTGGGCGACGACAGTGACCTGGACCTGACCAACCTGTTCGATGTGCTCACGGACCGCTACCGCGACCCCATCGACCTGAACCATACGGACGCGGATGAGCTCAACAGCCTGGCGTTGCTCACCGACGTGCAGATCGGCGCCCTGTTCGCGCACATCCGGAAGAACGGCAAGCTGCTGAGCCTGTACGAGGTGCAGACGATCGATGCGTGGGACGCCCGCACGCTGGCCCTCGTGCGGCCCTTCATCACGGTGCGCGAGGATCCGTTGCGTTCGCGGGCCGGGCTGAAGGAGATCCTGCGCAACGGCGAGCACGAGGTGATGCTGCGCACGATCGTGAACGTGGAGGCGCGGCGCGGAGGGCTGGACCGCAGCGGCCTGTTCGGTGGCCGCTACACCGATCCCGATGGCGACGCGCTGCCGGACACGGGTGACGAGGCGGTGCGCGACAGCCTGCGCCGCGAGAGCCGCCTCTACCTGGGCGACCCGTACAAGCTCTACGCCCGCTACCGCTTCCGTTACCGCAACAACATCAGCCTGGGCGTCACCGCCGAGAAGGACGAAGGCGAGGAGTTCTTCCGCGGCACCCAGCGGCAGGGCTTCGACTTCTACAGCGCGCACCTCTTCCTGCGCCACTTCGGGCGGCTGAAGGCGCTGGCCGTGGGCGACTACCAGGCGCAGTTCGGGCTGGGCCTCACCTACTGGACGGGCCTCGCCTTCGCCAGCAAGTCGTCCTTCAGCCTCAACGTGAAGCGCAATGCGGCCGGGCTGGCCCCCTACACCAGCGTGAACGAGAACCTCTTCAACCGCGGCGTGGCGGCCACCATCGAACTGCACCGCAACCTCGACCTCACGGTGTTCTACAGCCGCAAGGGCCTCGATGCCAACGTGCAGCAGGAGGTGGACACCAGCGATGTGGACGATGCCCAGGTGAGCTTCAGCAGCTTCCAGGAGGACGGCTACCACCGCACCTTCAACGAGCTGGAGAAGAAGGACGCGATCCTGGAGCAAGCCTACGGCGGCCACCTGCGCTACCGCCGCCGCACCTTCAGCTGGGGGCTCACCGGTGCGCACGTGGGCTTCGACGTGCCGCTGTCGCGCACGCTGCGACCCTACAACCGGTTCGAGTTCAACGGGCAGGAGAACACCACGGTGGGCAGCGACTTCAGCTGGCTGTTCCGCAACGCGAGCTTCTTCGGCGAGGTGGCGGCGAGCCTGCCGCAGGCCGACGGCAACACCGGATGGGCGCTGAACCTCGGCACCCTGGTGGCCCTGGACCGGCGTGTGACGCTGGCCCTGCTGTACCGCGACTACCAGCGCGACTTCCACGGGCTGTACAGCGTGGGCTTCGCCGAGGGCGGCCGCCCTTGGAACGAGCGCGGCCTGTACACGGGCATCGAGGTGCGTCCCGACCGGCGGTGGACCATCAACGCCTACTTCGACCAGTACCGGTTCCCGTGGTTGCGCTACCAGGTGAACGGCCCCAGCGACGGGCACGACGTGCTGGCCCAGGTGACCTGGCGCCCCAGCAAGCAGGTGGAGGTGTACCTGCGCGGCCGCCATGAGCAGAAGGGCTACAACAGCGAGGCTCCGGTGGATGGCATCGATCCGCTGGTGCGCCGCAGGCAGACGCAGTGGCGCGTGAACGCCACCTACAAAGTGAGCCCCTCGGTGAGCCTGCGGACGCGGGTGGAGGTGGTGGACGTGCAGCGCGGCGACAGCCCGGTGGAGCATGGCTTCATCGTGTACCAGGACCTGGTGCACCGCCCCCTGCGCAGCTGGTGGGAACTGTCGTTGCGCGTCGCGTTGTTCGATACCGACGGCTACGACGCCCGCCTCTATGCCTACGAGAACGACCTCATCGGCGTGTTCAGCATCCCACCGTACTACGGCCGCGGCATGCGGTGGTACGCCATGCTGCGCCTCACGCCGTTGCGCCGGGTGGACGTGTGGTTGCGCTATGGGGCCTTCATCTTCCAGGACACCGACCGCATCAGCTCGGGCCTGCAGGAGATCGCGGGCAGCACGCGCAGCGACGTGAAGGTGCAGGTGCGGGTGCGGTTCTGAAACCGATGGGCGCGCGGCACATCACGCTGGACACCGGGCATCCCGAAGCGCGCTTCAGCGCCACGGAACGGCCGCGCATCGCGTTGCGGCAGGCCTTCTTCGCCACGACGGATCCTGACTGGCAGCGGCGGTTGAACCGCGCCGCCCTGATCGTCACCACCCGGGCCTACGATGACCGCGGCCGGGAGCTGGTCGCGGACCACCAGGTGTTCCGCTTCAGCGTGCTGTTCAATCCCACCTGGCCCGATCCGGTGTTCCGCAACATCCGCAACTGGACCTACGTGCCGGTGGAGCTGCGCACGGACGCCCCGCCGGTGATGGGCTGGTTGATGGAACTGCGGCTGCGCGACCTGCGGCTGGGCCCGGACGAGCGGATGGAGGTGGTGTTCCTGGGCTGAACGCACGAAGCCCCCCGACCGTGGTCGGAGGGCTTCATGAACGCCGTGCGGCGGAGCTTACTTGGACTCAGGGGCGGGTGTGGCCTCGGCCTTCGCACCGGCCTTGCCTGCGCAGCAACCGGCCTTGGCAGCACCGGAGCAACCGGCGGCCTTGGCATCGCCATGGGCACCGTGCTCTCCATGCGCCTCACCATGGGCCTTGTGATCGTGACCGGCGCAAGCGGCCTTGGCATCGGCGCTGGCTCCGGCCTTGCCGGCGCAACAGGCCGCACCGGCCGTCTTGGCGCCACCGGCGCAGGACGGGGCCTTGGTCTCACTGGAGGTCGCGATGGTGGTCGCAGGCGCCACAGCAGTGGCCTTCTGCGGGCTGGCCGGCGCCACAGCGGTGGCTTTCTCGGTGGCCACCTTGTCGGTGGCGGTGCTTTGTGCGGTAGCCGTGGCCAGGAAGGCCAGGGTGGCGGCGATGCTCAGGAGGATGCGCATGGGATGGGGTCTGATTTGAACGCAAGGTAAGCCATTCCCATGCCGGAATGCCCGGTCGTCTGTTAAGGGTTGTGAACCATGTGGCCTGCGCCCGTGTTCCGCAGGGAGCGTCTATCTTTCCGCTCGACCAACATCCCCTCCATGGACCGTCGCAACTTCCTGCTCGCGGGCTGCAAGGCCTGCGCCGCCCTGGCCGCCGTGCCCGCCCTGGCCTCGCTCGAAAGCTGTTCCTCCGGCAAGACCGCCGCAGCGGGCTCCTCCGCCTCGGCCGCGCTGGCCGTGGAGAACGGCGTGCTCTCCATCCCGATGTCCAGCCTGTCCGACGGGATGGGCCTGGTGAGCGCGAAGGGGCTGGGGGACAAGCTGTACATCAGCAAGGGCGCGGACGGCACCTACAAGGCGCTGGTGCTGAACTGCCCGCACAAGGGTGGCCCGGTGAAGCCCGATGGCGACAAGCTGGTGTGCGGATGGCACGGCAGCGCCTTCGACATGAACGGCCAGGTGACCAAGGGTCCTGCGCAGCAAGGGCTGAAGACCTACCCGGTGGAGGTGGCCGGCGACGTGCTGAAGGTGCGCGTGGCCTGACCTTCGGGTTCACCCGCGTCGGCGGGCGGTCTTCTTCCTGCGTTTCTCCGCCACGGACGGGTCCATCTTGAAGGTGATGGGCAGCTGGAAGAGCACCCGTACCGGTCGGCCGTCCATGGTGGCCGGAGTCCACGGTGGAAGGCTGCGCACCACGCGGATGGCCTCCGCATCGAGCTGGTGATCGACGTGGACAGGAACCCACACGCTGTCCACCCGGCCGTCCTTCTCCACCACGAAGTGCACCATCACACGGCCGGTGACGCCCTCCCGGAGCGCCTCCTTCGGATAGCGGGTCTCCTCCCGGACCCTTCGGTACAGCTCCGCCTCGCCACCCGGAAAGGCCGGCATCACCTCGACCGGGGTCGTGCCCGGACCGTCCTTCCGGAACCCCCGCTCGAACAGCGCCTGTCCGGCATCCGCATCGGAACGCACGGGTGTGGCACCCTCCTGCGCCACCAGGACAGGGGGGCCACACAGAACGAGCAAGAGGCACGGTACACGCATGGCTGATCAAAGTTAGCCCGTCACGAACGGAGCCGCCTACATTCGCCATCCCCGGTCCATGTGCACAGGAGCACATGCCTCCATGGGCACAACGGTCCATGTCCAACGTCTACTACCCCGACTACCTCCAACTCGAGAAGATCCTCGGCGCGCAGGCCCTGGAGAGCGACAAGCGCGGCCAGCATGCCCACGATGAGATGCTCTTCATCGTGATCCATCAGGCCTACGAGCTGTGGTTCAAGCAGGTGCTGCACGAGGTGGGCAGTGTGATCGGCCTGTTCGCGGACCGCCACGTGGACGACAACGGTGGCGAGCTGAACATCGCGGTGCATCGCCTTCAGCGGGTGAAGACGATCCTGGACGTGCTGGTGCACCAGATGGACATCATGGAGACGATGACGCCACTGGACTTTCTGGACTTCCGCGACATGCTGCGTCCGGCGAGCGGGTTCCAGAGCATGCAGTTCAAGGTGCTGGAGGCGCGGCTCGGACTGCGCATGGAGGCGCGGTTCGGAAAGCAGTACTACACCAGCCAGCTGAAGGCCGAGCACAAGGCGGAGATCGAGGCGCTGGAGCAGCTGCCCACGCTGCTGGAGCTGGTGAACGCGTGGCTGGAGCGCATGCCTTTCCTGGAAGAGCGGTACTGGCCCCAGGGCGGGGCCGGGTTCTTCGACCAGCTGGAGCGGATCTACGACGCGAGCCTGGTGCAGGGCGAGGAGGGCAACGCGGCCTTGTGGCGGAAGATCTTCGTGGAGGGATCGGCCGAGCGGAAGCTGAGCCCCAAGGCCTGCCGCAGCGCGCTCTTCATCATGCTGTACCGCGACGAGCCCATCTTCCAGCAGCCGTTCCGCTTCCTGGAGGCGCTGTTGGACATCGACGAGGCGATGGCGGCGTGGAGAGGGCGTCACCTGAACATGGTGCACCGGATGATCGGCCTGCGGGTGGGCACGGGCGGCAGCACGGGCAAGGCGTACCTGCGCGGCGCCATGGACAGCCACTACATCTTCAGCGAAGTGGCGGACCTGAGCAGCTTCCTCTTCGAGCGGCGCAAGCTGCCCCCCCTGCCGGCGCAGGTGCGGGAGGTGCTGCGCTTCAAGGCCTGATCAGTCCACCGGCACGGTGTCGAACAGACCGTAGTAGCTGTCGCGCTGGGCGGCTTCACGCCGCGCCACATCCCGCACGGCGGGCACCTGCAGCCAGTTCTCCATGCCGTTGCGCCAGGCCAGCCAGATGGCGGTGTCGATGCGGCCCCTGGTGTACCAGAAGTACTCCTCTGCACACAGGTTCAGGTAGTCCAGGATCACGCGATCGGGGTCGCCGTCCATGTACACGCCCTTCTGGATGGCGAGCAGGTCACCGTTCAACCGATCGTAGCGCGCGTTGAAGGCCGTGAACAGGTCCTGCATGACCTTGTCCCGTTGAAGCCAGTAGTTCAGGAGGCCGATGTAGACCGTGGCGCAGGCACCGATCATGCCCAGCGCGATGGTGCCATCGAGGTCGCCCATCACCTGGCCCCACCACAGGATGCCGAGGGCCACCGACAGGAACACGACCGTGGCCACGGTGGTGCGGCGGCGGCGCAGGTCGCGGACGGTGACGGCGGGCATGGGGCAAAGGTCGCACGCGGTCGCCCTGGTCGTAGCTTCACGGCACAGTACAGATGCCATGCGCCTGACCCGCCACCTTCTTCCCCTGGCCCTCGTCCTGTTCGTCGGGGTGGGGACCGCCCATGGCCAAGTGCAGGTGAACCCGCAGGTGGGCCTGCTGATGCAGACCCTCCAGGGCGATCCCGACAACGGCGATTTCCGGGGCAACATGGGCTGGCAGGCGGGGGTGGACGTCCGGCTCGGAAGACGCGTGTACCTCCAGCCGGGGCTTCATCTCGGCCGACAGGCGACGGTGGTGCAGATGCAGGTACCTCTGCTGCTGGACACCTTCCTGGTGGAGAACGACCTGGTGCGCACCGTATTGAAGGCCAAGGCGCTCGTGGGCTTCAACCTGGTGCACAAGGACGGCTTCAAACTGCGGCTGAACCTGGGGCCCAGCTACGACCTCTTGCTGAGCGTGGACAACAGCAACGAGGATATCGCGTGGAACCGGGATGACCTGACGGCCGGTTCCTTCAACCTCGATGCCGGTGTCGGCCTCGACATCTGGTTCATCACGGTGGAAGCCGGAGTGAGCGCGGGCCTGAGCCAGGTGCTTGATGAGGAGGCGCTGAACACCGTGTACGACGACCCGCGGAACCTGACGTGGTATGCCACGGCGGGCATCGTGCTGGGCCGCAGCGGCCGCTGAGCTCAGAGCACGAAGCGCTGGCCCTTGTGAGGGATGGCGATGTTGTGGTGGCCTGCGGCGGCGAGCCGTTCCTGCAGGCCGTTCAAGCTGGCGGTGATGCCGTGCACCAGGAAGAGCTGGCGCACGCGGGCAGGGTCCTGGCAGCCGAGGTAGCGCACCAGCTCGCCACGGTCCGCATGCGCACTGTAGAACTCCATGCGCAGCACGGCGGCCTTCACGGGAACGGGTTCACCGAAGATGTGCACCACCTGGTGGCCGCTGAGGATGTCGTGGCCCAGCGTGCCGGGGGCGCAGAAGCCGACGGCAAGCACGGTGTTGCGCGGGTTGGGCAGACTGTGGCGCAGGTGGTGGCGGATGCGTCCGGCCTCCATCATGCCGCTGGCCGCGATGACGATGCAGGGCTCCTGCCGGGCGTTGAGCTGCTTGCTGCGCTCGGGGTTGCGCACGAACTCCACCCCGGGGAAGCTGAACAGGTCGGCATCGTGCTCCAGTTCGGCCCGCACCTCCGGTCGGAAGCAAGCGCTGTGCTGACGCACGATCCCGGTGGCGCTGATCGCCAGCGGGCTGTCCACGAAGACGGGGATGCGGGGCAGGCGGCCCTGGTTGCTGAGGCTGTTGAGCGTGTACAGGATCTCCTGCGTCTTGCCGATGCTGAAGGCGGGAATGAGCAGCTTGCCGCGGCGCTCCACGCAGGCCTCGGTGACATGCCGCAGCAGCTCCTCTTCGGCCTCCGCGATGCCGGGGTGGTCGCGGTCGCCGTAGGTGCTCTCGCACACGATGACATCGGCCTGCGGGAACGGGGCGGGCTCAGGCAGCAGCCGATCGACGTAGCGGCCCACATCACCGGTGAACGTGAGGCGCAGGACCCGTTCGCCATCGTCGATGGTGAGGTGCACCGCGGCGCTGCCGAGGATATGGCCCGCCTCGGTGAAGGTGCAGGTGATGCCCGGTGCCACGGTGAACGCACTGTTCAGGTCGTGTGCCTCGAAGCGTTGCATCGCCAGGGGCACTTCGTCCACGGTGTACAACGGGCCCGGCTCGTCGAGCGCACGTCCCTGGCGTTTGGCGCGCTTGAGGTCGTAGGCATGGTCGGCCTCCTGGATGCGCGCACTGTCCTCCAGCATGATGGCGCAGAGGTCGCGCGTGGCCGGGGTGCTGTGGATGGGACCGTCGAAACCTTCGGCCACCAGGCGCGGAAGCAGGCCGCTGTGGTCGATGTGGGCGTGGCTCAGCACCACGGCGTCCACGCTGCCGGGATCGAAACCGAAGTGGCGGTTGGGATCCCCTTTCGACCGGCCGACCGCCTCGCCCTGGAACATGCCGCAGTCGAGAAGCACGCGGTGGACGGCGCCATCGCGATGCTGCACCTCGAGCAGGTGCTTGCTGCCGGTGACGGTTCCGGCGGCGCCGTGGAAGGTGAGCGCGATGGCCATGGGCGCAAGCTACGCAGGTCGTGGCCTCGCCCGGGCCATCAGCCTCAGGGCATGCGCACCCGATCGGGGAAGCGCAACATCAGGTCGTAGTAGGGCTCCATGAGGTGGTGCATGAACACCTTCTTCGGATCGTCCACGAAGCGCGCCCGGTAGGCGGCATCGGGCCGCAGCACCACAAAGGGGCCCGTGCGCACGAAGTGCGTGCCTTCCGGCAGTTCGGGGGCCGTGTAGCCGGGCAGGTTCTTCGCGGCCAGGCGGCCGATGGTGCGGCCCAGCACGCGGTGGTAGCTGCGGCGCGCTTTCCGCGTGGGCCGGTCGAGCCGGTTGAAGAGGATGCGCAGGCCGAGGTCCTGCGGGAAGGGCAGCGAACGGATGGCCTTGCGCGCGTTGCGGAAGGGGTTCACCGGATTGAAGTCGTCCACCGTCTGTACGGTGACAGGCACCTCGGGCACCCAATCGGCGCTGTTCACCACGTTCATGGCCCAGCCTTCGCGTTGGGCGGCCTCGTATCCGTAGGCGAAGGGCAGGTTGCCGGGTTTGGGGGCCGCGCTGCAGTAGGTCTTCATCACCAGATCGGCGGGCAGGCGGCCGATGGCGCGCAGGTGCCACAGATGCGCGGTGAGCAGGTAGGTGATGGCCCCGCCCTGGCTGTGGCCGCACAGGATGAGCTGGCGCGTGCCTGCGGAGACCAGCGAGTCGATGGCCGGCAGGATGCTGCGCTGCAGATGGCCCAGGCCGATGAGCCAGCCCAGGTGTACGCGTGCAGCGGGGTCGTCGCTCAGGGTGTATCGGAAGGGCTCACCGCCATCCAGGTCCAGTTCGCCCTCGGCGGGCACGAGGACCGCGTGGAAGTTCTCCAACCAACTGGCCAGCTGGGCGGTGGTGCCGCGCACCACGATCGCTGCGGTGCCGGCGCCGTCGGTGTACAGGTCCCAGCGGTTCTGCAGCCCCACCACCGGGCTCTTCCAGGCCAGGGCGAAGCGCTCGGGCCTCGGTAGGTTGAAGCCCTCCATCGTGGTATCGGCCTGCGCGGCGAAGACGCGGAGCAGCTCGGTGTATTCGGCCTTGTCGAATCCCGGCCGGAGCTGACCGGAGCAAAGCGTATGGACCGCGGACGCGGCCAGCAGGAGTGTAAGTCGGCGCATGGTCGTCGCGAAGGTGTGAAGGAACGCTCAGGCGGCCTCACCGGTTCATGGTCCGGGCCGCGTGACAGTGACCGGAAGCGCCTGCTATCTTGTGCGCATCCCGACCGATGCGCCTCCCCCGACACCGCTTCGACCGGTCAACGGAACACAGACCGTTGCCCCCGCCGCGCGCGAACGCGCCGCTGGTCCGCCCGATCCTGTTACTGGCGTTGCTGCTTCCGTTGACCACGCTGGCCCAGCAGTACAAGCTGCGCGGTGTGGTGAGCGACGCCGGCAGCGGTGAAACGCTCATCGGTGCCACCGTGGCGCTGAAGGGCACGAAGGCGGTGACGCAGACGGACCTCGACGGCCGGTTCGAGCTGCCGGTGAACGAGCTGCCGCCATACGTGCTGGTGATCAGCTACGTGGGCTTCACCGACCTGGAGGTGGAGGTGAAGAGCCCCGACCAGGAGCTGAAGTTCAAGTTGAGCGCGGACCAGGTGCTGTTGCAGGAGGCCGAGGTGGTGGGCAGCAGGATCAGCGAGAAGCAGAAGCAGGCCCCGCTCACGGTGGAGAGCATGGACATCATCGCCATCCGGGAGGCACCGAGCGGCGACTTCTACGAGAGCCTGGGCACGTTGAAAGGCGTGGACATGACGGCCGCGAGCTTCGGCTTCAAGGTGATCAACACGCGCGGCTTCAACAGCACCAGCCCGGTGCGCAGCCTGCAGCTGATCGACGGCGTGGACAACCAGAGCCCGGGCCTCAACTTCAGCCTGGGCAACTTCCTGGGGGCAAGTGACCTGGACGTGATGAAGGTGGACGCGATCGCGGGGGCGAGCAGCGCGTTCTACGGTCCGGGCGCCTTCAACGGGGTGATCAACATGACCACGAAGAGCCCGTGGGCCTTTCCGGGACTGAGCGTGAGCGCAAAGGCCGGGGAACGCGACCTGCTGGAAGGGGCCGTGCGCTGGGCCCAGGTGTTCAAGAACAAGGAAGGCCGCGAACGCTTCGCGTACAAGCTGAACCTGTTCGCCATGCGCGCGGAGGACTGGTACGCCGAGAACCACGACCCCACCAGCAACAGCCCGACGGGAGCGGACAACCCGGGTCGCTACGACGCGGTGAACAGCTACGGCGATGAGTGGGTGACGGCGAACAACGACTTCAGCGTATCCCTCTTCAGTCGACGGCAGTACCCGGGCCTCGGGCTCTTCCTGCGTCCCGGCTATCGCGAAACGGACCTGGTGGACTATGGCACCAACAACCTGAAGGCGGGTCTGAGCCTGCATTACCGGATCACCGACAGCGTGGAAGTGCAGGTCGCGACCAACTACAGCCGCGGGAGCACGGTGTATCAGGGCGACAACCGGTACCGTCTGGAAGGTGTGCAGTTCTTCCAGCACCGCCTCGAGCTCCGCCAGGAAGGACGCTGGTTCTTCCGGAGCTATGTGACGCATGAGGATGCCGGGGACACCTACGACATCTACACCACCGGTCTTCGCCTGCAGGAGGCGAGCGGGGTCACCACCGAGTGGAACATCCGCTACTTCACGCTATGGGAGACCTGGATCAAGCCGCTGCTGAACGCCACGCAACCCGGCTACCTCACGCCGAGCGAGGCCATCGCGCAAGGCATCACCACACAGGAGGCCTATGACGACTACCTCACGCAGTTCGTTGCCGACAATACCGCGCTGTTCAGCGGCTACCATCAGCTGGTCGCCGACAGCATCGACCGCACGGACAACACCGAGCTGGACCCGGCATACCTGGTGGGCACCGACCGCTTCAACGACAAGCTGGACGAGATCCGCTCGCGGCGCTTCACCGAAGGGGGCTCGCTCTTCTTCGACCGGTCGGCGCTGTACCACGCCATGGGGGAATACCGCTTCAAGCCGCGGTTCGCGGAGATCACCGTGGGGGGCAACGGACGGTTGTACCGGCCCAACAGTGCGGGCACCATCTTCAAGGACACGGCGGACATCGTGATCACCAACTGGGAAGCGGGCGGCTACGCGGGCCTGGAGAAGAAGCTCATGCAGGACAAGCTGCGGCTGGCCCTGACGGTGCGGGTGGACAAGAACCAGAACTTCGAGCCCCAGGTCTCGCCTGCGCTGAGCGCGGTGTACACGCCGAACGCCGACCATGTGCTCCGGGTGAGCGTGAGCCGCGGCGTGCGCAATCCGACGCTGGCCGACCAGTACCTCTATTACAATGTGGGAAGAGCCATCCTGCTGGGCAACATCGACGGCCAGTTCGAGGAAGGGCGCGACAGCCTGATCACGATCGAGAGCTTCAACGACTACCGCAGCTCACCGACCCTGCTGGAGGGCCTGTCCAAGCTGGAGTACTTCAACGTGGACCGCATCAGGCCGGAAAAGGTGCTCACCGTGGAGGCCGGCTACCGGGGCACCCTGAACGAGAAGTTCTACGTGGACGCGAGCGGCTACACGAGCTGGTACACGGACTTCATCGGCTACCTCATCGGCATCGATGGGAGCTTCGATCAGGTGACCGGCTTTCCGCTGGAGCTCCAGGTGTACCGCGTGGCGGCGAACAGCAACAGCACGGTGCGCACACTGGGCGGCAACCTCGGGGTGAACTACTACCGCAAGCGGATGACCTACAGTGTGAACTACAGCTACAACCGCTTGATCGCCGGGGAGGACGATCCGATCATCCCGGCCTTCAACACCCCGCTGAACAAGTTCAACGTGGGCTTCACGGGTCATGACCTGCGGATCCCGTGGACGGACCGGCGTGACCTGGGCTTCGGCATCAACTACAAATTCGTGGAAGGCTTCACCTTCGAAGGCTCACCCCAGTTCACCGGCGCCATACCGAGCTACGACATGGTGGACGCGCAGGTGAACGTGAAGTTTCCGAAGCCGGGACTGACCGTGAAGGTGGGCTGCAGCAACCTCTTCGGGGTCGTGCCCTTGTTCGACGAGCGCGTTCCGGATGACGAGCGACTGGAACGGATGTGGACCAACGATGTGTACCTGGTCTACGGTGGACCGGCGGTGGGCCGGTTGGGGTACGTGCAGCTGATCTACGAGCTGGACCGGCGGTGAAGGGGTCGGGGGGCTTCGGGCCGCTCCCGAACAGTTGTATGGCCATACATACTTCGCGGCCCAGTGCATCAAGGCTGCTCGAACCACTGAAAGCCGCGTGCAATGGAGCGCATATTGTCGGATAGGCTGCTCTGGAGCCCTGGACATATGTATGGCCATACATATGTTCGACAACCGTCGTCGCGCAGGCCTGACACGCACCAATCCCCACGAATAGCGGGGTTCCGACCTGGGTCAGCCGGTTCCAGGTCATCCGTCAACGTATGTATGGCCATACATATGTCATGAACGGTCCTTCACCGGCTGAAGCGCTACGAGCCACCATGGGCCCGACGCCGGCCCAGGCGCGTCCACACGCAGAATAGCAATGCGCCGGCGGGGAGGTGGTGAGATCTCATTCGAACAGCTGCAAGCTCCGAACGAGGGCGCGGGTTGTTGCGGTTGCCCACTCGACGTATGTATGGCCATACATACATCCGCTCCCATCCTCCGGAGCTACACAGGTCCATCCCTATCTTCGGAACCTGATCAAACCCAGGATCCATGAAACGAGCCCTACCCTTGCTTCTGCTCGCACTGCCCGCGTTGGCAGTGGCCCAGCAGCGCTACATCGACGAGGTGTTCACCGACGGACAGGTGGTCATCACACCGAACGTGCCCTTCGGTACCAACATCGACTTCCTCACCAGCAACCTGGCCAGCCCCAACGTGCCCGCAGAGGTCACCCAACTGCAGACACTGGTGAGCACCCAGCAGCCCATCCCGGCTCCCTTCTTCGACCCCACGGACGGTAGCACGGCCGTGAAGGTGCGCGAGCTGCGGATGGACATCTACGAACCCGATCAGAACGTGGATGCCGTCACCGAGCGGCCGATGGTGCTGTACATCCACACCGGCAACGCGCTGCCTCCCCCGCAGAACGGCAGCCCGGTGGGTACGCGCACGGACAGCTGCGCTGTGGAGGTGTGCAAGCGCATGGCGCGCCGCGGCTATGTGGCGGTGAGCATGAGCTATCGGCTGGGCTGGAACCCCCTGGCCGCCACCGAGGAGGAGCGTCGCGGGCAGTTGCTCAACGCCATCTACCGGGCGATCCACGACGTGCGCCAGTGCGTGCGCACGCACAAGGAAGAAGCGGCCGCGGCCAACACCTACGGCATCGACCCGGACAAGATCATCGTGCTCGGTGAAGGCACCGGTGGCTACATCGCCCTGGCGCACACCACGCTGGACAAGGGCAGCGAGCTCTTCGTGGAGAAGTTCCGGCCCGACCCCTTCAACCCGAACGTCAGCTATGTCGACACCAATGCGGTCGGCAACCTGGCCGGCCTGAACGGTCAGCTCACGCTCTATCGGTCGAACGGCTTCGATCATGAGACGCACTTCTGCGTGAACATGGGCGGAGCGCTCGCCGACACCACCTGGGCTGAGGCCGGTGATGCGCCGATGGTGGCCTTCCACACCGTGTTCGACCCGTTCGCACCCTTCACGTACGGCATCGTGATCGTGCCGACCACCGGCGGACCGGTCGTGGACGTGCCCGGCAGCAACTACTTCATCCCCTGGGTGAACGGCTTGGGCAACCAGACCAGCTTCGCCAACCTGACCAACGATCCGTTCACGGCCCGTGCGCGATCGCTCTATGGCCAGACGATCGACGGGGTCACCATCGCCTCCGGCGCGGAAGGGCTCTTCCCTGTGGTGCGCCCGCGTTGGACCCCACCGGCCAGCGACGAAGCGAGCCCCTGGCAGTGGTGGGACCCCAACAGCCCGGCAGCCACCACGGTGATCCCGGGACTGGGCATCACCACCCACCAGGCCAGCCTCGCCAGCAACCCCGACATGAGCGGGGCCAAGGGTCGCGCTTACCTGGACACGGTGATGGGCTACATGAACCCGCGCATCGTCTGCGCCCTGCAGCTCGGCCCCTGCGCGCTGGGCACGCCTGATTGCCTGGGCGTGATCGACGGCCCCGACCAGCCGGGTCAGCCCTGCGACGACGGCGACGCGAACACCATCAACGACGCTTGGACCGCCAATTGCGACTGCGTGGGACAGCCGGTCGGCATCGCCGAACCTGCTGCGGCAGCTGCTCTCGTGATCGCCCCCAACCCGGCCATCGATGCGGTGCGCATCAGCAGCCCTGCGGGCAAGGTGTTGAGCTATACCCTGCACACACCGGATGGTCGCCTGGTCCGCAACAGCACGGTGAACGCCGATGTCATCATCCTTCAGCGCGGCGAACTGGACGGAGGGGCGTACTTCCTCACCCTCGAGTTCGCGGAAGGTCGTGCCGTGCGCCGCGTCGCGTTCAACTGATCCAACATCCCTCCCTTTCGAAAAGGGCCGTCCTCCGGGGCGGCCCTTCTTCGTTCCTGCACGTGCGCCCGACCAGGTCCGACCTCATCCCCCACCTTTGCCGACGCCATGGAGAAGATCACCGAAAGCCCCTCGCCGTACAACGACCTCGAGCGCATGAGCACCACCGAGCTGCTCGGCCACATCAACACGGAGGACCGCGGCGTGCCCGAGGCCGTGGGACGTGTGCTGCCGGAGATCGCGAAGCTGGTGGAGGCCATTGCCGAACGCATGCGGCGTGGGGGGCGCCTCTTCTACCTTGGCGCGGGCACCAGCGGACGGCTCGGCATCGTGGACGCCAGCGAATGCCCACCCACCTTCGGGGTCCCGCATGGCCTGGTCGTGGGCCTTATCGCAGGGGGTGACCGCGCGATCCGCAAGGCGGTGGAGTTCGCCGAGGACGATCGTGAACAGGGCTGGAAGGACCTCGGGGAGCACGCCATCGGTGCGGATGACACGGTGGTGGGCATCGCGGCCAGCGGAGGCACGCCCTATGTGGTGGGCGCCTTGGAGACCTGTCGGCGGCACGGCATCCTCACCGCATGCATCACCTGCAACCCGGGCGCCCCGGTCACCACGGTCAGCGACCACCCGATCGTGGTGGTGGTGGGGCCCGAGTTCGTCACGGGCAGCACCCGGATGAAGAGCGGCACCGCGCAGAAGCTCGTCCTGAACATGATCAGCACCGCCGTCATGATCCGCCTTGGACGGGTGAAGGGCAACCGCATGGTGGACATGCAGCTCAGCAACGTGAAGCTCATCGACCGTGGCACGCGCATGGTGATGGAAGGCCTGGACATCGGCTATGATGAGGCCAACGCCCTGCTCAAGCAGCACGGCAGCGTGCGCCGCGCGATCGACTCCGGTCGCGGTTAGCGCTATTCCTCCACGAAATCCATGTCCGTGTGGAAGGTCTCTCGCACACGGAACGTGGCCCAGAAGGCCGCACCGATGCACACCAGGCCCACCACCAGCGCGCCGGTGACGTTGCCCAGCGGCAGCGCCAGGTACTTGAAGGCGTTGGTGACCGGCAGCACGGCGCCACGCACGAAGTTCGGCGTGGTGGTGGCCACCGTGCTGCGGATGTTGGTGCCGAACTGCTCACCGGCCACGGTGACGAAGATGACCCAATAGCCGGTGGCGGTGCCCAGGGCCAGGCACATCCAGTTGTAGGCGGCAATGGTCGAACCGCGCATGCCGAAGAGGAAGACCAGGGTCAGCACCAGGTTGGCGGTCAGGTAGAGGAGGATCACTTTGCGCCGGCTCCGCAACAGCTGGCTCAGGAGACCGCTCAACAGGTCGCCGACGCTGAGGCCGATGTACGCGTACTTGATGGCCTCTCCGTTGATGCGCTTCAACCCCTCGGCGTCCAGGGCACTGGTGTCGATGCCGAGCTCAGGAACGAACACGTCCTGGCTCAGGCTCACGAGCACCCCGATCACGTACCACACGGGCACGCCGATGAGGATGCAACTGATGTAGCGCAGAAAGCGGCTGCGGTCGTTGAACAACAAGCGCAGGTCGCCCTTCCGCACCGCCCTTCCGCGCACCTCCTGAAAAAGGCCGCTCTCGAAGGTGCCCACGCGCATCACCAGCAGCACCAAGCCCATCAGGCCGCCCACGAGGTAGGTGATCTGCCAGCTCATCAGCTCACGGCCGGTCAGGGACCACCAGATGCGGCCGAACCAGGCGCCTTGGTCGGCCACCTCCGCAGCGAACACGGCCCCCAGTGCTCCGAAGGTCACCACGATGAGCGTGCCATAGCCGCGTTTGTCACGCGGCAGCGTCTCGGTGATCAGGGTGATGCCGGCGCCCAATTCCCCGGCCAGCCCGACACCGGCGATGAAGCGCACGATGGCGTACACGGTGAGGTCGTAGGTGAAGGCATTGGCGATGTTCGCCGCGCTGTACAACAGGATGCTGCCGAAGAGAACCGTGATCCGTCCCTTGCGGTCGCCCCACACGCCCCACAGGATGCCGCCCATCAGCATGCCCAGCATCTGCCAGTTGAACAGGTCGATGCCCACGTCCTTGATGCGCGGATGCCCGGCACCGAGGATGAACTCCAGGCTCTCGCGCTTCACCACGTTGAAGAGCACCAGATCGTAGATGTCCACGAAATAGCCCAGGGCGGCCACCACCACCAACAAGAGGGAACGACCCGGGAAGATGTGCTTCATGCGGCGTGGCGAAGGAAGTGGAACGGACCGCATGGTGCAAACCGCACGGAGCGAGCGATCTTCGCGCATGCGCTTCGCCCTGCTCCTTCCGGCCACGCTCCTTGCCTCCGCCTTGCAGGCGCAGCGGGCCGTGACATCGCTGCCCTATGACCTGCGCCACCCGGCCCAGGTGATCACCCTGCCCGAGCAGCTGATGGAGGTGAGCGCACTGACGGATGTGGATCAGGGCACCGTGGCCTGTGTGCAGGATGAGGCGGCGACCTTGTATTTCATCGGCCTGAAGGAGGGTCGCGTGCTGCGGACCGAGGCGTTCGGGGGCCCCGGCGACATGGAAGGCCTCACGCGTGTGCACGACAGTTTCCTCGCCTTGCGCAGCGATGGGCTCATCCACCGGTTGCGCCTGCTGGGCGGACGTTGGACCAGCGTCGATACCTTCCGGCTGGACCTCCCGCACCGCAACATCGAAGGCCTCGGTTTCGATGACAGCACCGGCATGGTGCTCGTGGCCCCGAAGGACATCACCAAGGGCGGGCCCGAGGTCCGGGATGTCCGCGTGGTGCATGCCTTCGACCCCGACGACCCCTTGCACCGCTGCGTGCCGATGGTGGAGCTTTCCGTGGAAGCGTTGCACCGCCAGGCCAGGGACCTTGGCATCACCATCCCCGAGCGGGTCACGGACCAGGGGCGTACAGTGCCTGCGCTCAAGCTGCGTTTCTCCTCGGTGGCGGCCCATCCCCGGAACGGACACTTCTACCTGCTCAGTGCCGTCGATCGCACGCTGACCGTGGTGGACCGGAAAGGCCGCCTTATGGACCTTGCCATATTGGACGCGGACGTTCTGCCCAAGCCGGAGGGCATCACCTTTCTGCCCGATGGCGAACTTGTGCTCAGCAGCGAGGGCAAGGGACGCACGCCCGTGATCGTCCGCTACCCGATGATGGTGCGGGAGTGAGTCAGGCGGCCTCCAGCGGTGCGCCGCACTGCGGACAGAAGCGCGAGGTTTCCGGCACCTCAACCGCACCGCATGTCGGGCAGCTCAGCACACGGCGATGGCGTTCCTGCCGGGCGATCTCCGCGCTGACGATGCCGGTGGGGATGGCGATGATCGCATAGCCAAGGATCATGATCGCAGAGGCCAGGGCCTGGCCGAACGCCGTGCGCGGGGCGATGTCGCCATAACCCACCGTGGTGAGCGTGACGATGGCCCAGTAGATGCTCCGCGGGATGCTGGTGAACCCATGCGCGGGCCCCTCCACGAGATACATCACGGTGCCGAACACGGTGACCAGCGCCAGCACGGCGAACGAGAACACGATGATCCGGTGACGGCTCGCATACAGGGCCAGCAGCAGATGCGAGGCCTCGCGTGTGTAGGTGGTGAGGCGCAGGATGCGGAACACGCGCGTGAGGCGGATGGCCCGGATGATGCTCAGCGCCTGGGTGCCCGGCACGAAGAGGCTCAGGTACGTCGGCAGCGCGGCCAGCAGGTCCACAAGACCGTAAAAGCCCAGCACGTAGCGCCGGCGGTCGCGGCTTACCCAGACCCGTACGGCGTACTCGATGGTGAACAGGATGGTGACGGTCCATTCGGCCGCCAGGAGCCAGCGACCGTACCGCACATGCACCTCGTGCACACTCTCCAGCAGCACCAAGGCAGCGCTCAACAGGATGGTCCACAACAGCAACACATCGAACAACCGCCCGGCACGGCTGTCCGTACCGAACACGATGCGCTCCAGGCGGTTCTGCAAAGGGCTTCGCTCCTCCATCCTCAGGACAGGATCTCGTTCACGTTCCCGGTGATGGTATCGGCCAGGCGATCCATGGGCAGGTCGTTGGAATCCCTTCCGAAGGGATCCTCGATCTCCTCGGCGATCAGCTCCAAGCTGGCCAGCACGTAGAAGATGAACATCACCACGGGCACCGCCATCCAGCCCATCACCAGGGCGAAGCCGAACGGCAGGGTGACGGTGTACACGACGATGAACTTCTTGATGAAGGTGCTGTAGGAGAAGGGGATCGGCGTGTTCTTGATGCGCTCGCAGGCCCCGCAGATGTCGAGGAAGGCGTTGATGTCCGTGGACAGCACGATGAGCTGTTCCTGGGAGAGCCGGCCCTCGCGCAGAAGGCGGGCCGCGCGCGCATGCATCAGGGCCACCATCTGGGCGGGCACATGCCGACGACGGTCGATCCGGAGCTCGGGATGGGGTTCCTCGTCGAGGTCCAGACGTGTTTCCTCCCGCAGCAGGTGGCGGCCCAGTTCCGCCGCGAAGCGACCGATGAGGCGGGCGTAGTGCGCACGATCCTCGTGGTCCTCCGGTCGCAGCCACGCACCCACCTTCACGGCCAGGTTGCGGCTCACGTTCACCAGCGAACCCCACAGCTTGCGCCCTTCCCACCACCGGTCGTACGCGGTGTTGGTGCGGAACACCAGCAGCATGCTGATGGCGAAGCCCAGCAGGCTGTGCATCAGGGTGATGTTCTTCACACGATGGTCCTGCGCCAGGTGCAGCCACGAGTTCTCCAGCCACGCCACGCCTGCCGTGATGCCGCCGATGAGCAGGATCAGGGGCAGCAGCTTGCGGAAGGTGTCGCTGCGGTGGAAGTGGAAGACCGGCCTGAACCAGTCACGCGGGTCGTGCGCGATCATCGATGCGAAGGAACGGGATCGCGCCCAGCGGTGGTCATTGGCCGGGGCGCTGCGCAGGGATGTGGTCCATGAACACCCCTTCCGCCACCTTGAACTTGCCCGCGTACCGGCCTGCCGGTACGCGCGAACCCACCGGGGTCACCTTGGCCACATCGTAGCCGTAGACCTCATGGTCGCTCGGCCAGTAGAAGATGCCCGAAGGGTCGGGTCGGTTGGCGGCGCGGGCCTGTTCCGGCTCGTGCTCCTTCTTCAGCCAGGCCGGGCCGGGCGCCTGGGGGAAGCGGCCTTCTCCGAACCCGGTCTTCGGCTTCACCACGATCTGGTAGTCCAGCGTGCCGCTGTGCGTACCGCCGTTCAGCTCCACGAGGTCGAAGCCCGTGGCCGTGCGGTTCATCTGGGCCACGCCATTGAAATCCGGCATGTCCACGGGCGTGCAGAACACACGGACCGGATACTCCGGGGTCACCATGATGATGTCGGCCAGGATCGGGTCCAGGTCCACGTGCGCGTGGCCGTTCACGAGCTGCACCGTGCCGTAGTCCTGGTACCAGTACTCGGGCGACTCCGGGCAGGTGAGCATGATGCGGCCGTGGGCCGATGTGGGGATGATCTCGCTGACGGCCGCCGTGCCGGTGATCTTGCGCGCGATCCCGCCCACCGTGGTGCCCACCCAGGCGAAGGCCTGCGAAACACCAGCGTAGTTGAACGACTCGAAGTAGCCGCCCGCCCGGGTGGTGCTGTTCGTGAACGACTGGCCCTCCACACCGATGGCATCCTGGTTCTGTGCATCGGCCGTGGAACTGGATCCGATGGTGAACCCGGGATTGCCTGCCGTGGCGCCCCGCCCGCTGAATGCGCGGAACCCCACCTGATCACCGCCCAGCGCCGCGTTGGTCACGTTCAGTTGCGAATAGGACCCGGGGGGGTTCACCGCTCCGCTGGCGTTCTGCACATAGTTGTAGGACGAGATCCAGACATCGCTGTAGTTGATGGAGGCCGCCACCGTGGCCGCACCCGTGGACTGGGAGTAAATGGACGTGTAGCCCGCGCTGGGGTTGTTGGCGTAAACGCCTGCTCCCTGCACGGTCTGCAGGGGTACCCCGAACGTGATGTTCGTTTCGCGGCCCAGCCATCCACCCACGTTGTTGCTGTGACCATAGATGGCATCGGCCAGCGCACCACTGTTGACCTCGATCGGCGCCACCGGGGTGGTGGTCCCCCATCCGATCCGGCCGGTGGCTCCCAAGGTGCGGAAGCGTTCCACGTTGTTGGTGCGCACCACCAGGTCCTGGTTGTCCGTGGTGCCGAGGAAATTGGTGACCGGGGTGGTGCCGGCGTTCCCGGTCAGCGTCCAATCCGTCGTCCCGGTGCCGAAGCGGATCCATGAGACGCCGCCCCAGTAGTAGAACCCCGGGGTGACGTTGTTGGGCACGACGCCGGCCGTGGCCGTATTGTACACCAGGAGCGAGGTCGCCGGCGCCACCACCGGAGCCGCCACGTTCGCCGCGGATAGCGCGATGCGGGGAACGAGCAGCCCTTTCTTGTCGTTCGCGGGGTGCGCCGCGGCATCGAGGTCCAGCAACGCGCTGGCATCCGGCGCCACTCCGCTGGCGTTTATGGCAACGTTCTGCGCGGAGACCTGAAGGGCGATGAGGCCCGGCACGAGGAACGCGAACTGTCGCATGGCGAAGGTCTTTTCCGTTAGACGAGCCATCGCACCACGCGGTGGCCTACGAAAGTTAGCCGATCTTTCGAGACCGTTCCCGACCATGGCCCAGGACCTGCTCAATGCCCTCCGTCACGTGCTTCCCAGCGATGCCGTGTTCACGGACGAGGAGCATCGCGAGGCCTACGGTCACGATGAGACCGAGGACCTGAAGCATCCACCGGACGTGGTCGTTCGACCGCGGACCACCGAGGAGGTGGCGGCGGTGCTGCGCATCTGCCATGCCCTGGACGTGCCGGTGACCCCGATCGGGGGACGAACGGGGTTGAGCGGTGGCGCCCTCTGCGTGCAGGGGGGCGTGGGCCTGGCCCTGGACCGGATGGACCGCATCGTGACGATCGACGAGGGCAACCTGCAGGTGGTCGTGGAGCCGGGTGTGATCACGCAGGTGCTGCAGGAGGCCGTGGCCGCCAAGGGGCTCTACTACCCGCCCGACCCCAGCAGCCGCGGCAGCTGCACCATCGGTGGCAACCTCGCCGAGAACGCCGGCGGACCGAGGGCCTTGAAATACGGCGTCACGCGCGACTTCGTGCTGAACCTGGAGGTGGTGCTGGCCGACGGCACGGTGATGTGGACCGGGGCCAACACGCTGAAGAACGCCACCGGCTACGACCTCACCCGGCTCATCGTGGGCAGCGAGGGCACCCTGGCGGTGATCACCAAGGCGGTGCTGAAGCTGGTGCCGATGCCCCGCGAGACCCGCCTGATGCTGGTGCCGTTCAACAACGCCGAGGACGCATGCACCGCGGTCAGCGCCACCTTCCGCGCCGGCGTCACGCCCAGCGCCATGGAGTTCATCGAACGCGACGCCATCGTCTGGACGATGAGGCACACCGATGGTCTTCCCGCACAGCTATCGACCACACCGGGCGCCTACCTCCTCATCGAGGTGGACGGTGACCACGGCGAGGCCTTGATGCGCGATTGCGAGACCATCCTGGGCGTGATGGAGGCGCACGGATGCGGCGAGGTGTTGTTCGCCGAGAGCCCCTCGGAAAAAGCCGCCCTGTGGCACATGCGCCGCAGCGTCCCCGTCAGCGTGAAGGCGCACAGCGTGTACAAGGAGGAGGACACGGTGGTGCCGCGCTTCGCCCTGCCGCGGCTCCTGGCGGGCGTCAAGGCGATCGGTGCGCGCCACGGGTTCAGCAGCGTGTGCTACGGGCATGCCGGCGACGGCAACCTGCACGTCAACATCATCAAGGGGGACCTCAGCGATGACTTCTGGGAACACGAACTGCCCGGGGCCATCCGGGAGATCTTCGAGCTCACCGTCTCGTTGGGTGGCACGCTCAGCGGCGAACATGGCATCGGTCTCGTGCAGCGACCGTACATGGACATCGCGTTCAACACGGCGCAACTGGAGCTGATGCGCGGGCTGAAACGACTGTTCGACCCCAAGGGGATCCTGAACCCCGGGAAGGTGCTACCCTAGCGCGGAGGCCCCTCGGAGACGAGGGCGCCACGCACGTACACCCGCTCCAGCCTCGGCCGCCCCTGGCGGTCCCAGTACGTCCAGCGCCCGTCGAGGACATCCTCGACCAGGGGACCCTCTTCGCTCTGCACGCCGTTGCCGTAATAGCGCCGCCAAATGCCGGTGCGTCTCCCCCGGTGGTACTGGCCCTCCAGCCGCGGGCCATTGTCCAACGTGTCCGTACGGGTGAAGCGCAGGTAGGGACCCTCGCGCAACCCGTTGCGGTAGCTGACCTGTTCGTGCAACGCGCCGTCCGGGAAGTGATCGGCATACGGGCCATGCATGCGACCACGCCGGTACGTGACCCGCCGGAGCAGGACACCGCCCGGTCCATAGGCCCGGCTCTCTCCGTCGAGCAGGCCTTCGCGGTAGTTCACCACCGCCAGGGTATCCCCTGCACGGTCGAACGCGGTCCACGGCCCGGTCTTCCGATCGTGCTCATAGCGGCCGCGCTTGCGCACGCGGCCTTCGGCATCGCGGATGCGGGCCACACCATGCTTGGTGCCGTCCATGAAGGGCACTTCCGCGAGCGGACCGGCGCTCTGTTCGGTGGACCGGGGCTCACGGTCAGCCTCCGGTGATCCCGGACCGCACGCGCAGCACAGCAAGCCGAGGAAGCACGTGACGGCCCAGGCGTGCGCGGCGCTCATCGCGCAAAGGTCGCGCGTGATCAGACAGTGATGCGGTCCAGCTCGGCGAGGAGGTCGCGGACATGCCGGAAGGCATGAACACCGGAAGGCCACTGGACATCGCCGGCGCGCCCCACCTGCGAACCACAGAACCAGATGGTGGCGCGGTCCATGGGCAGCAGGGTGGTCAGCCCCTTGGCATACACCGGGAGCTGATCGGCCGTGGGGAAGGCCGTGATGAAACTGATGTAGCGCAGCGGACCGCTGGTCAGTGCGGCCAGCTGGGCCAGGTCGTCCATCGGGACGCTCTGCCCCAGGTAGACGGTGGGCTTTCCGGATGCGCGCATCAGGTAGAGCACATAGAGCAGGCCCAGCTCGTGGATCTCGCTTTCCGGCAGGTAGAGCACGGTGAGGGGGCCCTGGCCGATGGCGGGTGGCGGGATCGCGTCCACCTCGGCGCAGAGCTTCTGCCGCACCAGATTGCTCACGAAATGCTCGTGGCTCGGGCAGATCGAGTTGGTCTGCCACAGCATGCCGATGTGCTCCAGCAGGGGAAGGAAGAGTTTCTCCACCAGCGCGCGGAACCCTTCCTTGGCCCTGAAGCGCGCGCAGGTCCCTTCGAAGAGAGCCTCGTCGAAGGAGAGCATGGCCATCTTCAGCGTGTTCAAGGCGCCATCGAGATCCTTCTGGCCGGCACTGATCTCACGGACCAATTGCTCGCGCTCTGCCAGGCTCAGCTTGGCGATGCTGGAGATCTTCCTGCCATGCTGGTTCAGGTAGGCGACATTGAGCAGGGCCTTCAGCTCCTCCAGGCCGTAGGTGCGGATGTTGGTATCCGTGCGGTCGGGACTGAGCAATCCGTAGCGCTTCTCCCAGATGCGGATGGTGTGCGCCTTCACACCGGAGAACTCCTCGAGGTCGCGGATCTGGAAACGCCACTGATACGGGCTGGTGGACATGGGCGCGGGCGAAACTAACTGTTCAGCAAGCATGACGGGATGTTGAACAACACCACCGGGGCGAAGAGGTTCGGTCCGGGAAGGAGGAAGCCCCTGCCGGACGGCAGGGGCTTCCCGTTCCAAGGTGGTGGAGCTTAGCGGGCGATGCTCACCGGCAGGGCCACGCTGTTGTCCTGACTGCGCAGACGAAGCACATAGGTGCCCGCGGCCAGGTCGCCGGTTGCAAGCGTCACACGGTCGTTGCCGCGCACCAGGGCGCTGTTGCCCAGGGCACGGACGATGCGGCCGCTGGCATCCAGCAGTTCAGCCTCCAGGCTGCGGTCGCCCAAGGCGGGCACCTGGATGTTCAGCAGGTCGTTGGCGGGGTTCGGCCACAGCATCGTCCCGGCAAGGACACCTGCGTTCTCGTTCACCCCCGTGAAGATGGGCAGCTCGACGAGCGCCCCACCGGTGGCCTGCGCCACCCAGAGACCGAACGCCGGACCGTTGCTGTTCTGCGCGGGGTTCAGGAAGCCGCTGGCCAGCACGGTGATCGCATCACCCTGCAGGCCAAGGCTGGCCAGCGGGGCCTGATAGCTCACCACCGGGGTCCCCCCTGCGGTGATCTCCAGCACGTAATCGTTGGTCGGCGGCTCCAGGTAGTTGCTGAACTCACCGTAGGACAGGCCGTTGATGAGGGTGGCACCGCCGAGCACGGCGGTCTCGTTCACGTTCACCGTGGGGGCGTCCGTGCTGCCGTGGAACACCAGGATGTCGGTGTTGCCTGCACCCGAGGTGGCCGTCTCGCGGGCTGGGGTGTACACGTAGATGTTGAAGGGCGTGGCGGGATCGTAGCCCGTGCCGCTCACGATGCCGTTGGCCACCAGGATGTAGGTGCCGCCCTCCTCCAGGTTGTAGCTGAAGGTGGCGATGGCATCGGCCGGATCGGTGCTGTTGGCCGGGGCCACACCCACGTTCAGGTCCACGCCGGCCTGCACATCCACGAAGGGGCTGGCGGTGCGGAAGCCGAAGTCGTCGATCAGCGGGCTGTCGTTCAGCCACACATCCACGGTGGAGGCGGCGGCATCAGCGCTGTTGTGGATCACCTGCACACGGGCGGTCGGGATCGGCGCGGCGGGCAGTTGCACCAAGGCACCACCGGTGGGCAGGGCCACCCAGAGGCCGAAGGCCGGACCGTTGCTGTTCTGCGCGGGGTCGAGGAAGCCGCTGGCCACCACGGTGAGGGCCAGGTTCTGCAGGGAAAGGGTCTGCAGCGGAGCACTGAACGCGGCGGCGATGGCGCTGTTGTCCGCGGTGCGCACCTGGATGGTGTAGTCGGCGGTGGGCAGCGCCAGATAGCCGGCGAAGGAACCATAGGCCAGGTCATTCACGGCCGTGGCCTCCAGCACAGCGCTCTCGTACACGTCGACCACCGGGGCGTCCGTGCTGCCATGGAACACCAGGATGTCCGTGTTGCCGGTGGTGGCGGCGGTCTCCTGGGCGGGAGCGAAGGCGTTCAGCGAGAAGGCCGGCGAGGGGTTGTAACCCGTTCCGCTCACGATGCCGTTGGCGATCAGCACATAGCGCTCGCCGTCGGCCAGCACGAAGGTGGCTCCGAGCCCGGGGATGGTGTCCGCCGCGCTGGTGCTGGTGCCGGGGGCGACACCCACCTGCAGGGCCACACCGGCGGGCACGTCCTCGAAGCCCCACGCGGTGCGGAAGCCGAAGTCGTCGATCAGCAGGGCGCCGTTCACGTACACGTCCACCACGGCGGCGGCGGCGTCAGCGCTGTTGTGGATCACCTGCAGGCGAGCGGTCGGAGCGGTGAAGACGGGCAGTTCCACCAGGGCACCACCGGAAGGCAGCGCCGCCCAAAGGCCGAAGCCGGGGCCGTTGCTGTTCTGCGAAGGATCCAGGAAACCGCTGGCCACCACCGCAAGGCCGAGGCCATCGAGACCCAGGGTCTGCAGCGGAGCGCTGTAGGCCACCAGCGTGTTGGGGTCGCCGGCGGCGCGCACCTCGAGCACATAGTCGTCCGTGGGCAGGTTCAGATAGCCGGCGAACTCACCGTAGGCCAGGTTGCTCACGGCATTGGCGCCGAGCACGGCGCTCTCGAACACGTCCACAGCGGGGGCGTCGGTGGCCCCATGGAACACGAGCACGTTCGCCGTACCCGGAGCGCTGGTCTCGGTGCCGCCATTGGCATACAGCTCGAAGGCCGGCGCGGGGTTGTACCCGGTTCCGCTCACGATGCCGTTGGCCACCAGGATGAAGGTGCCGCCGTCGGGCAGGTTGTAGGTGGCGCCCAGGCCGGGGATGGTGTCCGCCGCGCTGGTGCTGGTGCCGGGGGCGATGCCGACCTGCAGGTCCACGCCGGCGGGCACATCGTTGTACCCCCAGGCGGTGCGGAAGGTGAAGTCATCGATCAGCAGGGCGCCGTTCACGTACACGTCCACCACGGCGGCTGCGGCGTCAGCGCTGTTGTGGATCACCTGCAAACGAGCTGCGGGCGCGGTGTACACGGGCAGTTCCACGAGGGGTCCGGTGAAGGGCGGCGCAGCGAACAGACCGAAGGCCGGACCGTTGCTGTTCTGCGCGGGGTCGAGGAAACCACTGGCCACCACGGCCAGGCTGAGCCCGTCGAGGCCCAGGGTCTGCAGCGGAGCGCTGTAGGCCACCAGCGTGTTGGGATCGCCGGCGGCACGCACCTCCAGCACATAATCGTCGGTGGGCAGGTTCAGGTAGCCCGCGAACTCCCCGTAGGCGAGGTTGGTCACGGCGTTGGCACCGAGCACAGCGCTCTCGAACACGTCCACGGCGGGGGCGTCGGTGGCCCCATGGAACACCAGCACGCCCGTATTGCCGGCGGTGGTGGTCTCCTCACCGCCATTGGCGTAGAGGTCGAAGGCCGGCGCCGGGTTGTAGCCCGAGCCGCTCACGATGCCGTTGGCCACCAGCACGAAGGTGCCGCCATCGGGCAGGTTGTAGGTGGCGCCCAGGCCGGGGATGGTGTCCGCAGCGCTGGTGCTTCCGCCCGGGGCGATCCCCACCTGCAGGTCCACGCCGGCAGGCACATCATTATAGCCCCACGCGGTGCGGAAGGCGAAGTCATCGATGAGGAGGCTGCCGTTCACATACACGTCCACCACGGACGCTGCTGCGTCCGCGCTGTTGTGGATCACCTGCAAGCGGGCGGTCTGCGCCGTTGCGGGGATCCCGGCCGCGAGTGCGGCACCGATCAGGGTTGTTCTTGTGAGCATGACGATGGGTTTGGTCGTACGGGAAGAGGAACACGAAGGTGGTCATTTTGTTCAGACTTGGGATTGAGAAGCTGAACATACCATGACAAAAACGGCGAAGCCCTCCGGTGGGAGGGCCTCGCTGCGAACAGCGTGAACGGTCAGCGCACCACGGTCACGTGGCCGAACAGCTCGTGGCGTTCCTTGGTGATGCCTTCGATCACGAACGCGCGGTAGGCATACACCCCCACGCCGATCTGGCCACCGCCTCCGGTGCCGTCCCAGGGCAGGTTGGGATCATTGCTCTGGAACATGAGCTGGCCCCAGCGGTCGAAGATCTTCAGGTCGAAGGACTCCAGGTCGATCACGTTGCCCCAGGGCTGCCACACGTCGTTGATGCCGTCATTGTTCGGGGTGAACGAGTTGGGGATCCAGTACGCGTAGTCCTGCGGCTGCAGGTGCGCCACCACCGTGTCCGGGCTGAAGAAGGTGATGCTCAGCTCGGGGAGGGTGGTGTCCGCCGGGCTCGGGTAGTTGTTCTTGATGCTCCAGTTGAGGAAGTCGTAGTAGAGCGCGGGCAGCACTTTGATGGGCTTGGCGACGCCCTCGGGCACCTGCACCACGGTGGGGAAGGCATCATACAGCACCCCGTCGAACTCGATGCGGGCGCTGTTGCGCGGCTCCACGTCCAGCATCACGCTGTAGGCGATGGGCGGGATGAAGTGGGCCACGATGCGGTCCGTGGTGTCGGTGGTGAGGGTCACCAGGCTGTCGGTGAGGCTGGGCCAGATGGTGTCGTTCTGGATGGTCCAGTGGCTGAAGGCCCAGCCCGGTTCGGGGATCGGCGCCAACGTGGTGGTGATGCCACCGTAGTAGGTGCCGATGAAGGGATAAGTGGGCAGCACCTGCGAGTTCACCTGGATGCTGCCGCTCAGGGGCGGGTCCACATCGAACTGCACGTCATAGGGACCGCTCAGGTCGTAGCAATCGATCAAGCCATCCTGGATGGTGACGCATCGCGTTTCGATGTAGTCGCGCAGCACCTGCACATTGTTCTGCCAGTCGGCCATGCTTCCACCCCAACGCGCGATCTGCGCGGGCATCTCGGGCGCGATATTGCCCACCAGGCTGTCCAGGAAGGGGATCATGAAGTTGCAGCTGAACAGGGTGTTCCCCAGGTCGATGTAGCGGTTCACGTAGTAGTCGTGCACCATGGGGTTCTCCTGGATCAGCTTCTCGATGATCTCCGTGTGGCCCTGTCCGCCTGGATCGGGCAGGTCCTCCACCGTGCAGGGGTCGGCGTTCGGGCTCTGGTCCGGGATGCCGGTGAAGTTGGTGTAGTGCCCGAAGGTGGCGTCCATGTCCCACAGGATGTAGCCCCACTTCTTGTGGTCACCGTTGGGGTTCATCCCCCGCCACCAGCCCGTGTTCCAATTGAGCCAGTCCGCACACACCGTATAGCTGTTCAGACAGAAGTAGTCCACCAGGCTCTTCCAGTTGAACACACTGTCCACGTAGGCGAAGGCCGTGGGGTCGCCCATGTTGTTGGTGGCGATGAAGGTGCGCAGGGCATCCCAGTCGGCCTGGGCCTGGGCTCCGCCGTATTCGCTCCAGGTGCCGCCCCAGGTCTTGATGAACTGGATGTCGTACTCGCCCTGGTCGTAGTAGTACCGGGTGAAATCCGAGTCGTCGACCTTCTCACGAAGGTCATACACACCCCCGTACTGGCCGTGGATGTAGACCACGCAGGGGTCGTAGCGGCGTTCGTCCACGCGCAGGTTGCCCACCTGGCTGAGGGCCTGCACATACGCATCGCGGATGTGCGCAGGCTGACCGGGACCGAACTCGTAGTTGTCCCCGGCGGCCGCCTTGATGATGAGGCGCTGGTATTCATCGCGGTCCTTGGTGCGGAAGATCGGGTAGTGGATGGCGTCGTTGTAGCCGTACTGGTCGCGCGTCACCCAGTCGAAGCCGCGTTGGTCGTAGGCCCAACTGTCCTGTCCGTGCTCGTCGCAGGTGCCCACGGCTTCATCGCGCAGCACCCCGTTGGGGCCGAAGTACTCCAGGGAGGAGACGGGTTCCAGGCCGCCGTTGCCCAGCAGCAGGTCGTCCACCTCATCCCCCGCAACGCTCAGGATGGCCACCGTGTGGGTGACGCCGATGAAGTAGGTGTTGGTCTCGATGAAACTGGGCGGGACCCCGGGCGTGGCGCTGAAGCACGCGGCGCGCACCACGGTGGTGGCGGCGATGTTCAGCGGGGCCGCATAGGGCGTGCTGGTGGCCGTGGGCGTGGTGCCGTCCAAGGTGTAGCGGATGGTGGCCCCGGAGGGAGAGCTCAAGGCCACGCTCTGTGCACCGGCATACACACCGGCGGGCAGGCTGAACTGGGGCTTCGGCTCGTAGTCCGCAGAGGCGCCGACGTTGGCCGCGTTGGGCGTGGGGGTCTGGAAGAGCGACCAGGTGGCGGCGCCATCGGTCGTACGGCCGCGGCTGTGGTTCTCCTTGGTACGGTCCGAGAGCTGGAAGTCGTCCAGCACGTTGCCGCCCGCATCGGCCAGCAGGATCCACTCGTTCTGGCCCTGGCTGAGCTTGAAGTTGGTGTGGAAGATCAGCGGCAGCGTGAACATGTCGCGGCTCGAACAGAACACCATCAGCCGGCCGTTCGCCGGCACCTGCGCCCCCACCGGGAAGGCCCACTTGGTGGGGTTGTTCGGGTTGTCGCTGAGGTGCCAGCCGCTGATGTCCACCGGTGCGGCGGTGGTGTTGTACAGCTCCACCCAGTCCTCGAACTCGCCGTTGTTGTCAGCGAAGGTGGACAGATTGCTGGCGCTCACCTCGTTGAGCACCACCTGAGCGTGGCCTCCGAAGGGGATCGCGCACAGGAGCAGGAGCAGGAGGATGCGATGGGACGGCTTCAGGGCCATGGGGTTCGGTCAGGGACGACCAAGTTAAGCGAACGTTACCGGGTGGAACATCCTGAGCGGCACAAGGTTCGGGGCATTCAGGGACGGCTGCCGCATGCCTCCGTGAGGCATGACGCGACCTGGGGGTAACGCGACGCCCGGGGGCGAAAAAAACCGCCCCGGCCTCCAGCGAACTGGTGCGGCCGGGGCGGTGCGTTCCGCGCTGTCGCCTTACCCCTTCACGGGCGTGGGCCTGGTGCCGATGTGCTGCTCGAGGAACTTCTCCATGGCGTCGTAGAACTCGAAGCGGTTCTCCTCGTTGCGGAAGCCATGGCCCTCGTTGTCCTTCACCATGTACTGCACCTCCACACCGCGGGCCTTCAAGGCCTCCACCACCTGGTCGCTCTCGGCCTTGTTCACGCGCGGGTCCGTGGCGCCTTGGGCGATGAAGAGGGGGCATTTGATGCGGTCCACGAAGAAGACCGGGCTCGCCTCCCGCAACAGCAGGCTGTCCGCCTTGGGATCGCCCACCATCTCGTACATCATCTTCTTGAAGGGCTCCCAGTACGGCGGCACGGTGTTCATGAAGGTGAACATGTTGCTCACCCCCACATAGTCCACCGCACAGGCGTAGAGCTCGGGGGTGTAGGTGATACCTGCCAGGGTGGCGTAACCGCCGTAGCTGCCGCCGTAAATGGCGATGCGGGTGCTGTCGGCGATGCCCTGGTCCTTCAGCCACTCCACCCCGTCGGTGATGTCGTTCTGCATGGTCTTGCCCCACTGCTTGAAGCTCTTCTCCCAGAAGGCGCGGCCATAGCCGGTGCTTCCCCGGAAGTTCATCTGCAGCACGGCGTAGCCGCGGTTGGCCAGCATCTGCACCTCGGGGTTGAAGCCCCACTCATCGCGGGCCCAGGGGCCGCCGTGCGGGTTGATCACCACGGGCAGGCCCTTCGCCTCGCGCCCCACCGGCAGGGTGAGGTAGCCGTGCACGGTGAGGCCGTCGCGGGTGGTGTAACTGATGGGCTTCATCTCGGCCATCTGGTCCTCATCGATCCAGGGGCGCTGCTCGGCCATCAGCTCCAGCTTGTCCGCCGCGGCGTCATAGAAGTAGTAGCGGCCCGGCTGGCGATCGCTGCCGGCCCACACCATGAACTTGGTCTCGTCATCGTTCTCGCCATAGAGCCAGTGGTCATAGCCCTCGAACTTGGGGGCCAGCTTGTCATACAGCGCCTGGGTCTGCGGATCGAGGATGCGGCGCTCCTCCTTCCACCCGGTCCAGGTCACCATGGTCAGCACCTTCCGCTTGTCGCTGTAGTTCAGGCTGGACACGTCGTAGTCCTTCTCCTCGTGGATCAGGCGCGTCTCCTTCTTGTTGGCCAGGTCCCACTCCACCACGGCGGT
>JADLBK010000179.1 GCA_020847755.1 Flavobacteriales bacterium | reverse complement strand
CGGTGCTCCACCAGGGCGGCCACCATGGCGGCGCGGCTCATCGTATTGTCGTTGGGCCCCCGGTCCAGGTGCCAGCCGCACAGCAGCAGCATGAGGAACAGAAAGGGGAGCGGGCGCACCGGGGAAGGGAAGGTCGCGCAAGATGCGAAAGGGTCGGGCAGCCTCTTCGCCCGGCGGCTTGCTCATTTCACCGGAACTCCTAGCTTGCCACATCCAATCGAACGCCATGCGTGGTCTCCTCCTCAGCCTTTGCGGATCTCTTCTTGTGGTCGGCCTCAGCGCGCAATCCGTCAGGCCCCAGGTGATCGCGGGCGGTGGGACCACCAACGCGCTGCCCAACGGCGGCACGCTGAAGTCCACCTTCGGCCAACCGGTGATCGGGCCGGCCGGATGGCCGAACACGGTGCTCACCCAGGGTTTTCACCAGCCGGCACCGGAACGGGTCGGCGCATTGCCCAAGGTGTTCCTGGACGGACCGCTCGTGTCCGGGCTGATGAACGACAACCTGCGCACATTGCCGAGCTTCCCGCTCACCGAGCCGTATTCGTCCCTTCCGGGCTACACCCACATCGGATCGGGCTTCGAGACCGTGAGCCCGAACGTGCTGGGCATCACCGGCAGCAACGCCATCGTCGATTGGGTCTTCCTGGAGCTGCGCTCGGCCAGCGACAACACGGTGGTGAAGGCCACGGCCGTGGGCCTGCTTCAGCGCGATGGCGATGTGGTGGCCCCGGACGGAGTGAACCCGGTATCGTTCGTGGCGATCCCGGACTTCTACCATCTGGTGGTGCGTCATCGGAACCACTTGGCGATCATGTCGGCCAATACCATCAGCCTCGGGCCGCTGGCGGTGCCGGTGAACTTCACCAACGGATCGGTGGCCACCTTCGGTGGTGCGGCGGCACAGCGCCTCAACGGCAGCGTCCGCGCCATGTGGGCGGGCGATGTCACCGGCAATGGCCAGGTGAAGTATGCGGGTGGATCCAACGACCGCGACCCCATTCTGGTCGCCATCGGCGGCACGGTCCCCACATCAACGACATCAGGTTATGCCGGTACCGACGTGAACCTCAACGGTGCGACCAAGTACACCGGCTCCGCCAATGACCGCGACGTGATCCTCACCACCGTCGGTGGCTCGGTGCCCACCGCCACGCGCAGCACCTTCGTCCCCTGAACCCACGATCCTACAAACACCTCCCTCCGATCATGAGCCTTCGTTCAACCCTGTTCGCCAGCGCCATGGCGGTGGTGGGCGCCCTTTCGGCGCAGCCCTTCACCCCGTACGGCGCGTTCAGCTATCAGGCCGTGGTGCGCGATGCCCTCGGCAACGCCCTGCCCAACCAGTTGGTCAATCTGCGCATCGGCCTGGGCCCGTGCATCGGCGCGGTCACCTACTGGGAAACGCATCTGGTGACCACCGACGACATCGGCATGGTGAACCTCCGGGTGGGTCAGGGCACACCCGAGGTGGGGACCTTCGAGGGGTATGAGTGGACGAGCAATTGCCCGCACCGGCTGGAGGTGCAGATCGACCTCACCGGAGGGACGAGCTTCACCGCCCTGCCACCGTCAACCATCAGCGCTGCTCCGTATTCGATCATCTCGCGCTACTCCAGAACGATGATGGACAGTGCCCTGGTGGTCGACCTGTTCAACGAAATGTACGTTCATCCTGACTATCGTTTCGGTGTCGGTGTGGACAACCCGGTGAACAAGCTCGATGTGGAGGGTGCGGCCGTGATCGGTGCGAGCTACGGCGGGACGAACACGGCGCCTGCCAACGGACTGCTGGTGCAGGGCAACGTGGGCATCGGCACCACGACGCCCGGCGCCTTCAACCTGCTGGTCAACGGCAGCGCGGCCAAGCCGGGCGGGGGCAGCTGGTCCAACAGCTCGGACCTGCGGCTGAAGAAGAACGTGGCCCCGCTCACGGGCTCGCTGAACACGCTGCTGGGCCTGCGCGGGGTGACCTTCGAGTACAAGGACCCCGTCGCCATCCACGAGCTGCCCGGCACGCGCATCGGCTTCATCGCCCAGGAGGTGGAGCAGGTGCTGCCCGACTGGGTGGAGGAGGTGGACGGCTACAAGCGGCTCACCATCCGTGGCTTCGAGGCCCTGGCCGTGGAGGCCCTGCGCGAGCTGCAGGCCGAGAACACCGCACTGCGCGCCGAGCTGGAGACCCTGCGCGGACAGCAAACGCGGTTGATGAGCGCCCTGGAACGCACCGAGGCCCGCCTCGACGCCATCGAGCATGGCACCGCGCCGGCGAACGCCGAGCGCTGAACACGCCGGATGATCAACGATGTGGAGGCGGCTTCGGCCGCCTCCGCTCATTTCCGGCGGAAGTCCAGTTTGTAGAAATGGAAATCGGGGCTGTGCAGCTCCACCTTGAAGCCGGTCACCCGGTGGTCGGCATCGAAGCCGAAGGTGATGTAGCCCGGCTCCAGGAAAGGGTCGGCGTGCTGCCACTGGAAGCTGTCGAAGTGCCAGTGGCCGAGCGTTCCGGTCAACAGGTCCTTGGCGGGCTGGAAGGTGAGCTGGAGGGCTCCGTTCGCCTCGGTGATGGTCGCCTCCCCGTAGATCTTGTCCGCGTAGGTGCCGGCATAGGCGCTCAGCGGAAGCGAGGGTCTGGTCTTCGCCACCCGTGCGGCCATCCGGTCGGCCACACGCTTGGCATCGCGCTCCCTGCGCTTCGCGATCCGCGGCAGCATGTCGCCCACGGGGTCCGCCTTGCCCTCGCCCAGCCAGGCGTCCAGCAGCTTCTGTGTGGCGGCGAACACGCTGTAGCTCTCCCCGTTGCCCAAGGCGATCACCGCCAGGTCCTGGTCGGGCACCACGGCATGGTTCAGGATGAAGCCGGGCATGCCGCCACTGTGCGTGATCACCGCATGGCCGTTGAACTCCTCCAGGACCCAGCCCAGCCCGGCGCCTTCGGTGCCCATCGGCAGGTGGCTGCTGGTGATCGTGCGGTAGCTCGCCTCGCTCAGGAAGGGCTTCCCGTTCACCTTGCCCTCATCGGCCCACATGGCGTCCCACTTCGCCAGGTCGGTCACACAGCTGTTCACCCCGCACGCGCCATCAGCGCCACGCAAGGCCTGGTAGGGCATGCTCTTCTGCGGGGCGGCGGGGTCCTGTCCCTTGCGGACGTGCGGCAGCGCCACGTCCGTGAAGCGCGCGAGGTCGGCCGTCTCCACCGTGGTGCGGGTCATGCCCAGCGGCCGCAGGATGCGTTCGGTGATGAAGGCGTCCCAGGTGCTTCCGCTCACCGCCTCGATCAACTGCGCGGCCGCGATGAACATCAGGTTGCTGTATCCGAACTTGTCGCGGAACGGATGCGTGAAGGGCTCATGGGCATGGCGCTCCAGGATCTCGCGCTGATCGTATTCCGTGCCGTACCACAACAGGTCGCCATCGAAGGTGATCCAGCCGCTGCGGTGGCACAGCAGGTCCTTCACCAGCATCTGCTCGGTGACGTACGCGTCCGGCGTGCGGAACCACGGCAGGTGCTTCACCACCGGGTCGTTCCAGTCCACCTTGCCTTCATCCACCAGCAGGCCCACGGCGCAGGCGGTGAACGCCTTGCTGATGCTGGCCAGGTAGAAGATGCTGTTGGGCGTCACCGGGTCGGCCTGGGCGAGGTCCAGCTTCCCGTAGCCCTTGCTCCACACCAGCTGCCCGTCCTTCACCACGCCCACGGCCAGGCCGGGCTGGTCGAACTTCATCACGGCATCGGCGAGGTAGGCGTCCAACGCGGCGAGGTCCGGTTGGGCGCGGAGCGTCGCAGCGCAGGTCAGGGCGACGGCGATCAGGAGGGTATGCAGCGTTCGCATGCTGCGAAGGTGCGCGATCCCGCGAAAGGCCATGTCCTCCCGGCCGCGAAGCGGGCCTCCGACGACGGTTGAGTAGCTTCGGACCACACCTTCCACGACCATGAGATACACGTTGCTCCCTCTCTGCCTGCTCTTCGCGGCCATCAGCGGCCTGGCCCAAGGTCCGGTCCTGTGGAACATCAAGGCGGTGCTGCCCAACGGCACCACCCTGGACGTCAAAGCCATCGACCCCTCTGGCCGTATGCTGGACGTGAAGGCCCTGGAGGAGGACGACACGCACGTGATGGATGTGAAGGCCCTGGACAACGGGACCCTGCTGCCGATCAAGGTGCTCGCCTCGGACGATGCGATGCGCCCCGTGAAGGCCATCACCGCGAAGGGCGAGGTGCTGGATGTGAAGGCGATCGCCCCGGACGGTCGACGGCTCGACGTGAAGGGGGTGGCACGTGCGGGGCACCTGGTGCACATCAAGGCCATCGGCGATGAGCGGGCCCTGTTCGCCGTGAAGGCGATCAGTGCGGAGGGCCTCATGCGCGACGTGAAGGGGATGGACCTTTCCGATGAGGCGGAGCGCATCAACGGAGTGGCCATCGACGCGCATGTGAAGGCGCTGCCGCATCCGGCGGACCATGACGGCGACCCCATCTGGAACGTGAAATGCGTGCAGCCGGACGGGCACCTGCTGGGCATCAAGGCGATCGACGCGGCCGGGACGCTCCACGACATCAAGGCGCTTCAGGCCAACGGCGATGCCACGGTGCTCGACATCCGTGCGCTGGTGAACGGCCGCGAGGTGCCGGTGAAGGTGCTGGCCACGCAGGAGTCGCCCATGCCGGTGAAGGCCGTGCTGCCCGATGGCACCCTACTGGATGTAAAGGCCGTGGCGGCCGATGGCACGCGGTTGCCGGTGACGGCCGTGCGCCGGATCGGCAACATCTTCGACATCAAGACCCTGGCGCCCGACGGCCGCGAGATGGGGGTGAAGGCCATCTCGCCTCACGGTCTCTTCTACGACGTGAAGGGCGTGAAGCTGAACGCGACCGACACGGAGGGCTCGGTGAACGGCGTGGCGTTCCGCGCCCACGTGAAGGCGCTGCCTCAGCCGTGATCGGTCAGTTCACGGTGATGGACGCGCCTTCAGGCTCCACCTTCGCCCCCTTCAGCTCGGTCTCCGGCCCCACGCCCTCCAGCACCTCCAGGTTGATGCCGTCGCTGAGGCCCGTGCGGATGTGCGTCCGCTTCCAGTCCTTCCCGTCCTTCACCTGCACGAAGGCGCTGTCGCCCTTGTCGTTGAATTCCACGATGCTCTCCGGCACGGTGTACACGCTGTCGCGCTGCTCCAGAACGATGTCCGCATTGGCGCTGTAGCCGCTCCGCAGGGTCTGCCCGTCCTTGAGCTTCACGGCAGCCCGGATCTCGAACTGGATGGCGCCGTTCTCCTCCACGCCCTTGGGGGCGATGTACTCCAGATCGGCGTCCCACTTGGCGTTGTCAATGGCGCCCACGGTGAGCACCACGGGCATGCCCAGCTTCACCTTGCCCACCTCGCTCTCGTCCACCTTGCCCTGGAAGATCAGGTCGTTCATGTCGGCAATGGCGGCGATGGTGGTGCCCTCGTTGAAGTTGTTGCGCTCGATCACGCTGTTGCCCTCCTTCACCGGCACATCGAGCACCATGCCGTCGATGGTGCTGCGCACGATGGTGTTGCCCGCGCTGCTGCGGCTGATGCCGTCACGCACCACCTGCAGGGCCTCCTGCGCGGCGGCCAGTTCCTGCTTCGCGTTCTTCAGGGCCACATCGAAGGTCTGCATCTCGGCGGCGCTGATCACCCCCTTGTCGGCCAGTGGTTTGTTGCGGTCGAAGTTGAGCTGGGTGTTCTGCACGGCGATCTCGGCATTGCGCACGCGGTTCTCGGCATTGCTCAGGCTGAGCATGTCGGGCACGATCTTGATCTTGGCCAGGGGCTGGTCGCGCTTCACCACCTCACCGGCCTCCACGTAGAGCTCGGCGATGATGCCGCTCACCACGGGCTTGATCAGGATCTCCTTGCGTGGCACGATCTTGCCGTTGGCCACGGTCTTCTTCACCACCTTGTTGCGCGCGAGCTTCTCCACCTTGAACTCGTCCGGCTTGCTTGCGCTCTTCTGGTACAGGAAGTAGAGCGTCCAGATGAAGAGCACGGCCAGGCCGGTGAAGAGGAGGTATTTGAGGATCTTTTTCATGGGTGTCCGGTGGTCGTTCGTCAGGCGGTGGTCACGATCATTCAGCCCTTAAAGCATCAACGGCCTTGATGGCCAACGCGCGTCGCGCAGGAAGCAACCCGGCGATGAGGCCTGCCACGATCAGCACGGCGAAGGCAACGAGCGCGACGAAGAGGTCCACGCCAGGGTTCTTGAAGAAGTCCGCTTCGCCGGCCAGTCTGCGCACGGCCTCCAGCACGCCCACGCCCGCAAGCAGACCGATGTAGCCCGCGATGAAGGTGAGCGTGAGCGCCTCCTGCACGATCTGTCCCGTAATGGCCTTGGGCGTGGCGCCGATGCTGCGGCGGATGCCGATCTCCTTGGTGCGTTCCTGGATGCTCACCAGCATGATGTTGCCAATGCCGATCACGCCCGCCAGCAGGGTGCAGATGCCCACGAACCAGCTCAGCCCCCCGATGCCCAGGAACAGCCCGTTCATGTTGTTGTAGAACTCCTGCATGTTCCAGCCCCCGAAGGCGCCTTCGTCCGTGGGATCCACCTTGTGCTTGCGGGCCAGCACCAGGCGCACCTGCTTCTCCACGTCGGCCACATCCACGCCCGGCTTGGCCACCAGGGTGAGCCAGTGCACTTCGTTCAAGGCGTTGAAGGCCTTCTGGAAGGTGGTGAAGGGCACGTAGATCTTGGCATCCGGGTTGTCGCCCATCTCGGCACTGCTCTTCCTCTTGGTCACGCCCACCACTTGGAAATACACGCCGTTCACCTTGATGTACTCCCCCAGGGGGGGCTGTCCGCCGAAGAGTTGTTGCACCACCTCCACCCCGATCACGGCCACCTTGCGCTCGTTGCGCAGGTCGGCCTCGTTGAGGAAACGGCCCTGTGGGATGCGCACGGCCTCCACCTGGAGCACGGCGGGTTCGCAGCCATAGATGCTGAAGGCTCCGGACTTGTTCCCGTAGGTCACCGTGTTGCCCCCCTGCCAGCCGCCCAGTTGCAGTTGCGGGATGCAGCTCTCCAGCCCGGTCACATTGCGGCGGATGATGCCGACGTCCTCGTTGTCGAAGGTGAAGAAGCGCCCCTTCTGGAAGCCCGCGTAGGGTTTGGTCGTGGGCATGGTCCACATGAAGGCGCTGTTGGTGGCGAAGCCTTCGAAGCCGCCGAGCACGGCGTTCTTCAGGCCGTTGCCCATGCCCAGCATCACCACGAGCATGAAGATGCCCCAGCCCACACCGAACATGGTGAGGAAGCTGCGGAGCTTGTTCCTGCTCAGCGTGTTCCAGATCTCGCCCCAGCGGTCGTTGTCGAACATGGCTATTCGTATCGCAGGGCTTCGATGGGACGGATGGCGGCGGCCCGCCGTGCAGGGATGTATCCGGCCAGTGCGCCGGCCACGATCAGTGCTGCCAGAGCCCACAACGCCACATCGATCCGGATGGTGGGGTCGCGGAAGAACTCGCTGCCGGGCACCACACTGGCGATGCCTTCCATGAGGAAGACGCCCAGCACCAGGCCCGCCCAGCCGGCCATGCCCGTGAGGAAGATGGCCTCCATGAGGATCTGGCCCACCACCTTGGCCGGGGTGGCGCCCAGGGCCTTGCGTATCCCCAGTTCCTTGGTGCGCTCCTTCACCACGATGAGCATGATGTTGCTCACACCCACGATCCCCGCGATCAGCGAACCGATGCCCACGAACCACAGGAAGGCATTGATGCCGTTGAAGATGGAGCCGAGCATGCCCACGTTCTCCACGTTGTTGTTCACCCAGAGCGCGCGCTCATCCGTGGGGTCGAAGTTGTGGCGGCGTGCGAGGGTGTGGATGGCGCGCTGCTCGGCCTGCTTGGCACCGGCGATGCTGGCATCGGCGAAGCTGAAGGTGATGTCGTCGACGAGGCCCTTCGCGTTGAAGACCTTCTGGGCCGCGCTCAAGGGGATGAACACCGGGCTGCGCGATCCGCGCTCCATGCCGCCGGCCTCGAATTCGTAGAGCCCCACCACCTCGAAGGGGATGCCGTTCACGCTCACCCATTTGTGCAGCGGGTCCTCACCCTTGAAGAGCTCCTGGCGGCAATCCTCGGCGATCACGATCACCTTGCGGTCCTGCACCTCGTCCACCTCGTTGATGAACCGGCCGGCAATGATGCGCTGGTGCTGCAGGTGCCGATGCTCCGGCTGGATGCCGCGGATGTTGTAGCTGCCCGTGTTCTTGCCGTAGCGCAGCCTGCTGTTGCCCCGCCACACCCGGTACTGGCCGCTGATGTGCTGGATGCCCGGAATGGCATGGCGCAGGGCCTCGATGTCGGCCTCCTCCAGGGAGATCACCCGGTTGGGTGGCAGGCCCTGCCAGTGCTTGCTGGTCTCATTGCCGCGCAGGCGGATGCTGTTGGTGGCCGTGTTCCGGAAGTTGTAGCTGAAGCCGTTGCGCAATCCGGCGCCCGCGCCCAGCAGGATGATCAACATGAAGATCCCCCAGAACACGGCGAAGCCGGTGAGCACGGCCCGCATCTTGTTCTTGCCGATGCTCTCGAAGATCTCCGCCCATTGCTCACGGTCGAACATCGCCTGCGGGTTTGTTCGTTACGCGCACCCCGTCCATGGCGGTGCTCAGGCCCCTGGGATCCAGGTGGGCGTTCTCGATCACCCCGTCGCGCAGGTAGATCACGCGCTGGGTGGCCGCGGCCACGTCCCGCTCGTGCGTCACGATGAGCACGGTCTTGCCCATGTCGCGGTTCACCTCGGTGAGCAGGGCCATCACCTCCGCACTGGTGCGGGTGTCCAGGGCGCCGGTCGGTTCGTCGGCCAGCACCACCTTGGGGTCGGCGACCAGTGCCCGCGCAATGGCCACGCGCTGCTTCTGTCCGCCGCTCATCTCGTTGGGCAGGTGATGGGCCCATTCCTTCAGGCCCACCCGCTCCAGCATGGCCAGCGCCAGCTCATTGCGCTTGCGGCGCGGCACGCCTTGGTAGTACAGCGGCAGGGCCACGTTCTCCAAGGCGTTCTTGAAGCCGATCAGGTTGAAGCTCTGGAACACGTACCCGATGTACTTGCTCCGCAGCAGGGCGCTCTCGGTCTCGGTCTGGCCCTTGATCAGCATGCCGTCCAGCAGGTACTCCCCGCTGTCGTAATTGTCCAGGATGCCGATGATGTTGAGCAGCGTGCTCTTGCCCGAGCCCGAACTGCCCATGATGCTCACCAGTTCGCCACCGCGGATCTCCAGGTCGATGCCCTTCAGCACCTGCAGGAGGTTGGCCCCGGTGCGGTAGGCCTTGCGGATGTCCTTCAGGACGATCATGGTCCGAAAGTACCGGAACGGACCCCGGCAGCGGGGGCACCTACACGAACGGCCTGGGCGGGGGAGGAGCGGTGGTCCCCCGATCCCGGCCCGGATCAGGTGACCACCTTGCTCTGTCCGCGCTGTGGGCTCAGGGCAGCTGGCCCTGCCGGATGGCCGTCGGCACGCTTCCCCCCACGTTGATGAGGATCACGTCGCGGTCGTTCCCCGCGCCGGCGTATTTCACGAGCCCGTCCAGGGTGCAGTCCTCGCGGTGGTAGCCGCTCACCGTGGCCGTGGGCAGGGCACCACCGATGCGGACCAGGATGGGGTCGCGGTCGTTGGTTCCACCGGCATATTTCAACTGCTCGTTGAAGGTGACATCGCCGGCCCAGAGCGCCTGCGCCCCGCTGATGTCCTTGCGGGCCTGTGTGCCGTGCACGGCCGTACCGGCCAGGGTGAGGTCCACATCGATCGGCTCGCCGAACAGGGGCACCGGGTTCGCGGCCATGATGCCCAGGTGGTTGCGGTGGCGCACGGCCAGCAGGTAGCCGTTGGGAGGCACGGCCATGGCCACGGCCGATGTGCCGTCCAGGTCCACCACGTCACCGTCGCGCTGCAGCAGGGCGGAACGTGACGCGATCACCGTGGCCGGGGCCAGACGGTCGCGCAGCTCCACCACCACCCAGTCCACGATGGCGTTGGTGCCGCTCACCTGCAGCACGGCCGGAGCGATGCTCTCGCCACCGCCGCCACCGGCGAAGGTGTAGCCCAGCGCCGTGTAGGGTTCGGTGAGCGGGAAGTCCGGAAGCGTGCGCAGGGCATCGTTCATCAGGCCGATGGCCGACGCGTACGGACCCTCAAGCACCATGCGCACCTGCAACAGCGCGGCAGGTGTGCCCGTGCAGGTGCAGTTCGCGTCCACCTCGTCGTTCAGGGTGTTCGCATCACCATCGTCGCAGGGGCTCCCCGGTCCGCCGGCGATCGCCGGACAGGGATCCGTGCAGTCGCCCATGCCGTCACCATCGGCATCCTCGCCATCGACCAACAGGCTGATGCCGGCCTGGCTGCTGCAGCCGGTGGGACCGGTGACCGTGACGATGTAGTTGATGTTGCTCTGCAGGTCGTTCACCAACGGGTTCGGCGCGATGGAACTGCTGAGGGCATCGATCGGGCTCCACACGTAGCCCACCGGTTGCGTGCCGCCGGTGACGATCACGCTGTAGTCCTCGGTCTCACCGTAATTGCTGGTGCCGCAGGGCTGGGGCGTGGACTGGTAGGTGAGCCGCACGCGCATGCGGGCCGCTCCATCCCTGGCGTTGGCGGGCACGTTCACGCTGAAGGTCCAGTTGGAGGGCCCGCCGCTCATCGTGGCCGCCTCGCCGGCATCGGTGAGGTCGCCGTCCTGGTCCCAGTCGAACCACACCGCCACCTGGTCGCCGGTGAAGGCCTGTGCGATGGTGACCGAACCGGTGAGCCCGGTGGCGCCGGCGGCCACTGTGGTGGCCTTCGACGTGTGGTCCTCGTAGCCGCCGGGCAGCGAGCATCCGGAGGTGTTCGCGATGCCGCCGAAGCTCACCTGCACGATGTGCTCATCGGTGGCGCAGGCCCCCAGCAGCTGGCCGGGCAGGCAGCTGGTGGTGGAGGGCGCCACGGCCAGCTGCAGCTGCACATCGCCACCGGCGCACACGTTGGTGTCCGAGGGGATGAGCCCGAGCACCTGTGGCGGGCGCTGCACGGTGACCTGCACCGAGCCGGTGGCGACACAACCCTGCTCGTTCGCCACCGACACCAGGAACACACCGTCCTGGGACAAGGGCAGCGAAGCGGTCGCGGCCTGCTGGGGCTGGGCCACGGCGGCACCGGCCATCCAGCTGTAGGTGTAAGTGCCTTGGCCCCCGGTCACATGCACGTAGTAGTCCTCGATCTCCCCGTGGTCCCAGGAGGCGCAGGTGAGGGTGCCGGGGTTGCTGCCGTAGATGGCGCGCACGCGCATCCGGGTGCGACCGTTGCGCGCAGTGGGCGGCACCAGGCAGCTGGGGTTGCCATACGTTGCGCCGTTGCTGCCGAGGTAGCCGCTCACCAGCAGCTCATCACCCTCGAACTGTCCGTCCTGGTCCCAGTCCACCCAGGCCGCACCGCCCTGCGGGGCCGCGCTGCCGGTTGTCATGCTGAACGCATAGGCCTGGCCCGCCTGCACGTGCGCCTCGTGGCTGCTGATCAGGCTGTAGCCCGCACCGCCGCCGTCGCAGCCGCTGGTGCGCGCCAGGTCGGCGAACTGCACGGCGGTGATCATGTCGCCCTGCAGGCAGCCCGCGGTGTAGAGGCCCGTATTGCAATACGTGGCACCGCTCTCCATGGCCACTTCGAGCTGCGCGATGTTGCCCGCGCACAGCGTGGTGGGTTCAGCGGTCACCGCACCGATCACGGGCACCTCGGCCAAGGTCACCACGGCCTGGTCGCTCTGCGCATCGAAGCCCCTCGAGCAAGTGCCATCGGTGACGCTGAAGAGCGCCAGCGTGGCCGGTGCGGAAAGACCACCGGTGTAGAAGGAATGCGTGCCGTTGGTGAGGGGCGCGGTGATGGGCTGGCCCCAGTCCAGGGAGTAGGTCACCTGCGCGCCGGGCGTGCCGGTGATGGTGAAGAGGGCCTGGTATCCCGGACAGGCCTCGGCGGGATAGCCCACCACGCTGGCGTCCACCACGGGCGGCTCCTCCACCAACACCAATTGGAAGGCGCTGTTGGTCACGGTGCCCCAGCCGTCCACCTGCACGTAGTAGGTCTGGCCCGGGGTCACGCACAGCGGGGTGATGCCGGCGTGGTACGGGAAGGCGCCGGTGAGGTCGTCGTTGGCCGCGAGCAGGGTGCCGCCACCGCTCAGCAAGGAGCTGCAGGAGGTGGCGCTCCACAGGGCGATGCGCGAGTCCCACGTGGCGGTGCTGCCGAAGTCCAGGCTCACGCGCCCGCTCGGTGGCGCCACGAAACTGAACCACACGCTGTTGTTCGCCGGACCGCCCGCCGAGCACCAGCTGCCCTGCCCGGTGCAGTTGCCCAGGGGCGGCTGCGGTTCGCCCTGCTGCGCAGTGGTGCCCGCATTGCTGAAGGGGCCGTTCACGCCCACGCCCAGCAGCACGGCGTTGCAGGTGTTGTCGTTGCCGGGCAGTCCGCCGCACTGGCAGTTCGCCGCCAGCACATCGTTGAAGGTGTTCGGGTTGCCGTCGTCGCAGGGCGAACCCACCTGGCCGGGTGCATTGGGGCAGTTGTCCTGCGCGTTGCAGATGCCGTCGCCATCGGTATCGGGCAGGGGTGTGCCCGCGCAGCCACAGCCCGCCTGTACGACATCGTTGGTGGTGCAGGGGTTGCCATCGTTGCACGGCGTTCCGGGGTTGGGACCGTTCACGCAGGGGTCGAAGGGATTGCAGATGCCGTCGGCGTCGTTGTCGGCGATCGGAACGCCCACGCAATCGCAGTTCACATCCCACACATCGTACAGCGTGCAGGCCTGCTGGTCGTTGCAGGGGGCACCGGGCAGGGCGGTGCCGTTCGGTGTGCCCTGGCAGTCGTTCTGCTCGAAGATCACCGTGTACTCCTCCACCTGGCCGTACAGCAAAGGGGATGTGCAGGGTCCGGGGGTGGTGCCCAACGCATCACTGATGACACGGACCCGCAAAGGCAGGCCGATCAACGGGTCGGGAGGTGTGGTGAAGAAGCCCTCCCGGATGCCCGTTCCGTTGGCTGGTGAGAACACCGTCTCGCCGGGCTCGGAGAACGAGCCGTTCCGGTTGTAATCGATGTACACGCGCACCCAATTGGCATGAGTGCCGCTTGCTCTCACGCCGATGGCGTAGGTGGTGCCAGGTTCCAGCACGGGCCTGTTCCAGCACGTTTGATCGTCCATCACAGGACCGTCGGATGGGGAGAAGCGGATCAGGGTGGCAAGCCGTACCCAGTCCACGCCATGGCCATTCATCGGCGTGTTCGATCGGGTGATGCTGCATGCCGAAGGAGGTTGCGGAAGAACAGTGATGAATCCGGTGCGCGTGCTCGTGTTGCCTGGTCCAAAGCCGTTGGACGCGGTCAGCGTGACCGGATAGGTTCCCGGTGAAGCGTAGGTCACGGTGGGATACTGCGCCGTGGACACGCTCGGCGTGCCTCCGGGGAAGGACCAGCTCCAGGAGGTGGGCCTGAGGGCGGACCGATCGATGAAGGTCACCGCCTCGCCCGGGCAAATGGTCCGCGGGTAGGCGTCAAATGCGGTCAGCGGTGCGCCTTTCACTCGGAAGTACACAGTTTGCGAACGGGCCGGTGAGCCCACCACGTTCGCCAGGCTCGAGGTCATCTCGCACCACACCTGTTCGGTGCCGACCAGCCCGTTCACGGTCAAGGAGCTACCTGTGCCCGCTACGGCGCCATTGATGTACCATGTGAAGCTGGGGTTGGTTCCACCACCGTTGAGGGCCGCGGCCGTAAAGGTGATCGGTGTGCCGTAGTTCACCTCGAACGGACTGGGTCCATAGGCGCCCACACTAGCGGTGGGTACTGGAGGTGTATACGGACCGATGGTCACCCCATAGTCGCGGACATCCATGTGCGCGAAGGGCGTGGCGCAGTTCACCTGGGCCGTGGTGATGGGCCCGGTATCCAAGGCGACCCGCATCCGCAGCCGGACGCCTTGCACCGCTCCGGGAGGTGGCGTGTGATCGAAATTATGGAAACCAGCACCGATCGTGGAGGGGCCGCCGAGGATCAACTCCGAGGGTTCCTCGAACACACCGTTGTTGTTGTAGTCGATATACCCCTTGAGATACTGGACCGCTGAGATCAGCCGAACAGTGACCGTGATCTCGGCGGCAGGCGCCGTGAATAGCGATTGCGTACAGAATTGGTCGGTGTAGGATGGTCCGTCATCCCTGGGTGAATCGTAATCGCTGAACCAGCCCGGAGCAGCATCCACCGTTAAGAAACGGATGCGGGGCGGGGTCCCAATGACAGTTGAATTGCTCACGGGCACGCAGGCGCTGGTTGTTCCCACCACATCAAGGATGCCGGTCTCCGTGCGCGAGCTCGATCCGAACGGCGTGGTCACCGTCACCGTGGCCGAATAGAGCCCGAGCGCCAGACCGTTCAGGACCAACCTCCGGCCCGTCCCCGTGTAGGTGTTCGTGCCATTGGTGATGCTCCACGTCACGGTGATGCCCGGGTGCTCGTCCTCGGCCAAAAAGGTCGTTGGCAGGCAGGAGCCGGAGACGGTGAGTTCCGCCTCATCCGTGCAACCGCCCTTGGCGACCAGGATATCCAGGTTGGAAGGGGCCGCAGGGGGCACGAGGGCCATGTTGCCGTTCGCGGCCAGCAGACTCGCTCGGTAGGTGCTCAACGCCAGGGTGGCCCGCGCCGCCTGTCCTGCGGTGAACTTGTTCGCGCAGACCGTATAGTCCATGTAGTTGCGGCGGAACAGCTCGGTGGAGGAGCCGCCATCGCAACTGTTCGGTCCGAACGTAGTGCATGGAACAAAATCACTGACCACATGGGGTGGGGTGTCGCAGACCCGGTCGCCATCCACTGTGCAATCCGCATTGGGTGGGCAGGTGGCCCCCGGACCGGAGCCTTCGAAGGTGTGGAGGAGATTCAAATTATGCCCCAACTCGTGGGCAAGAACAATGTTCTGGGCGCGCAGGTCGACCGCCCTGACCACCGTGCCGTCGCTCGTGGTTCCATGGTCTGCAGCGTAGGAAGCGTACCCGGCCAGTTCCGTGCTCCCGTTACGGACCCTGTTCACCACCCAGATGTTGAGATAGCGTTCGCGATCCCATCCGGCCACCGTCTTGATGACGAGGTCATCGACCCCGGGTGAATCCTTACCCATGCCTTGAGCAACATACTGGCTGTTCCACCGCATGTCCACCCGGTTGATCCCGCTCGTGCAGTTGCCGTCGGGGTCGCGCACGGCCAGCACGAACTCGATGCCCACGTCCACCCCGTTGCCATCGCCCACCGAGCCGGCTACTTTGCGGTACATCTCATTCGTGCGCTGCACGGCCAGGCGGATCTCCTCATCGGTGAGGATGGTCGCCGAAGTGCCGTCCTCCATCACATGCACCACGATGGGGATCTTGTGGGTGGTGCTGCTTCGGGTGAAAAGATTCGTGTTGTTGCGGGCCAGGTCATCGAAGGCCGCCACCTTCGCCGCATAGTCGGGGTCCTCGGCCAGGCGATGGGCATGCCAGAGATCGAAGCCGCAGATGTCCTGGGCAGCGGCGGTACCCGGACCGGCGAGCGCCAGGGCGGTGAGCGATGCGGCGACCGCGGCCTGTCGGACGGTGCGGAGGGCCTTGGCGGCGATGGAGGCGAGCAGGGGCTTCATGGCCCCAAAAGTGCCCGGGCCCCCGGAGCCGGCCACGCGTGTTTTCCCCTGAAATGCGGGGTGCGTGGGTTCACGTGCGGGGCGCGGACCCTTCGGGTTCCGCGGCGGGCCATCGCTTTGGCACACCGGTTGCCATCCGCCCGCACCGGCCTAATTTCGCCGGGCACGAACCCTACCTCACATGACCCGCACGCTCCTCGCCGCAGCCGCCGTGATGGCCGCCATCTCCCTTCACGCGCAGAAGGTGGACCCCAAGCACACCAACTTCTACCGCATCCCCGAGCCCATCGAGACGGAGGCGATCCGCATTGAGTTCAAGGACCCCGTGGCCCAGCTCGCCCTGTGCAAGGTGCGCGTGGAGTTCACCAACAAGACCTCCGACATCCTGATGATCAAGGCCTCGGAGATCGTGTTCACCGTCGGCGGCGCCACCTACTCGCCGAAGGACCGCGACTTCGTGATCCGGCCCAACGACAAGATCAACCGGACGCTGGAGGTCACCGGCGGCAACATGCACCACGATGCGTTCAGCGTGAAGTTCGGTGGCGCCAGCCGCGTGTCGCGCTCCGAGGGCAAGGTGAGCGTGCCGGACTTCGACATCCCGCCCAGCAAGAACAGCTTCACGGTGGGCAACTTCGAGGTGAACCTCGTGAGCATGGACAAAGAGACCGCCAAGACGGCGGCGAAGTTCAAGGTGGTGTACCGTGGCAGCAAGGTGGCCCTGGTGGACCCGAGCCGCACCGCGCTCCGCATCGAATCGGGCCAGGAGTTCGCCAACGCCAGCAGCAAGAGCAAGGAGGTGATCCTCAGCCAGGGCGAGGACGATGCCTTCACCGTGTGGGGCGAGATCCCCGGCAAGATCGTCGACATGCAGTTCGCCAACATGAAGCTGGTGTGGAACGATGCCTTCCGCGAAGTGACGCCCAAGCCGATCAAGATGGGAACGGTCGATTTCGCCATCGATCCGGGGCTCACCGAGGGGAAGAACCGCTAGCGCGCCTCTTCTGGGCACGCATGGGCCGACGCCACCTCGGCCCGGGTGCACCGGTCCAGGAAGTTCGACCAGTCCTGGTCCGGCCGTGTTCACCTTCCCGAAGGTCCCGGCGGACGGGTGATGTTGCGGAGATCGGGGAACGGCTCAAGGAACCAGCGCGAATCCGATCTGGACACCGAAGAGCCCGCCCACGGTGAGCGTATAGGTGCCGGGCGCCATGGACGCGGGGTCGAAGGTCAGCCCTGCCGTGTGCGGATAGCCGCCTACGCCCAGTGTGCCGTTCACCGGACTTGGACCCTGCAGGCTCCAGTTCAGGTCGGGTCGGAGATGGCGGCCGCGCACCTCGAAGTTGAGCACCTGGGCGGTGCTGCTCATGTCCGAGATGTCGAAGGTGTACCCACCGCCCACCAGGATGATCTCGTACAGGTCCATCCGCGGTGTGGGCGCGAAGGCGAACGTCAGGGTATCCGTGCGGCCATCCGCATTGGTGGCGGTAAGCAAGGCCGAGGTCACCACGGATTCATCATTGCCCGAGGCCAGGCTGAGCGGCACCCTGAACCGCATGTTGCACCAGAAGGAGGAGTCGACGCTGACCGGGGTGGTGATGGGTTGGCCGTTGATCGATACGGTCATGCCCGAGGTCGTGAACCCGGATCCGTTGAAGCGCAACGAATCTCCTGCACGCGCCGGCTGTCCGTTGAAGGTCTCGTCCAGGTTGTCCTCGAAGAAGGTGATGTCCATGCGCTTCTTCCAGTAAAAGGGGTAGATCTCCGCCGTATCGGTGGCCGTGGCGATCACGACCGTGGAATACCAGACCACCATGTTGTCCTCGGTCCCTGAGGGTGCCTGCACCTCCAGTTCCGTTCCCGTATTTCCGAGGATCTCCAAGGGCAGCCCATTGGAGGTGATCGTGATCGCGTCCGGCGCGGTGGGGAAGGGGCCGCCGATGAAGGTGATGGCCTCATCCACGTAGGGCTTGAGCGGCGTCCAGCTGCTGATGAGCCCGGCACCCGTGCCCGGTCCTCCGGTTCCACCACCGGTGGAGCCGCCCGGTGATGGGTCATCCTTCTGGCAGGCGCTGAGCAGGAGCACGATCGACAGGGCGGGAATGGAGCTGCGCATGGTCAGGGCAATCGGTTTTTGATGAACCGGGCGGTGCGCACATCGTCCTTGGTGCGGACCTGCAGCAGGTAGGGCCCACTGTCCAGGTCTCGGATGTCCAGGGAGCCGTCCGGGGAGATGGTCGTTCGAGCGAGCCGACCCTGGGAGTCGAAGAGCTGCAGCTCCGCAGGCCGATCGCCCGGGTCCATGGTGAAGGTGATGCGATCGGTGGCCGGGTTGGGATGCACGCGCAGCTCATTGCGGCCCAGCTCCGGCACGCTCGTGAAGTCTCCCATGCGGCCGTTCCGGTCGAGGCGGGCCGCGTAGATGGCATCGTTGTTCCAGTTGAACCACACGGACATCACACCGCCGTCACCGTCGCTCGTCATCGCGAAGTCGGTGCCGCCATTGGGGCCCAACGCAGGCGTGCAGAACCGTGTTGTATCGCTCCACAGGTCGGTGCCGGTGCTGGTCACCCGGCCCACGCGGAAACCTGCTGTTCCCCCTTGCAGGTTCGCCGAGGTGAAGAGCGCCACGATGTGGCTGTTGTCCTCGGCGGCGATCGCGCGCGGGAAGCCGTTCAGGTTGCCGTCGCATTGCATGGCCGGCACACCGTCGCTGGCCAGGAGCGGGGTGCCGGAGGCATCGAAGCGCTGCATGAACACCTGCCGACCGACGCCGGCAGAGGTCCGGTTGTCCGCCCAGAACACGGTGGTCTCCGTGGCCGTTTGCACGACGAAGGGGTTCTCCTGCACCTCGCTCTGCAGGCATACCGGGATCGGCGCGTTGGTGTTGAAGAGCACGCCGGTGGTGTCGTAGATGGCCATGCGCAGGTCGTAACCATTGCCCCACACGGAGTTCATCCGGGCATTGGGCGCCATGGCCGTGCTCCATTCATAGCCCAGGCCGCCGCTGTTGGCGCTGACATGCAGCAGGGTGGGCCATTGCTCCACACCCATGCTGTCCACGCGCATGGCGTAGAGCGGTGCTCCCGCACCATTTCCCCAGCGCTCCTCCAGGAGCAGCCCGCCGGCCAGATCGTGCCGCATGGTCCATGGACCCGTGACGATGGAGTTGTTCAGGCTGGGGACCTCCACGCCCTGCTCCGGCATCGCGTTGGTGCCATCGTTCAGTACCCGCGCGATGTGCACGTAATCGGCGGCACCCATCGGGTTGGTGCCCCAGCCGACGAACACGCCATTCAACACGGGCACCACGCGCGGGTAGTAGTTGCCCGTGGAGGTGCCGCCGCCGGGCAGAGGACCCGGATAGGCCAACAGCGTGGGTCCGGTCCACACCGGTGCACCCTCACTGTCATAGGCCATGGCCCTCAACGTATCCGCTCCGGTCGTCCCCGTGCCGCTGATGTAGGCCACAAAGAGCTTGTTGTCGCTCATGCGGGTCACGCCGATCATGTTGATGCTGCGTTCCGGCACTTCCTGGATCAGGCGTCCGTTGGGCTCCCACAGCAGGTTCCCTTGGGCATCCAGTCGTTGCCCGAACACGGCGTATCGGTCGGCGGCCAACCGGTTGTCGCGCCACAGCACGTACCAGCCGCCCGCGCCATCGGCCACCAGCCGCAGGTCGGCCTGGTTGCTGGCATCGTCGCAGATCACCAGTGGGGAGCCGGGGTCCGTGGGCCATTGGGCTGCGGAGCCGAACGTGAGGAGCACGGCGAAGGGGAGGGTAAGGTGTCGCATGGGTCGGATCGGTGGCCCGAAACAACCTCCGCGATGGCTCGGTGGAAAGGTGTTCCGAGCGAACGGCGCGATCGACGAGGGAGCGGTCAGCCGCCCAAGGCCCTCATGACCTCCTCCTTTTTCCGGCGGCTGATCTCCACGCGCAACCGGTTCTTGAGCACCACGTGCCCATCATCGAGGTGGGTGATCTGCGCCTTGTTCACCAGGGTGCTGCGGTGCACACGCAGAAAGCCCAGCGGCATCAACATGTCTTCGTAGTCCTTCAGGGTGCGCGCGCTCACGAAGCGCCGGCCGTCCAGGGTGTGGAGCTCGGTGTAGTTGTCGTCCGCCGTGCAATGGCTAAGTTCCGTAGGCGCGACGAAATAGGTGCGATCGCCGGTGGTGAGGGTCAGCTTCAGCCGCTGCTCGTCGGCCTGGCGGATGTTGTGCAGGAACTGCT
>JADLBK010000178.1 GCA_020847755.1 Flavobacteriales bacterium | reverse complement strand
TCGGGCCATCCTGTGGAACGTGGCGGGGGGAAGCTCCTGGACACCGGACACCCTGCCGGGCCTGGGGGTGAGCCGGGCGGAGGTGGACCTCGATGGCGATGGTGACCTCGATCTCGTGGGCAGTGGGCGCTGGTACGAGAATGACGGCAATGGCCTGTTCTCGGTGCACCTGGAGGCCCAGCTGGTCGGCGGGAACGTGCGCGCCGCCGACATGAACGGTGATGGGATGATGGACCTTGTGCTCGGCGGAACCGTGGTGCTCAACACCGGGAGCGGGACCTTCATCACCGTGCCCGGGGGGCCGACCCTCGGCCTGTTCGATGTGGGCGATATCGACGGCGATGGCGATGTGGATGCTGTGGCCTACTCTAGTACCCTGTTGACGGCCTATCTGAACGATGGCAGCGGCGTGCTCAGCGCCTCCTCCACGCAACCCACCCCGGCCGGCATCGCGCGTACCATCCTGCTGCGCGATGTGAACGGCGATGGCTTCACCGATGCCGTGTGGGCCCTGAGCAACGGCTACACGCACCAGACCTACTACACCCTGAACCTCGGCAACGGCCAGCTAGGGCCCAATGCGCTCATCGACCCCACAGCAGAGAGCGCGGCCGCCTTGGTGTACGAGGACCTGAACAACGATGCGGTGCCCGACCTGGTGACCGCCCGCTTCCGCAGCATCAGCTGGCAGGAGAACCTCTTCTTCAACGCCTTCCGCCTGCGCGGCTCGGTGTTCATGGACTACGACGTGGATGCCCAGCTGGACAGCACCGACCTGAAGGTCCCCTTCCGCCTGGTGCGCACCGACGCCAACGACGTGCTGGTGTGGACGAACAGTGCAGGCGACTACGACCTGCCGGCCGATACCGGCACCTGGAACGTGTGGCATACGCCGCCGGCCCTCTACGCGGTGACCAACGATCCGGACACCCTGCAGGCCTCCCTCACGGTGCAACAGCCCATCGCCACGGGGCTCGACATCGGTCTGGCACCCGCCATCCAGGACACGCTCCCCTTCATCACGCTGACACAAAGCGGCGTCCTGCGCTGCGACGATCAGGTGGTGCTGTGGCTCACCCTGCGCAACAACGGCACCTTCATTCCCGAAGGCATCCACGTGGACTTCACGGTGGAGCCGGACATGACCATCGATGGCGCCTATCCCACGCCGGACTCCATCGTGGGCCACCACATCCACTGGCACATCGACAGCCTGGGCTGGTTCCAGGAGTTCCAGGCCAGCATCGCGCTCACGGTCGGGCCGGTGGGTTCCGTGGCCGGCTTCGGATACACCGTCACCGCCACGAACCAGCCCGTGATCTTCGAACAGCCGCCGTTCCAGACCACCGTCTCCTGCGCCTACGACCCCAACGATAAGCTGGTGACCCCGCAGGGCTTCGGCCCGGCCGGCGCGGTGCCCATCGATCAGGAATGGCTGGAATACACCGTCCGCTTCCAGAACACCGGCACCGATACGGCCTTCACCGTGCAGCTCCTCGACACGCTGGATGCCGACCTCGACCCCGCGACCATGGAGGTGCTGGCCGCCTCGCACGACCTCACGCAGATCCAGGTGGACGCCCAGCAGGTGGCCCTCTTCCGCTTCGAGCGCATCCTGCTGCCGGACAGCAATGTGAACGAACCGGCAAGCCATGGCTTCGTCAAGTACCGCATCCGTCCTCGCCCAGGCCTCGCGCACCTCACCGCGATCACCAACAGCGCCGCCATCTATTTCGACCTCAACCCGCCCGTGATCACCAATACCGTGTTGAACACCCTGGTGGATTGTTCATTGCACGAAGCGCTCATCGCGTCTCCGACCCCGGACGTACTGGAAGCCTCCGCCGGCATCAGCTACCAGTGGTACTTCAATGGCGTGCCGCTGCCCGGGGACACCCTGCCGCAACTTTTGCCCACCCTCACCGGCGACTACACCGTGCAGGTGACCAGCGCATACGGCTGCGTGGCCCTGAGCGCTCCGTACACCTACATCTTCACGGACGTCGCTGAAGCCGCCGGTCTCACCCTGCGCGTGGCGCCGAACCCGATGGGCGAGATGGCCGTGCTGCACATCTCCGAGTTGCTCACCGCGCAGCACCGCATCGAGCTCGTGGACGTGAGCGGGCGGGTGCTGCGTGTGCTGCGACCGACCGGGCGGACCGTCACCCTGTTCCGTGAAGGGCTCGGCGCGGGCGCCTATACCGTGCGGCTCATGCGCGGCCAAGAGGTGATCGGGGCGGCGCGGGTGGTGCTGCAGTGAGCGTGGCGAAGGTCAAGCCACATGACGACCCGGTGAGCGGACCGATCGACCCAGCTTCTGCACCGCCAGGAAGGCCTCCTGCCGGAGCTCCACGCTGCCCATCCCGCTGAGCGGGACTTCGCTCCGCTCAGCCTGCGATCAGTCCAGCTTCAGCACAGCGAGGAAGGCCTCCTGCGGGATCTCCACGCTGCCCACCTGGCGCATGCGCTTCTTGCCCTCCTTCTGCTTCTCCAGCAGCTTCCGCTTGCGCGAAATGTCCCCGCCGTAGCACTTGGCCGTCACGTCCTTGCGCAAGGCCTTCACGGTCTCCCGGGCCACGATCTTGGCACCGATGGCGGCCTGGATGGGGATGTCGAACTGCTGGCGCGGCAACAGTTCCTTGAGCTTGGTGCACATCTTCTTGCCGAGCTCGTACGCGTGGTCGCGGTGGATCAGCGCGCTCAGCGCATCCACCTTGTCGCCGTTCAGCAGGATGTCGAGCTTGATGAGGTCGCTCTCCTTGAACCCGATCGGGTGATAGTCAAAGCTGGCATAGCCTCGGGAGATCGACTTCAGCTTGTCGAAGAAGTCGAAGACCACTTCGCCCAGGGGCAGCTCGAAGGTGAGTTCCACGCGGTCCGTGGTGAGATAGCTCTGGCCGATCAGGATCCCGCGCTTCTCGATGCACAGGGTCATCACGGAACCGGTGTATTCCGCCTTGGTGATGATCTGCGCCTTGATGTAGGGCTCCTCGATGGTCTGGATGTGCATCACCTCCGGCAGCTCCGTCGGGTTGTGCACCTCGATCACCTCGCCGTTGGTCTTCGTCACCACGTAGCTCACGTTGGGCACGGTGGTGATCACCGTCATGCCGAACTCGCGCTCCAACCGCTCCTGGATGATCTCCATGTGCAGCAGGCCCAGGAAGCCGCAGCGGAAGCCGAAACCGAGGGCCGCGCTGCTTTCCGGGGTCCACGTCAGGCTCGCATCGTTCAACTTGAGCTTCTCCATCGCATCGCGGAGCTCCTCGTATTCGTCGGTGTCCACCGGGAAGATGCCCGCCCACACCATGGGCTTCACATCCTCGAAGCCGTGGATGGCCTCCGCGCACGGGCGCTCCTGATGGGTGATGGTATCCCCCACCTTCACCTCGCTGGCCGTCTTGATCCCGCTGATGATGTAGCCCACATCACCGGCCTGCACCTCCGGCCGCTGGCGCAGGTCCATCTTCAGCACGCCCACCTCATCCGCCGCGTACGTCACACCCGTGTTGAAGAACTTCACCTTGTCACCCTTCCGGATGGTCCCGTTCATCACCCGGTAGTAGGCGATGATGCCACGGAAGCTGTTGAACACGCTGTCGAAGATGAGCGCCTGCAGCGGCGCGTTCGGATCGCCCTTGGGCGCAGGAACACGCTCCACGATCGCCTCCAGGATCTTGTCGACCCCGAGGCCGGTCTTTCCGCTGGCGCTGAGGATGTCCTCCCGCTTGCAGCCCACCAGGTCCACGATCTGGTCCTTCACCTCCTCGGGGTTCGCCGAGGGCAGGTCCATCTTGTTCAGGATGGGGATGATCTCCAGGTCGTGCTCCAGGGCCAGGTACAGGTTGCTGATGGTCTGCGCCTGGATGCCCTGGGTGGCGTCCACGATCAGCAGGGCGCCCTCGCAGGCGGCGATGCTGCGGCTCACCTCGTAGCTGAAGTCTACGTGGCCGGGCGTGTCGATCAGGTTCAGGGCGTACTTCCTCCCGTTCAGGACGTAGTCCATCTGGATCGCCTTGCTCTTGATGGTGATCCCCCGCTCGCGCTCCAGGTCCATGTCGTCCAGCGCCTGGTTGGTCATGTCACGGTCGGCGATGGTGCCGGTCATCTGCAGCAGCCGGTCGGCCAGGGTGCTCTTGCCGTGGTCGATGTGGGCGATGATGCAGAAGTTGCGGATGCTATCCGCCGAAACCTGTGACATGGGCGTCGTTGGGATGAGGGTGGACCGTGGCCTTGCCTCCGGTGGACCGCACCGTCCGGGGGCTCGGGTGAAGGCGGATGTGTTCCATGGCGGGGTCCGGAAAAGGCGTGCAAAGGTAGCCGTTGCCTGTATGGCGTTGCCGCGCTCCAGAAAGGCCTGCTTCCATCCGCGCCCAGCGCGCCACGCCGGTCGCCACCCCGCACCCCCACCGTATCTTGCAAGAGCCCGGGCAACCTTTCGCCCGCCGATCGCATCATTCCCCACGGACGCCATGACGGACGAACAGCTCGTGACCGGATGCCTGAAGGGTGACCCCCTGGCCCAGAAGGAGTTGTACCGCACCTACGCCCGCAAGATGATGAGCATCTGCATGCGCTACGCCCCGGGACGGGAACAGGCCCAGGACATCCTGCAGGACGGCTTCGTGAAGGTGTTCCAGAAGATGGACCACTACCGCGGCGACGGCCCCCTGGGCGGCTGGATCGCCCGCACCATGGTGAACACCGCCCTGGACCACATCCGGCGCAACAAACCCTACGACCACAGCCTGGACCTCACCGAGGCCGAGCACCTGCACAGCGAGGACGCCCAGGTGCTGGGGCAGATGAGCACCGGGGAGCTCATGGAGCTCATCCAGGCCCTGCCCCCCGGCTACCGCGCCGTCTTCAACCTGTTCGCCATCGAGGGCTACGCCCACAAGGAGATCAGCGAGATGATGGGCATCAGCGAGAACACCTCGAAGAGCCAATTCATGAAGGCGCGGGCCTACCTGCGCAAACTGCTGCCCAAGGAGGCGGCCGACATCTATGGCGATGGAGCGGAAGGATGAACTGATCGAGGTCCTGCGCGACCGTTTCGCCGGCCATGAGGTGGCCGTGCCGCCGGCCGCGTGGGACGCCATCACCAGCCAGCTGGCCCTGGGCGCCGCCACCAGCACCGACCTGGTGAGCGACCTGCTGCGCGAGCGGTTCAGCGGCCACGAGGCCGAGGTGGACCCCGGCGTGTGGGAGGCCATCGAACAGCAGGTGGCCCGGCCCGACCCCGTGAACAGCCTGCTCCGCGAGCGGTTCAACGGCCACGAGATGCCCGTGCCGTCCGCCGCCTGGACCGCCATCGAAGGCCAGCTGGGCCACGGCGCCGCCGCTGGCGGAAGTTCCCTGCTCGGCTGGGTGGCCGGTGGGGCCGCCGCCCTGTTGGTGGCCGGGGGATTGTACCTGGCCGCGGACACCTCCTCCACCTCCAATGCCGAACGCATTGCCGTCGCACAGCAGGCGCCGGTGACCCCGACCGAAGCACCGGCCACGACGACCCAAGCCGGATCGGCGGGAACGACGACGGGCATCCCCGCCACCGTGGAGCCCGGCGCCCCCCGACCCGAAGCGCCAGCGACCACCACCGCACCTCAGGCCGATCCTGCTCGACCCGAAGCCGGCACCCGACCGGACGAAGCCCGTACGCCCGAGCCGCACACCGCTGGTGAAGCGGAACGGCCACTTCTTGCGACCGGGGCCGAGACCGCACGGACGGAGGACCCTGTGAACGACCGGTCCACCAGCACGGAGGAGCCGGTGCCGACGCATGCTCCCGAGCCCGCCGGGCAGCAGGTGGTGCAGGAGGTGCTGCGCGAGCTGACCCGCGGGGAGGACCGACAGGCGCGGCCCGAGTCCCCGGCGCAGGAAGAGCCTGCGGCCGAACCGGAGCCCTCTGCCCCGGACGAGGCCGTGGCCGAACCCATGCTCTTCATCCCCAACGTGTTCACCCCCAACGGCGACGGGGAGAACGAGCAGTGGGTGCCGCAGGGCAGCCACTATCAACGCGTGGCCGTGCGGATCTTCAGCGGCGCCACAGGCGCCCTGGTGTTCACGTCCAACGACCTTCGTGCGTGGGACGGCAACGACCTGCAGGGCCACCCCTGCCCCAGCGGCACCTACCTCTACGCCATCGAGGTGGAGGACCTGGCGGGCAAGGCCCGGGCCTACAGCAACACCGTGAACATCATCCGCTGAACCGGACATGCGGCACCTCGCGACCCTTCTTCTTGTGCTGACCGGCCTGCGCGGCGCGGCCCAGGCCCCGCACGACCAGGCCAGCTACGACGCGTGGAAGCTGGCCACCTTCCCCACCGCGCCGAACACGGGCATCGCCCCCCCGCCGGACCCCTACGTGCAACGCGGCGGCAGCAGCACCTGCGACTGCTGGGTGATGCCGGACGCCAGCTACACCACCATCAACAACAACACCCAGTGGAACGCCAGCGGCTTCCACAACGCCGATGACGGCAGCTACGGCCCCATCGTCCTGCCTTTCCAGTTCTACCTGTACGGCACGCTGTACAACACGGTCTACATCAACATCAACGGCAACGTCAGCTTCGGCCAGTACTACGGCACCTTCAGCTCCACCGGCTTCCCCTTCAACGGCTACACCATGGTGGCGCCCTTCTGGGCGGATGTGGACCTGCGCGGGCCGGGCTTCGGCAACAACATCGTCCAGTTCAAGGTGACCCCCACGGCCATGTACGTCAACTGGACCAACGTGGGCTACTTCAGCCAGATGACCGACAAGGTGAACACCTTTCAGTTGATCATCACCGATGGCACGGACCCCGTGGTGCCCAATGGCGCCAACGTGAGCTTCTGCTACAAGGACATGCAGTGGACCACCGGCTCGGCCAGCGGCGGCACCAACGGGTTCGGCGGCACCCCGGCCAGCGTGGGCGCGAACGAGGGCAATGGCGTGGACTACATCCAGTTCGGCCGCTTCGACCAGCCCGGCACCGCGTACGACGGTCCCTTCGGCCTCAACGATGGTGTGAGCTTCCTGGACGACCAGTACTTCAGCTTCAGCACGGACATCGCCACGGCCAACGTGCCCCCGGTGATCAGCGGGCAGAGCGTGTGCGACTCCATCATCCTGTGCGTGGGCGACCTGGCCACCCTGGACGTCACCTTCCTGTCGCCCGAGCCCAACCAGATCACCACCCCCTCGGCCAGCTCCACCACGCTCACCAACTTCACCATCACCAGCCTGGTGCCCGGCCTGGCGGCCAACATCACCATCGACATCCTGCCCACCCCGGCCGATGTGGGCTACCACATCATCACCGTGCAGGGCACCGATGATGGCCAGCCGTCCATGACCTCCACGCTCAACATCGTGGTGGAAGTGCAGCAGGGCGCGGTGATCACCGCCGGATCGCTCACCGTGTGCGACCTGGACGCCCCGGTGGACATGCTGACCCTGCTCGGCGGCAACCCGCCCAACACCGGCGACTGGACCGACCCCAACGGCAACGTGCACAACGGCACCTTCGACCCGGGGGTGGACATCGACGGGGCCTACCTCTATGCCGTGGGGCAGGGCAGCAGTTGCGCGGCCAGCGGCACGGTGACCATGACCACCCAGGCCAGCGTGAACGCCGGGCAGGACGTGGCCCTGGCCTATTGCAGCAGCGATGGGCAGGACGACCTGTTCCTGAACATCCCGGGCGGGCCCATGGCCTCGGGCGGCTGGCAATACCCCAACGGCAGCGTGTTCTCCGGCACCCTGGACCCCGCATCCGACCCGGTCGGCGTGTACCGCTACATCGTGCCCGGCACCAGCCCCTGCCCCAACGACACGGCCTTCGTGACGGTGGACATCCCGCAAGCCGTGGACCCCGGTGCGGACGCTTCGCTGACCCTGTGCAGCGACGCCACCCCGCTGGACATGCTCGCCACGCTGGGCGGCACACCGGACGCGACCGGCCAGTGGACCGACCCCAACCAGCAGCCCTTCCCCGGCACCTTCCTCGCCGCCACCGATGCCCCGGGCGTGTACACCTACACGGTGACCGGCACGGCGCCCTGCCCCACGTTGACCGCCACCCTGACGCTCGCCGTGGACCCCTTGCCCGATGCCGGGCAGGACGCCACCCTGGCCATCTGCTTCGATGGACCCGTTTCGCCGCTCTTCCCCCTGCTGGGCGGCTCACCGGACACCGGCGGCAACTGGCTCGACCCCGGCATGCAGGCCCACGCTCCGGTGCTCGACCCGGCGGCCGATACCAGCGGCGCCTACACCTACGTGGCCTATGGCATCGGCACCTGCTCGCTGCTCACCGACACCGCCATGGTGCAGGTGAGCGTGAACCCGCTGCCGGTGATCTCCTTCACCGTGGAGCCGGACAGCGGCTGCCACCCTCTGCAGACCACCCTGACCAACACCACGGATCCGATCTATCTGGGTGGCAGTTGCGTGTGGGACCTCGGCGACGGGGCGAACACCCTGAGCTGCGACAGCGTGGCTCACCTCTATGAACTGCCCGGCTGGTACACCGTGGGCCTCACCATCACCACCCCGCAGGGCTGCACCGACCAATTGCTGGTGCCCGGCGCGGTGACCGTGGACCCCGCGCCGCTGGCCACCTTCATCTTCAGCCCCAACCCCGGCACCGAGCAGAACGCCAGCATCTACTTCGCCAGCGATGATCCCGAGGCCATCCAATGGGAGTGGACCTTCAACGGCACCGACACCGCCACGGACCGAACGCTGTACTACGCGTTCAGCGATGTGATCGGCGACGACCACGAGGTGTGCCTGCGCGTCACCGACCAGTACGGCTGCACCGACTCGCTCTGCAAGGTGGTGCCCGTGTACGTGCCGGCCATTTACATCCCCAACGCCTTCACGCCGGACGGGAACAACCTCAATGAACTGTTCCAGCCGGTGCTGGCGGACATGGTGCCCGAGGAGCACACCTTCGAGGTGTACGACCGTTGGGGCCAGCTCATCTTCAAGACCAACGATATCGAACAGGGGTGGGACGGCCGGGCGCAAGGCGCCGGCGAGATCCTGCCCAGCGGGGTGTACACCTGGCGCCTGATCGGCCGGCCCGTTTTCGCCGCCGAGAAGCAGGAATGGGTGGGCCACGTGAACCTGCTCAAGTAACGCGCGAACGACCCCTCCATGCGACACACGATCCTCCTGCTGGCCGCCCTTGCCCTGCACACCACGGCCAGCGCACAGGTGAAGCTCACCTTGGCCGAATACGACGCGCTGAAGGCCGAGGGTCGCCTGCCCGCCAGCTTCGAGCTGGTGCGGCCCACGCTGGAACCCATCACGCCCCGCGTGCAGGCCTCGAAGGCCCCGCCCGCCCGGCCCAAGGGTGGCGGAGGCGGTGTCAACGGCGATTGCAACTGCTGGGTGGCGCCGGACAGCAGCTACCAGCTGGCGATGACCCCGAACGACGATGGCTCGTCGGCCGCCATCACCATCCCCTTCCAATTCAACCTCTACGGCGATCTGTACAACACCTTGTACATCAACAACAACGGCAACATCTCCTTCCTGAACCCGTACGTCACCTTCAGTGCCACGCCGTTCCCGAACAACGAGTTCATCATGGTGGCCCCCTTCTGGGCCGATGTGGACACGCGCGGCGACGACGGTCTCGGCCTGAACGGTGGACAGGTGCTGTACAAGGTGACCCCCACCGCTCTGTATGTGAACTGGGTGGACGTGGGCTATTACAACTCACAGACCGACAAGAAAGCGACCTTCCAGCTGATCATCACCGACGGCACCGACCCGGTGATCGGCGCGGGCAAGAACGTGAGCTTCTGCTACAAGGACATGCAGTGGACCACCGGGGCCGCATCGTTGGGCGTCAACGGCTTCGGCGGCATCCCCGCCGTGGTGGGCGCCAACCGCGGCAACGCGATCGACTACATCCAGTTCGGCACCTTCGACCAGCCCGGCATCACCTACGACGGCCCCTTCGGCAGCCCAGATGGTGTGGACTGGCTGGACGACCAGAACTTCGTGTTCACCACGGCGGTGAGCACCCAGAACATCCCGCCCATCGCCAGCAGCACCTTCCTGTGCGACACGGTGCGCGTGTGCACCGGTGAGCTGGTGGACATCGAGATGAATTTCATCGCCCCCGAGCAGGGACAGGTGACCGTGGCATCCTCCTCGGCGCCCACGCTGTCGGGCTATGTGGAGGTACTGAACACCAGCGGCAACAACTCGGTGATCGTGCAGGGCCAGTTCACCCCGACCCCGCTCGAGGCCGGCTTCCACACCATCACCTTCACGGCCACGGACAACGGTACTCCGCCGCTCACCACCACCATCGACATCGTGGTGGACGTGTACTTCACCACCCTGCCCGCACCCGTGATCAGCGGTGACACCGTGGCGTGCAGCGGGCAGGGCGCCGTGCTCACCGTGCCGCCCCTGTACGACACCTACGAGTGGAGCAACGGCTACGACGGCAACAGCGTGCTGGTGGGCCCGGGCACCTATAGCGTGGAGGTCACCGCCGGTTACTGCACCTTCGGCAGCAACACCGTCACTGTGGTGGAAGGCCAGAGCCCGCAACCGGTGATCGCCGGCAACCTCTTCTCCTGCGGCGACGACCCCACCGTGCTGAGCACCACCCAGCCCTTCCCCACCTACCAATGGAACACCGGATCGCAGGACCCCACCATCACGGTGAACACCGGCACCTACACCGTGACGGTGACCAGCGCGGACGGTTGCGAAGGCACCTCGGCCCCGGTGAACGTGCTGACGGCCCCGGTGCCGGACGCCGGCATCGTGGCCACACCCCCGGGACCCGTGTTCCCCGGCACGCCGGTGATCTTCAGCGACGGCAGCACCGGCCAGGACCCCATCACGCAATGGCTGTGGGACCTCGCCGGCCAGGGCTCCGGGACCACCAGCACCGCGGGCATCACCTTCGATGAACCCGGCACCTACCCCATCACCCTGCTGGTGACCACGTCGAATGGCTGCACGGACACGGTGACCTACCTCTTCACGGTGATCCCCACGGAGATCTTCGTGCCCAACGTCTTCAGCCCGAACGGCGATGGGGACAATGACAACCTGGAGTTCACCGGCGTGGAGTACTACCCCAACTCGGACCTGAAGGTGTTCAACCGCTGGGGCCAGACGGTGTATGAGAGCACCAGCTACCGCAACCAGTGGTCGCCCAAGGATGTGAGCGAAGGCACCTACTACTACGTGCTCACCCGCAGCGACGGCAAGGAGTACGCCGGGCACGTGACCCTGCTGCGCTGAAGGCCACGCCCCTTCGGCCGAACGCCCCGCCCCGCGGGGCGTTCCCCTATCTTCGCCGCCCTCCATGAAGGTCACCGACCATCTGCGCAAGGCCACCGGCACGCTCTTCAGCTTCGAGATCCTGCCGCCGCTGAAAGGCCGTGACATCCGCTCCATCTATGAGGGCATCGACCCGCTGATGGAGTTCGGCCCCAGCTTCATCAACGTCACCTACCACCGCGAGGAGGTGATCTACAAGGAGATGGGCCATGGCCTGCTGCAGAAGGTGCGGCTGCGCAAACGGCCCGGCACCGTGGGCATCTGCGCCATGATCAAGGCCAAGTACAGCGTGGACACGGTGCCCCACCTGATCTGTGGCGGCTTCAGCAAGGAGGACACCGAGGACGCCCTCATCGAGCTCAACTTCCTGGGCATCGGCAACGTGCTGGCCCTGCGCGGCGATGCGGTGAAGAACGAGGGCCACTTCGTGCCCGAGCGCGACGGCCACGCCCATGCCGTGGACCTCATCCGCCAGATCGCCGCCTTGAACCGCGGCCAGTACCTGCACGAGGAGGAGACCGAGACAGCGCCCACCGACCTGTGCGTCGGCGCCGCCTGCTATCCGGAGAAGCACCCCGAAGCGCTCAACCTGGACACCGACATCGCCTACCTGAAGCAGAAGGTGGACGCCGGCGCCGAGTACCTGGTGACCCAGATGTTCTTCGACAACGCCAGGTACTTCGCCTTCGTGGACCGCTGCCGGGCCGAGGGCATCACCGTGCCCATCATCCCCGGCCTGAAGCCCCTCACCAACCGGAAGCACATCGCCTTCATCCCGAAGACCTTCCACCTGGACCTGCCCGTGGCCTTCAGCACCGAGCTGGCCAAGTGCCGCACCGACGAGGAGGTCAAGCGCGTGGGCATCGAATGGGGCATCCAGCAGGCCCGGGAGCTCACCGCCCGCAAGGTGCCCTGCCTGCACTTCTACACCATGGGCCGCAGCGAGGCCGTGCGCGCCATCCTGAAGGCCGTCCGCTGATCCGCTCCGATCATGCGCCATGTGCACATGGGCACATGGACACATGGGCATTTCCCCGCCATACCTTTCGGGGATGCGCACCACCGCCTTACTCCATGCCACAGCGCTGGTGTGCATCGCGCTCCTGCTCGCCCCGGGCCCCGGCTGTGCACAGGCCCAAGTGACCTGGGACAAGGCCGTGGTGGACGAGCTGGCCTGGCGTGAGCGCCATGGCATCGCCCCGTTCCTGCGCAGCGGAACGCCCACCGGGGGATACGACCTGCACTACCACCGCCTGGAGTGGTCGCTCGACCCTGCGGTGAACTTCATCAGCGGCACCGTGCGCAGCCACTTCACCGCCTCCGCCCCGCTGAGCACCCTGCGCTTCGATGCCGACAGCGCCCTGCACGTGAGCGCCGTGCTGCATGGTGCCGACCCGCTCACCTGGACGCACACCCCCGACGGTGCGCTGCTGATCGACCTGCCCGCCACCCTCGCCCCCGGCACCGTGGACAGCGTGACGGTGGTGTACAGCGGCGCGCCCAGTGGCAGCGGCTTCGGCTCCTTCGCCGTGGGCACCCCGCAGGGCAACACGGCCCAGTGGACCCTGAGCGAACCCTACGGCGCCCGCGACTGGTGGCCGTGCAAGCAGGACCTCAACGACAAGATCGACTCCATCGATGTGTGGCTCACCGTGCCCGCGGCCTACGAGGGCGTGAGCAACGGCGTGCTGCTGTCCGTCACCGACGTGAACGGCGGTACGCACCGACTGCACCACTGGCGCCATCGGTACCCCATCGCCTATTACCTCATCGCCACGGCCACCTGCGACTATGCCGTGAGCCAGATCCAGATCCCCCTGCCGGATGACACCGTGCCCATGTGGACCTACGCGTACCCGCAGGACGACTTCATGGCACAGCTGGTGGCCGGCGACGTGGCCCAGCAGATGCCCTTCTTCAGCGACCGCTTCGGTACGTATCCCTTTGCTGATGAACAATACGGCCACGCCCAGTTCGGCTGGGGCGGTGGCATGGAGCACCAGACCATGACCTTCATGGGCGGCTGGAACTACGAACTGGCCGCGCACGAACTGGCCCACCAATGGTTCGGCGACAAGGTGACCTGCGGCAGCTGGCAGGACCTGTGGCTCAACGAGGGCTTCGCCACCTACCTCAGCGGCCTGTGCTACGAGACCCTGGCCCCGCAATACTGGGCCGGCTGGAAACGCGCCCAGGTGGACCTGATCACCGCCCTGCCGGACGGCAGCGTGCATGTGAGCGACACCACCGACATCGGCCGCCTGTTCAGCGCACGCCTCACCTACCGCAAGGGGGCCCTGGTGCTGCACATGCTGCGCTGGGTGTGCGGCGACAGCGCCTTCTTCGCCGGCTGCCGCAACTACCTCGACGACCCTGCCCTGGCCTACGGCAGCGCCCGCACCAGCGACCTGCAGGCCCATCTGGAGGCCGCCAGCGGCCTGGACCTCGACGGCTTCATGGCCGACTGGTTCACGGGTGAAGGCCACCCCACCTACACCGTGGAATGGACCCAGGATGCCGGCGGACAGGTGGACCTGCAGCTGCACCAGAGCAGCTCGCACCCCAGCGTGGACTTCTTCGAAATGCCCGTGCCCCTCCGGTTCAAGAACGCGGCGCAGGACAGCCTGCTGGTGCTGGACCACAGCAGCAGCGGCCAGTCCTTCAGCCTCTGGCTGCCCTTCCAGGCGGACAGCGCCCTGCTGGACCCCGACACCTGGCTGATCAGCGGCCAGAACCTGGTGCTGCGTGTGCCGTCGCTGGCCTACACGGACGACCGGGCCGTGCTGTACCCCAACCCCACCGACGGCGATGCCCTGCTCTACCTGGGCGGCACGCGCCAAGGCACCGCCGAGGTGCGCATCACCGACCTGCACGGACGTGTGGTGCGCGCCTGGGCCGCCCGCCCCATCGCCGACCGGCGCGTGGCCCTGCCCGTGGCCGACCTGTCCGCCGGGCTCTATGTGGTGGAGGCCGATGGACTGCGGGCCGTGCTGGTGAAGCGGTAGGGGTCTCAGCCCCTGCGCCCCTCCATCATCCGCTCCACGTACTTGCCCAGCACGTCGAACTCCACGTTCACCGCATCGCCGGGCCGCAGCGCGTGGAACACCGTGTGGTGGTAGGTGTAAGGGATGATGGCCACCGAAAAGCGGTCGGTGTGCAGCTCGGCCACCGTGAGGCTGACGCCGTTGAGGCAGATGCTGCCCTTGGCCACCACCAGATGGCGGTGCGCGGCGGGCAGCGCGAAGGTGAAGCGCCAGCTGCCCCCCTCCTCGCGCGCATCGAGGCAGGCCGTCACCGCATCCACATGGCCCTGCACCAGGTGCCCGTCCAGCCGGTCGCCCAGGCGCAGGCTGCGCTCCAGGTCCACGCCATCGCCGGGGCGCAGGGCGCCCAGGTTGGTGCGGGCCAGGGTCTCCTGCACGGCGGTGACGGTGTAGCGGTCGCCTTCCAGGGCCACCACGGTGAGGCAGACGCCGTTGTGCGCCACGCTCTGGTCCACCCGCAGCTCGGGGGTCATGCGCGCGGTGATGTCGAAGTGCACATTGCCGCCCTCGGGCCGCACGGCCAGCACCCGGCCCACCTCCTCCACGATGCCGGTGAACATCAGTTCACGTTGCCGCTGCCCTGCCCGCGCAGGATGTGCACGTACCCGTTCAGCTGGATCCGCTCGGGCCCGCTGAGCCGCGCGAAGGTGACCGTGCAGATGTAGAAGTACACTCCGTCCGGACAGGTCTCCCCGCTGCTCTGGTTCGTGCCGTCCCAGCCGATGGCGGGGTCCTCCGTGGTGAACACCACGTTGCCCCAGCGGTTGAACACCTGCAGGTCGATGCGCTCCACCCCGCGGTAGGGGAAGGGCACGAAGAAGTCGTTCGTGCGGTCGCCGTTGGGTGTGTACACGTTGGGCAGCGTGTAGAGCGGGCAGTTGTCCGCGCACAGCGTGTCGCTCAGCAGGCTCTCGTTGCCCGCGCTGTCGGTGGCCGTCACCGCATAGCAGCCCGCCACGCTGTTGCCGTTCACGTGGGTGAAGGTGGTGTCCGTGGCGCCGAGGATCGTGGCGATGGGCACCAGCGTGCCGCCGAGCGAGTCGGTGAACCAAATGGTGTACGACCACGTGTCGTCCGCACAGCTGTTGTTGGGGTTGGACCAGGCCAGGCTGTTGAGCAGCGCCTCGCAGTCGCTGTCCAGGGTGAGCGTGGGGGCGCAGGGCGGGGTGAGGTCCACCGGCTCGGCGCAGGCCTCCTGGCTGTAGTTGACCAGCGGGGCGATCACCGAGGGGTCGCCGTACGCGCCACTGGTGCGCACGCGGTAGCAGTAGGTCTGGCCGTTCACCAGGCCGGTGTCCGTGTACAGCGGTTCGGTGGTGGTGGCGATCTGCACCCATTGCGTGCCATCGAAGCGGTCCACCGCGTGGCTGCTGTTCGTCCAGGGCACGTTGGCCTGCCAGCTGAGCTCGATGCGCTCATCGTCCGGCGCCGCGCTCAGGAACACGCTCGACGCAGGGTCGCTGCTGCCGATGCGCACCGTGCCGCCCGAACCGTACAGCTCCACCCGGTAGGTGTGTGGCTGGTCCGCGGTGTTGAGGCCGTTGTCCACGAAGGCGGTGTCCGGATGCATCAGGAAGGGGTGCAGCGCGCTGGTATGCACCAGGGTGTTGGCCGCACCGAAGCCATCGCCGCGGAACAGCTGGAACTGATAGGGACCGGGGTTGGCGACGGTATCCAGGTCCAGCGCGTTGGTCCAGCGGATGCTGTCCTGCCCGGTGATGCCGTCGGTGATGCCGACGCTCACCTGCGTGATCAGCGGAACGGTCCGTTCCAGGAAGGCGCAGACCTCCTCGCTGCTGTAGCTCTCGGCCCCGTCGCTGAAGAACGCGGTGATGCGGTAGCAGTACTGCACGCCGAAGAGCACCTGATCGTCCGTGAAGGTGGTGGTGCCGCTGCCGGCCACACTGCCGATGAACTGATAGCCGGTGTAGGCCGGCACGCCCGTTTCGCAATGCGCCGGCGTGAACGGGAAGGGGCCCACCCGCCGATGGATGCGGTAGCCGGCGGCGTTGGTGCACACGCTGGCGTCCCAGCCCACCTCGATGGCATCCACCAGCGGCGTGGCCGTGGGGTTCTCCGGCTCGGGCGCCACCACGGTGATGTTCATCGGTTCGTAGTCCTCGAGCACCACCGGGCTGCCATTATCGCTGGCGCGGAACACCACCTGATAGGGCTGCAGCCGCACGTGCGCACACACCGTGTTCCACGTGAACACGCCGCTCACGGGGTTGTCCGGAGCGCCGGCCAGAAAGGTGGCCGGGCTCTGCTGCAGCACCATGGGGCCTCCCAGCGCCGATAGCGTCACGTTCTGCGCGGCATCGGGGTCGCTGGCCTGCACGTTCACGGTGAGCACCGTGCCCGCCACCACACAGGTGTCCGGCACGGGGTCCACCACCGGCGGTTGGTTGCTGCACGGGCCCACGGTCACCTGCATGTCGCGCACCACCCAGCCCACCTCGTAGTAGATGCCGTTCACCTTGCGCCACTCGCGCACACGGAACGCGATGTTGTACTCCCCGGTGATCTGCGGCGAGTCCCAGAACAAAGTGCCGGTCTGGCCATCGATCTGGAAGATGTCCGGCGCGGGCGCCACCTCCTGGGGGTACTCGTAGCCCGGGATGGGGTCGCAACCCAGGCCGGCGCACACCAGCAGCTCATAGCTTAGGCTGTCGCCGTCGGCATCGAAGGCCACCGAATTATGCGCCCAGAGGGTGTTGAGGCAGGCGTCCTGCAGGGGGCTGTTCAGGAAGCTGACGCTGCAGTTGCCGCCGGTGAGCGGGCCGATGGTGAGCATCGACTTCACGCAGAAGGTCTGGTTCACCGAGTTGGGGATGTTGAGCACCCCCTCATTTCGGTTGGGGTCCTCGAAGCTCAGGATGTACTGGCCCGGGCCGTTGAACACATGCACCCCTTCGTACACGTTCCGCTGGGCGTCGGCACCGATGATGGGGGTGATGGAGATGCGTGGCAGCGTGTCGCTGGACCCGTCGCCCCAGTAGATCTCCAGCTCGGGCCGGTCCGCCGGTGCGCTCGTCTTGGTGTGCGTGATGATCTGCACGAAGTAGCGCAACGGGTTGTCCGGGTCCACGCAGTACACGATCTCACCGGCCCGGTTGTGCGTGGC
>JADLBK010000177.1 GCA_020847755.1 Flavobacteriales bacterium | reverse complement strand
GGTGATCCGGATCTTCCAATCCCCGGGCATCCAGATCAACCGCTTCAAGATGATCACCGACCTGGAGGAATCACGGATGTAACAGCCGGTCGAACCATTCCCGTGCACGCGTGTACGGGGCCTTGGAACGACCCGCCCAACGAGACCCGACCATGGCAGACGCACCCGGTGGAGGCGAAGAAGGCGGCGGCGGAAAACGCCACCAGAAGAGACGCGCCAAGAAGGGCAGCACCCGCATCGACATGACGCCGATGGTGGACCTGGCCTTCCTGCTGCTCACCTTCTTCATCCTCACCACCACGATGTACAAACCGAGCACCCTGCAGATGAACTTCCCGGTGCCGGACGAGGACCCCACGGACGACAAGAAGACCGAGCTGAGCAACGCCATCACGCTCATCCTCACGACCAAGGACCAGATCTTCTACTACCTGGGCGAGTTCCACACCCCCACCGACGGCAGCGGCAAGCCGCCCACCACGCTCACCCGCACCGATTTCAGCAAGGTGCGCCAGGTGCTGCTGGAGCGCAACAAGGAGGCCGTGGAGAAGCTCAACCAACTGGCGCGCGACTTCAACGCCGGCAAGATCGACGAGGCCGCCTACGACAGCCTGCGGCGCAAGACCAAGGGCGACCCCACCAACCTGAAGGCCATCATCAAGACCGACAAGGACGCCAAGTACCGCAACATGATCGACATCGTCGACGAGATGGACATCAGCGGGATCGGCTCCTATGGCGTGCTCGATAGTCTGAAGACCGCCGAACAGCTGCTGCTCGACGCCGAGAAAGCAACCCTCTGAGCCATGGAATACCTCCTGATCACCGGCATTCTGCTGGTCCTTTCCCTGGTGATGACGCTGGACTTCAGCTGGAACAACGTGCTCGCCACGGTGCGCAACCAGTTGGTGTTCGAGGGCCGCAACCAGGCCTACGGTGCCTTCGTGCTGCGCCGTGACTACGTCAAACGGCTGATGATCGCCGTGGCCGGATCGGTGACCTTCTTCGGGCTCGCCATCGGCACCCCCAAGATCATCGAGGCGCTCGGTGGCGGTGAGGAGGAAGTGGTGGAGGCCAAGAAGATCGTGGACGTGAACCTCGAGCTCTTCGAGGAGGAGAAGAAGGAGGAACCCCCTCCTCCTCCGGTGGAAGTGCCTCCGCCCCCCAAGATCGAGACCGTGCAGTTCACCGCCCTGGAGGCCGTGGACGAGCCCGTGGAGGAACCGCCACCCACCCAGGAGATCCTGGAGGAGACCACCGCCAGCACCGTGACCCAGGAGGGGGAAAAGGGCGAGGATGCCCCGCCACCGCCGCCCCCCGTGGAGGAGGAGGTGATGATGTTCGCCGCCGTGGAGGAGAAACCCACCTTCCCCGGGGGTGAGGCCGAGTTCTACAAGTACCTCGGCAAGAACGTGAAGTACCCCCAGATGGAGGCCGAACAGGGCATCGAGGGTCGCGTCTTCGTGGAGTTCGTCGTGGACAAGGACGGATCCATCACCGAGGTGCGCACCGTGCGCGGAGTGAGCGCCGGCCTGGACAAGGAGGCCACCCGGGTGATGAAGGCCTCCCCCAAGTGGAGCCCCGGCAAGCAGAACGGCCGTCCCGTGAAGGTGCGGTACGTGATCCCCATCAACTTCGACCTGCGCTGAGGCGCCGGGACGGACGATGGACGTGCGCACCGCCTTCGCCGTCGGCATGTCCGGCTTCTACATCCTGGCCGGCCTCGTCATCGGCCTCACGCCCTTCGCCAGCGATGTGCTGCCCAGCTACCGCCCCGCCCTGGCGCTCGTGCTGGTGGGCTACGGCCTGCTGCGCCTGGTGATGTGGTGGCGCAAACGCCGCTCCGACACGCACACCGGCTGAACCATGCGGAGCCCCGGCCTGCTGATGCTCCTCCTGGCCGCCTGCAGCAGCGGCCCGCCCGACCCGCGCATCGACGACAACCCCACCTTCGGCCAGGTGCTCGTGCTGGCCGATCAGGACCTGCGCCCCGTGATCGAGGACCAGCGCACCACCTTCGAAGCCCTGTATGCAAAGGCCCGGATCGAGGTGCGCTACCTGCCTGAGCGCCAGCTGGTGCAGGCCATGTTGAACGACAGCGTGCGCGCCGTCTTCGGCAGCTTCATGCCCGGTGGCGACCAGCAGGCCTACTTCCGCACGCGGCAGCTGACCCCGTTCGTGGAGGTCGTGGCCACCGACGCCATCGCCGTGCTGGGCCATCCCGCCGGGCCGGACAGCCTGAGCCTCGACGAGCTCCGCGGCATCCTCACCGACGGCCGGCTGCGCGACAGGACCTGCACCGTGCTGCTGGACGACCCCGGCAGCGGGGTGGCGCGCACCCTGGTGGACAGCCTGTGGCAGGGAGCCACCGATCGGGCCCTCAAGGTGCAGGTGGCCCAGGGTCCGGAGGATCTCGTACAGCGACTGCGCACGGACAGCACCGCCATCGGGCTGCTGGCCTTCAGCCTGCTGAGCGACCTGGACGACCCGGCCTGCCGCGCCCTGCGCGAAGGACTTCGGCTGGTGCCCGTCCACCGCGGCGTGGGACCCGCCCTGGTGCCCACCCAGGGCACCTTGAAGGACGGCCGCTACCCCCTGCGCCGCCCCCTGATGATGCTGGTGACCGAAGGCAAGAGCGGGCTTGGCACGGGGTTCGCTTCCTTTGTGGCCGGACACAAGGGTCAACGCATCCTCCTCAAGAAAGGCCTCGCTCCGGCGCATGTGCCCGCCCGCGACGTGATGATCGTGACCCCCTGAACGACGATGGAACACCTGACGAACAAGAACCTGCTCCTCGGCTTGGTGGCCGGCCACCTGCTGGCCGCCCTTCCCCTCATCGCCAACGCCCAGACCCTGCAGGACGCCCAGCGCCTCACCGACCGCGAACAGTTCGAGGCCGCCACTGCGGCCTTCCGCAAGCTGCTGGCCGCCACGCCCAACGACGGTGCCACCTGGTACTTCCTGGGCGAGAACTACTGGGAGAACGAGCAGCCGGACAGCGCCCAGCTGTGCTACCGCCGCGGCGCCGACCTCAATCCGCGCTACCCGCTGAACCACGCCGGCCTCGGGAAGGTGCTCTTCGCGCGCGGCATCCCCGACGACGCCAGCGGGGGCGCCCTGCAGGAGGCCCAGGCCCGCCGCGAGGAGGCCAAGGCCAAGCTGAACGAGGCCATCGCCCTGGCCGAGGACAAGACCGCCAAGCATCCCAAGGAGCTGAAGGCCCTCACCTACCGTGAAGTGGCCGACGCGTACGGCGCCGGTCCCGACCCGGATGTGGCCACCGCGCTGACCAACGTGGACAAGGCCATCGAGCTGAACCCCAACGACGCGGACGCCCAGGTGCTGCGCGGCGACCTGCTGGTGGCCCGCGGCTCCTTCGACGCCAGCGAGGCCGTGGCCGCCTACAAGCGCGCCGCCGAGCTGATGCCCAGCGCCGCCCGGCCCGTGGCCAAAAAGGCCCTGATGTACCACCGCGCCAAGAACTACGAGGCCGCCATAGCCGAGTACGACCGCGCCGTGGCCATCGACCCTTCCTTCGCGCCCGCCTACAGCGGCCGTGCCGAGGCCCTCTTCATGACCAAGGCCTACGACAAGGCCACCGCCGACTACACCAAGTACCTGGAGCTGAACGCCGGCAACATCAGCGCGCGCGTGCGCTACGCCAAGTTCCTCTTCCTGGTGGGCAAGTACACCGAGAGCATCGCCGAGATCGACGCGGTGCGCGGCACGGGTGTGAAGGACAACAACCTGCGCCGGATCGAGGGCTACGCCCGCTGCGAGGCCGGGGACTTCGCCGCCGCACGCGCGGCCATGGAGGCCTACTTCGCCGAGCAGCCCGCCGACAAGGTGATCGCCACGGACCATGAGTACATGGGCAAGATCTACGCAGGGCTGGCCGCCAAGGCCATCTCCACGGATGCCAACGGCACGGTCCAGATCGCCGACCCCGGCGCCAGAACGACCCTGGAGAACCAACCGGGTGGCACCACCTTGGTGACGGTCAGCCTCACCAACTACGACAGCCTCGCCGCCGAGAGCTACCTGAAGGCCGCCCGCATGGACCGCACCAAGGCCCACCTCTTCGCCGAGGCCGGCAAGGCCTTCGGCAAAGCCAAATATCACGACCTGGCCACGCGCGCCTTCCAGGAGAAGATCGCCAGCGGCAAACCCGAGGTGAACGACTACTACTACCTGGGCAGCAGCGCCAACAAGGCCAAGATGTACGCCACGGCCGACAGCGCCTGGGCCGTGTACGTGGAGAAGCAACCCAACCTGCACCAAGGCTTCCTCGGTCGGGCACGGGCCAACGTGGGCCTCGACCCCGACAAGCAGACCTGGCAGGCCCGGCCCTTCTACGAGGACGTGGTGCGCCGCATCAAGCCAGAGGACCAGGCCAAGTACAAAGTGGATCTCGAAGAGGCCTACTTCTACCTGGGCTTCTACCACTTCAGCAAGGAGAAGGACATGGGCATGGCCAAGTGCTGGTTCGAGCAGCTGAAGACCCTGAACGCCGGCACCAGCAACACCAAGCAGGGCATGGACATGCTGCTGACCAAGGAGCTTCAGGGGGTGAGCGCCAAGGACTGCACCCTGCCTGTCCAGTAGGCAGCCCCATCCACATCGGAGAAGGGAGGCTGCAGCCTCCCTTTTTCATGGCCGGAACGCGGCGCGTACATTGCCCCGCATGACCAGCAGCAACCGGCTTACCCTGTGGATCTTCATCGCCATGGTGCTGGGGATCGCCACGGGGGCCGGCTACCGCGCCGCCTTCCCGGATGAGGGCTCCATCGCCGCCTTCAGCGACCACATCTCCATCCTTACGGACATCTTCCTGCGCCTGGTGAAGATGATCATCGCGCCGCTGGTGCTCAGCACCCTGGTGGTGGGCGTGGCCAAGCTGGGCGACCTGGGCAGTGTGGGCCGCATCGGCGGTCGCGCCCTGTTGTGGTTCATCAGCGCCAGCCTGGTGAGCCTGCTGCTGGGCATGTTCCTGGTGAACCTGTTCGAACCGGGCGTCAGCCTGCACCTGCCCCTGCCCCCCGCCGACGCCAGCGCCGGCATCGACCGCGAAGCCTTCACCCTTCGCAGCTTCATCACCCACGTCTTCCCCAAGAGCGTGGTGGAGGCCATGGCCCACAATGAGATCCTGCAGATCGTCGTCTTCGCCCTGCTGCTCGGCGTGGCCTGCGCCGCCACCGGCGAAAAGGGCGAGCCCATCGTGAAGGCCATGGACAGCCTGGGCCACGTGATGCTCAAGGTGACCGGCATGGTGATGAACGCCGCCCCCTTCGCCGTCTTCGGCGCCATGGCCGCCGTCATCGCCCAGAAAGGCTTCGGCATCCTGTGGGACTACGGGAAGTTCATCCTCCAGTTCTACTTCGGCCTTGTGCTGCTGTGGGTGGTGCTGCTGCTCGTGTGCTGGGCCATCATCGGCCGCCGCACCGGCACGCTCATCGGCCGCATCAAGGACCCCCTCCTGCTCGCCTTCAGCACCGCCAGCAGCGAGGCGGCCTATCCGCGCACCCTGGAGAACCTCGAGCGCTTCGGCTGCCCCAACCGCATCGTCAGCTTCATCCTGCCCCTGGGCTACAGCTTCAACCTGGACGGCAGCATGATGTACATGACCTTCGCCAGCCTCTTCATCGCGCAGGCGTACGGCATCGACCTGAGCGTGAGCCAGCAGCTCACCATGCTGCTCGTGCTCATGGTCACCAGCAAGGGCATCGCCGGCGTGCCGCGCGCCTCGCTGGTGGTGATCGCCGGCACCCTGGCGCTCTTCGACATCCCCGAAGCCGGCCTGCTGCTGCTGCTGGGCGTGGACCACCTGCTGGACATGGGCCGCAGCGCCACCAACGTGGTGGGCAACGCCGTGGCCACCGTGGTGGTGAGCAAGTGGGAAGGGATGTTGGAGAAGTAGGCGGACCAAAGGAGGAAAAGGGAAGGAAAAGACCGACCGGGATGCACCAGCTCTTCCGCCGCAAACCCGCCACGCACGACGCCGCTCCGGAGGGCGAGATCCACGGCGGAGCCGCGCTCGGCCGGCACCTCACCCTGCGCGACCTCACCTTCTTCGGCATCGCCGCCATCATCGGTGCCGGCAGCTTCAGCAGCATGGGGCAGGCCTGCGCCAGCGGCGGCCCCGGCGTGGTGCTGCTCTTCATGCTGTGCGCGGTGGCCTGCGGCTTCACCGCCCTGTGCTACGCCGAATTCGCCGCCCGCGTGCCCGCCAGCGGCAGCGCCTACACCTACGCATACGTGAGCTTCGGCGAGCTCTTCGCCTGGATCATCGGCTGGGCCCTGTTGATGGAGTACAGCATCGGCAACATCTATGTCGCCTTTGCGTGGAGCGGCTACTTCACCAACCTGCTCGACGCCGCCGGCCTGCACCTGCCCGAATGGCTCACCATCAACCACCGCGGCGCGCACGCCGCGGCGCTTGCCGGCAACGCCGGCGAAGGCCTCACCGCCTGGACCACCGCGCCCGTCATCGCCGGCGTGCGCATCATCCTCGACCTGCCGGCCTTCGCCATCAACGTGCTCATCACCGCGCTGTGCTACGTGGGTGTGCGCGAAAGCCGCAACGCCAGCAACGTGATGGTCATCATCAAGCTGCTCATCATCGCCCTGGTGATCGGCGTGGGCATCGCCTATGTCGACATCGACCGGTGGACACCCTTCCTGCCCAACGGCTTCGGCGGGGTGATGGCCGGGGCCAGCGCCGTCTTCTTCGCCTACATCGGCTTCGACGCCGTGAGCACCCTGGCCGAGGAAAGCCGCGACCCCCAGCGCGACCTGCCCCGCGGCATGATGCTCAGCCTCGTCATCTGCACGGTCGTCTACATCCTGCTCGCCCTCGTGCTCACCGGCATGGTGCCCTTCGCTGAGCTGGGCGTCAGCGATCCGCTGGCCGAGGTCTTCGCGCTCCGTGGGGTGAAGTGGATGCTGCTGCTGGTGAGCATCGCCGCCGTGGTGGCCATGACCAGCGTGATGCTCGTCTTCCAGCTCGGCCAGCCCCGCATCTGGATGAGCATGAGCCGCGACGGCCTTCTGCCCAAGCCGTTCGCCCGCATCCACCCGCGCTACCGCACCCCCGGCTTCAGCACCCTGGTCACCGGCCTGGTGGTGGGCATCCCCATCCTGTTCACCGATGAGGCCTTCATCCTGGACTTCACCAGCATCGGCACCCTCTTCGCGTTCGTGCTGGTCTGCGGCGGTGTGCTGCTGATGCCCCGCCGCGAACGCGGCGCCTCCGGCTTCCACCTCCCCTACATCAACGGCCGCTGGATCGTGCCCGCGCTCCTGCTGCTGGCCGTGGTGCTCGTCCGCCTGGGCGTCCCCGGTTACTTCAGCGCGCTGTTCGACCCCGCCGGGCAGCACGGCGACCAGCGGATCCCCATCCTGGTGTACTGGGCGCTCTGCGTCGGCCTGTCCGCCCTGAGCTTCGTGCACCGCTGGTCGCTGATCCCGGTCCTCGGCCTGGCCTCCTGCTGCTACCTGCTCACCGGCATGGCCGCCAGCAACTGGAAGTGGTTCGGCACCTGGCTCGTCATCGGCCTGGTCTGCTACTTCGCCTACGGCTACCGCCACAGCCGGTTGGCGCGCCTGCCACGCACCCTCTGACCCCGCGTCCGGCGCGGGTTTCCTGTGGGTGATCGCGTACCTTCGCGGTCCCTCGCGCCATGCCTTCCCCCACGCACATCCACCCGGTGTTCGACCGCCTGCTCCAGCGCTCAGACAAGGAGGCGCTGCTCGGCCAGCGCGGCCTGGTGGTGTGGATGACCGGCCTCAGCGGAAGCGGCAAGAGCACGATCGCCGGGGAACTGGAGCGCCTGCTCCATGCCTCGCAGGTCTATTCGATCGTCCTCGACGGCGACAACGTGCGCACCGGCATCAACAGCAACCTCGGCTTCTCGGAGGCGGACCGCACGGAGAACATCCGCCGCATCGCCGAGGTGGCCAGGCTCTTCGTGCAGAACGGCGCCGTGGTGATCTGCTGCTTCGTCTCCCCCACCATCGCCCTCCGGGAACAGGCCAGGGCCATCATCGGTGCGGACGACTTCATCGAGGTCTTCATCGACACGCCGCTGGCGGAGTGCGAGCGCCGCGATGTGAAAGGCCTCTACGCCAAGGCGCGCGCCGGCGAGGTGAAGGATTTCACGGGCATCAGTGCGCCGTTCGAGACACCCACCGCACCCGCCATCCGCATCGCTACGCAAGGCCGAAGCGAAGGTGAGACCGCCAACGAACTGTTGAACTTCATCCTGCCGCGGGTAACGCGGACCTGAAATGCAGTTGAACCGCAGAGAGCGCAGAGTTCGCAGAGGGTCATCCTGGCATGAACGCGCATTCCTCTGCGCCGTTTGCGCCTCTGCGGTTGAATAGCAGCCGCGGTTTGAACCAGAAGACCATGCATTCCTACCGCCTCACCCACCTGAAGGAGCTCGAAAGCGAGAGCATGCACATCCTGCGCGAGGTGGCCGCGCAGTTCGAGAACCCCGCGCTGCTCTTCAGCGGCGGCAAGGACAGCATCGTGTGCTTCCACCTGGCGCGCAAGGCCTTCTTCCCCGCCAGGGTGCCCTTCCCGCTCGTGCACGTGGACACCGGCCACAACTTCGCCGAGACGATGACCTTCCGCGACAACCTCGTGAAGGAACACGGCGCGAAACTGATCGTGGGCAGCGTGCAGGAGAGCATCGATCAGGGCAAGGTGCAGGAGGAGACCGGCTACTACGCCAGCCGCAACAAACTGCAGACGGTGACCCTGCTCGATACCATCGAGAAGCATAAGATCGATTGCGCGATCGGCGGCGGCCGTCGGGATGAGGAGAAGGCCCGCGCGAAGGAGCGCGTGTTCAGCCACCGCGACGAGTTCGGCCAATGGGACCCGAAGAACCAGCGGCCCGAACTGTGGAACCTGTACAACGGCAGGAAGCGCCCCGGCGAGCACTTCCGCGCATTTCCGATCAGCAACTGGACGGAGATGGACGTGTGGCAGTACATCCTTTTGGAGAAGATCCCCATCCCCAGCATCTACTTCAGCCACGAACGCGAAGTGTTCGACCGCGATGGCGTGATCTACGCGAACAGCTCGTTCATGCGCCTGAAGCCGGAGGAGAAGCCTTACATGAAACGCGTGCGCTTCCGCACCATCGGCGACATGAGCTGCACGGGCGCGGTGGATTCGCCCGCAGCAACGCTGGAGGAGATCATCGAGGAAGTGGCGTCTTCGCGGGTGACGGAACGTGGCTCGCGCATGGATGATAAGCGGAGCGAGGCGGCGATGGAGGATCGGAAGAAGGAAGGGTACTTCTGAAAGAGGAAAAAGGAAAGCTGAAAGCTGAAATGGATCCCCTTCCGCACAAGGACTTGAAGGATCGAACGAAGCAATTCGCACTTGCCGTGATCAACTTGTACAAATCCCTTCCAAAGACAGTGGAAGCCCAGGTCATGGGTAAGCAGTTGCTAAGGGCTGGCACCTCTGTAGGCGCCAATACGCGCGCGGCCTTTCGTGGTCGTAGCAAAAGAGAGTACATCGCCAAGCTCGGTATCGTCATTGAAGAGGCGGATGAGTGCGGTTTCTGGCTTGAGCTGCTCGCCGAGTCGGGAGCTATTCCACCAGCTTCAACCCAAGCCCTGCACAAGGAATCGAACGAATTGGTCTCCATCTTCACCTCACTGGTCACACGATGAACGAATCGAACATTTCAGCTTTCAGGTTTCAACTTTCAGCTTTCCTCGAATGAGCTATCTGGACATGGACCTCCTCCGTTTCACGACGGCAGGAAGCGTCGACGACGGCAAGAGCACGCTCATTGGCCGCCTGCTCTACGACACCAAGCAGATCTTCGAGGACCAGCTGGAGGCCGTGACGCGGGCCAGCGAGAAGCGCGGCTCGGGTGAAGTGGACCTCTCGCTCCTGACGGACGGCCTGCGTGCGGAGCGCGAGCAGGGCATCACCATCGATGTGGCCTACCGCTACTTCGCCACGCCGAAGCGGAAATTCATCATCGCCGATACGCCGGGGCACATCCAGTACACGCGCAACATGGTCACGGGTGCCAGCACGGCGAACCTGGCGATCATCCTCGTGGACGCGCGCAAGGGCATCCTGGAGCAGACCTGCCGCCACAGCTTCATCGCCTCGCTGCTCGGCATCCCGCACGTGGTGTTCTGCATCAACAAGATGGACCTGGTGGACTGGGACGAGGCCGTGTTCGCCCGCATCCAGCGCGAGCTGGAGGACTTCAGCAGCAAGCTCGAGGTGCGCGACATCCGCTACATCCCGATCAGCGCGTTGAAGGGCGACAACGTGGTGGAGCGCAGCGCGCGCATGCCGTGGTACCAAGGTCCCACGCTGATGTATCTGCTGGAGACACTGCACATCGCGGGTGATCTCAACCACATCGACCGCCGATTTCCCGTGCAGACGGTGATCCGGCCCATGACCACCGAGCACCATGACTTCCGAGGCTTTGCCGGGCGCGTGGCCGGTGGCGTGTTCCGAAAAGGCGACGCCATCCAGGTGCTGCCCAGCGGCTTCCAGAGCGCGATCAAGAGCATCCACATCGGCGAGCGCGAGGTGGACGAATGCTTCGCCCCGCAGAGCGCCGTGCTCACGCTGAACGACGAGATCGACATCAGCCGTGGCGACATGCTGGTAAGCCCGAACAACATGCCCGAGAGCAGCCAGGACGTGGACGTGATGCTGTGCTGGTTCAACGAGCGCCCCCTTCAGCCCGGCGGCAAGTACGCCCTCAAGCACACCAGCCGCGATGCGCGGTGCATGGTGAAGGAGGTGAAGTACAAGATGGACATCAGCACGCTGCACAAGGCGGAGGACCCCACCATCCGCATGAACGACATCGGGCGCGTGCAGCTGCGCACCACCGTGCCGCTGCACTTCGACACCTACAGCCGCAACCGCTACACCGGCAGCCTCATCCTCATCGACGAGGGCACGAACGAGACGGTGGCGGCGGGGATGATCGTGTGATCAGCGCAGGAAGGTCGGCACGAAGGCCCTGCCCTTGCGCCGCCGCAGGGCCACGAACCAGGCTCCGCTGAGCGCGCCGATGGTGTTGGCCAGCATGTCCATGGGGTCCGTGCGGCGGCCCAGGGCTTCCATGCCTTGCAGGACCTCCGTTCCAAGCCCATAGGCCACGCTGAGCCCAACGGCCCAGGCGAGGTAGGAGACCGGACGCCCGTGGCCCAGGAAGGCCGAGGCCAGCAGCACGGTCTGCCCGAGGAAGAGCAGGGCGTGCACCAGCTTGTCCAGGTCGAGCAGGTCGAACCAGCCCCATTGGGGCAGGCTGCGGCCGGGGATCAGGCAGAGCACCAGGATGGCCAGGGCCCAGAGCAGGGCCCAGCGCAGGTGGCGCAGCATGGGCTCAGTGGCCCACCAGGGCGCGGTACTCGTCGGCGCTCATCAGCGCGGCCACATCGGCCACGTTCGCCGGCTTGATCCGCACCATCCAGCCCGTGCCGTAGGGGTCCTTGTTCACGCTCGCAGGGTCGTCGGCCAGGCCGGGGTTCACCGCCAGCACGGTGCCCTTCACGGGCATGAACAGATCGCTCACCGTCTTCACCGCCTCCACGGTGCCGAAGACCGCATGCTCATCCACCTCCTGGCCCTCGGTGCCGATGTCGACGAAGACAATGTCGCCAAGCTCGCCCTGGGCGAACTCGGTGATGCCCACCACGGCCTCCCCGCCCTCCAGGCGGATCCACTCGTGGTCCTTGGTGTACTTCAGGTCTGCGGGGAAGTTCATCGGGTGCGGTGTTCTGCGTTGCGCGGCGAAAATAGGCGGGATCGGGCGTCGGACATCGGGCCGCCGTCACCTCTACTGGGTGAGGGTGAAGCGCAGGCTGAGGCCGAAGTTGCTGTTGGAGCTGGGGAAGGAAGTGGAGATCACCGGCTTGTTCACCACGCGCTCGTAGAACAGGCGCACGTTCAGCCGCTGGCTGATCACGTAGTCCGCCGAGGCCTTGATGGAGGTGATGTTCTGGCCGGCCGTCACCTGGTTCTGGCCCTCCTGCATCTTGCGGATCACGGTGTTGTTCTGCCGGATGCTCACGTCCACCCGCAGGTTGAGGTCGCTCTTGGGCCGGTTGCCGCCGATGGTGATGGGGAACTTCACGTTCTTGAACCGGTAGCCCGTGCCGAACACGTACTCCTTGCCCCGCACCTCGGTCACCTGGTAGTTGCTGATGCTCAGGCTCAGGTTGCGGTCGCGGTTGTACTCGAACTTGGCCAGCAGGCTGTTCTGCAGCGTCACATCGGCCCCCAGCAGCGGCCGCATCACCTCGGTGATGGTGACCACGCCGATCTGCCGCTCGGGGATGTAGTTGAAGGCGGCGTCCAGTTCACCGGCGCCCTCCACGAACAGGAGGTTCGTCTGGTAGTTGCCGATGTTGAAGGTGCTGCGGTAGCTGTGCTTCACCGTGAAGGTGCGGAACCACTTGCTGAAGGGCTTCATCCGCGAGAGCCCGTCGTAGGTGACGTCCCAGTTGGGCAGGGGCACCATCTTGAAGGGGTTCAACTTCACCTTGTCCGGGCTCTTGCCCGAATAGGCGGCCAGGAAGGCGGGGATCACCACCTCTTGGCTGAGACCGCCGTACCCGCTCCAGTAGGCACTGTCGGTGGGGCT
>JADLBK010000176.1 GCA_020847755.1 Flavobacteriales bacterium | reverse complement strand
GCGCCTCCCGAACGTGTAGCCCAGCCGCAGCAGCACTTCCACGCCCCGCGCATCGGCGTAATACCTGAACCGGTCCATCAGGTCCCGGTATCGGGCGTTGAGCAGGTTGTTGCCTTCGATGCCGATGCGAAGCGCGCCACTTCCCATCCGGCGCTCGATCGCCGCGCTGAGCCCCAGAAGGTGGTAGGTGGGCGGGGGATCGGCCAGGTCGAGGTCCACGGGATAGCGGGTCTGACGCAGCACCAGGGACGAGCGAACGGCCACTTCAGGGCGCATGCGGCTCCCTTGATCTCCGCCATGCCAGGCCAGCAGCAGCCCGCCACGATCGGAAGGCATGAGGTAGAGCCACTCATCGCGTACCAGGTCCCGACCCCGTACGATGCTCCATTCGAGGGTGGTGCTCCAGCTGCGCGAGAGCCGCAGGCGAGCACGACCGTCCACACCCCAGATGAACGCATCGGTGGCGGCGTAGCGGAACACGGGGAACGCACCGCGGATGGTGAGCGCCACACCATCCGGTCGAAGCTGGATGAAGCCATCGGCCCTTCCGGCATGGAGGGAGACGATCCCGGAGAGCCTGCCACGCCACACGCTTCCCTCCAGGTCGATCGTGCCCTTGATCATGCGCTCACTGCCCAGGCCTGCATCGCCCACCTCGATGGCCGCTGCGCCGTGGTGCAGACCCGAGCTGTACAACTCGCTCACATGGGGCGGCCGGAACGCCGAGCTGAGGTTGAAGCGGAGCCGCAGGCTGTCGGACATGCTCCAGTTGGCGCCCAGGCTCCCTGCACCGTTCAGGAATCGGAGATCGTCCGTGATCGGCCGATCATTCTCGTCATATACGAAGACGGTGAGGCCTGCCCCTTCCATCCGGGCCCCGGCCTCCAGTTCCACCCGGTCGCCAAGCGGCAGGTGTTCCAGCACGAAGACGCCGAGCATGCGCCTCCGATGATCGGGGATCAGGGGATCAACGCCTGTGCCAGGGATGTTCACATTGGTCTGCAACAGCCCATTGGCCCCGACCTTGCCATGAAGCCGCGCGCCCACGTGGTGTTTCAGCACGAGGTCGGCCGAGTGCGTGGCCAGGAAGAGGTCGAGCGCGGGACGCGCGCTGCGGCCGGCGCGCCGGATGTCGTACTCCTGCCTGTCATTGGCCTGATAGGCGTACGTGACCTCCACCTGTCCTCGCCGCGCCACACGAAGCTCGCCATGCGCCTTGAACAGGTGGTGCCGCACCGTTTGCCGCGGCGCGTCGATGGCATGCGTGAACGGCGCCTGGTACCACGGCTCCTCCCGTGCGATGGCGTTCTCCAGGTCGGTGAGGTTGCCGATGTGCGCGGCCCGCAGGATGCCCACCTCCCGTGCCAGATAGCTGTAGTAGAGCTCCACACCGTGGCGGGGGCGATGATGCCCCACGGCGATCGACCCGGCGCCTTCCCGCAAACCGGTGTTGCTGAGCACAAAGCCCGGGGCCTGGCCATCGCCCAGCAGGCGGCCGGAACCCTGGATCCGCCAACCCGGACCCCGCAGATGACCGATGCCGCCTTCGAGGACGGCCTGCGCCGTGCCACCCCTACCATTGCTGATGCCCACCACGCCGACGGCGCCGCCCACTCCACCCTCCCGCGGCAGTTCCACGGGCGATGCGATGACGACCCCGCCAAGGGCATCACTTCCATACTGCACCGAGGCGGCGCCCTTCACCAGTTCGATGCGATCGGTGCTGAACGGATCGAGGTCGGGCGCGTGCTCCCCGCCCCACTGCTGGTCCTCCTGCCGCACCCCTTGGTTGAGCGTGAGGACGCGGTTGCCGGACAGGCCTTGCACGACCGGTTTGGCGATGACCGGTCCGGAGCGAAGGACAGTGATCCCCGGCACGCCGGCCACCATTTCGGCAAGGGAGCGGCCGCTGGCCCGTTCCATGGTGGCCCTGTCCACCACCGCTCTGGACATGCCGACGTTCTCATCGGGTCGCTCCCGCACCACCTCGGCCTGCTTCAGCTCCTCAGCGTGGTGCTCCAACCGCACGGTGATGGAGCGATCGGACATCAGCTCCACTTTCCGCAGCACCGGCTGGCAGCCCAGGTGCTCGACGCGGAGCTCCACCGACCCGGGGCAGAGCCCCTTGATCACGAACCGTCCTTCCGCATCGGCCACCACGCCCACATCCTTGCCCGCGAGCACGATCTCCGCAAAGCCCAAGGGCGCACCATCGTGGTCGTCCACCACGGAACCGGACAACACCAACGTGCACGGCGCCTGGGCACGGAGCTGGACGCCGAACAAGAGGACGAGCAGGGCCACCAAAGGCCGGAAGAAGAACATGGGAACAGGGGAACGGAAGGATCGAACACGAACGCCGGGGCTCAGCCCTGCGTCGGTGGTCCACGGTCCGCGATGCACCAGGCCTGCATGACCAGGACCTGGCCCGCCAGCATGCGGTCGCTATGCACAGGCATGGCCTTCGCCGGCTGAAGGACCAGAGGTGCGATGACCACGGCCTCGGCCAGGGCGAGCGCACAGCCCGCGCAGTCGGTGTCCGATCCAGGGACCCGCTCCGCTTCATGTTCAAGGCTTGCGTGACCGCTGCACACGTGCAGCACACCGAGCCCGGAAGGCAGGGTGGCCGAACCCACGCCCAGAAGCATGATCCAGGCGAGGCACCGGTACAGGCGGGCGGCCATGAGGTCGGCAAAGGTAGCCGGTGGACACGGCCCCGAACGGGGCACCGCTCAGCCCGGATCGATCACCGCTGGTCACATCCGCCGTCATCCATCCCCGGCTTGGCTACCTTTCGGTGTGCGACGGGTGATCCATGGCGTGTGGCTGATGCTGTGCCTGGGCGGGAACGGGTCGCCTTCAGCCGCGCAATCCACAACGGTCCGCAGCGACGAGAAGGCGCTGGTCGAAGAGCTTTGCGGATGCGTGGGAGCCGTGGATCTTGCGGCCTCGAACACCAACGTGGAACGGCAGGTGCGCAGTTGTTTGGAAGGGGCTGTGCTGCGTCATCCGGCCGGTGCGCGCAGCTTGCTGGAGCGTCCAGGCGCCGAGGCCAGCGCCGGCTACAAGCTGGGCCAGGTGCTCGGTGACGCGCTGGACCGCACCTGCGAGGCCTTCGGTGCCGTGCGCGACCGGTTGCGTCAGGCCCATGACGCACATCTGTTGAAAAAGGGCAGCACCTGAGCGATCGGAACCCCGGGGACCGGGCCGAACTTGCGGGCCCAACCTGACGCCATGCGCTCCATCCGAACCGCTCCGTTCGCGTTCCTCGCCCTGCTTTCCCTCGATGGTGCCGCCCAATGGTCGGCCTTGGGCAGTGCCCAGCAGCAGACCCGCAGCATGACCTCCGAGGGCGGGGCGCTGTACGCGGTCACCTTCCCCACCGGGGTGAAGAAGAGCACCAACGGGGGATCGACCTGGACCCCGGTGAACACCGGGCTGCCCCAGAACGGGGGCAACTACTTCGTGGAGTCGGTGGGGCGAAAGGGCACATCGCTCTTCGCCGGCACGCAGTCCGGCATCTTTCGATCGGACAACGGTGGCACCTCATGGTCAAGCGTCAATGGAAGCCTGACGGCGACCAATCAGGTCTTTGCCAACAAGTTCTTCTCCTTCGGCAACGACCTCTTTGCCGTGTTCGCCGGCACGGTGAGCCAGGGCGGCGGCATCTGGAAGACCGACAACCTGGGCACCACCTGGAACGTGGGCCATTCGGGCATGGGCTCCAACACCATCGTGTACCATCTCTCGCAAGTGGGCGGCCTGCTGTACGCAGCCACCAACACCGGCATCTACACCAGCGCGAACAACGGCCTGAACTGGACCGCGATGCCCGGTGTGAACTACACCGTGTTCGGGGTGGCCGCAGCGGGAAGCAACCTGGTGATGCTCTCCACCTTCGGGGTGAGGTACAGCACCAACAACGGCACCACCTGGACCGATGCGACCGGCACCCCCACCAGCCTCGCCGACGGGGAGATCATCGGATACGATGCCAAGGTGTATGTGATCGTGCCGAACCAAACGGGTATCTACCGCTCGCTGGACAACGGGGCCTCCTTTACGCCCTACAACGGGGGTGTTGCGGTGATCGACCTCGTGAGCCTGGAGGAGTTCTTCGCGGACGGCAGCCTGTTGTATGTGGGCTCCTTCACCGACATCTACTCCACGGCCGGCAGCACCGTATCGGTCGAAGAGCCCGCAGCGGCGCCATCCGCCTACCTCTATCCCACCGTGTTCGAGAGCGGGTTCACCGCGGTGATGCCGGAGGGCCAGGCCCAGGTATCCCTGGTGCTGTTCGATGCCCAGGGGCGCGAGGCCCTGCGCGTGGACGGCCTCGGCGCCGGCGAGCATCGGATCGAACGCGGCGCTCTGAAAGCAGGCACCTACCGCTGTGTGGTGGAAGGGGCCGATGGCGCTCGCAGGGGCCGGGTGGGTACCGTGATCGCGCGCTGATCGCGGCTTTTCGTCCGGTAAGCTCCCGGCCTCTATCTTCCCGCAGCAACCCCCTGCGGAAGTGGCCCTCAGAGCCCTCTTCTTCATCGTCACCCTGGTCCCGGCCCTGCTGGTCGCCCAGCCCTGCCTGGTCACCTACACCTACACCGCCGCGCCGCCTCCGGTGAACGGCACCTACACGGGTGGTCAGTCCGTGACCTTCTGCTTCACGGTGACCTTTTGGAACAGCACGAACGCCAACTGGTTCCATGGTCTGGTGCCGGTGCTTGGTGCCGGTTGGGACGCCGGCACGTTGATACCCGGCCCACCACCGCCCACCTGCGGCCCAAGCGCGGGGACCTGGGACTGGTATCCCACCTGCACAGGCACAGCGGCCACGGCGATCGGCACCGTGGGGCCGGGCTTCTTCTTCGATCTTGACAACGACGGCAACCCCGGAAACAACTTCGGCGACTTCTGCACGGGCGCCACCAACTGGCAGTTCTGCTGGACCGTCAGCGTGGGCAGTGGCGTGGACTGCGTGGACGGTGCCGACCTCGGCATGACGGTCAATACCTATGGCGACAGCGAAACGGGTAGCTGGGGCAGTTCCGGATGCACGGGTGATGCCGTCGTGGGCAGCGCCCCCGCCACCGCTGCGTGCTGCAACGCGGAGGCCGGTGCGGACGCGGCCGTCACCGCGTGCGATCAAGGTCCGATCATCGATATGTTCACCCTCCTGGGCGTCACGGCTCAGCCAGGAGGCACCTGGAGCGATCCGTTCGGCAACCCGACCTCGGGCCTCCTCAACCCTGCCACGGCGCCTTCGGGTGCGTATACCTATGAAGTGGTCGATGCCAACGCCGGCTGTTCGGACCAGGCCGTGGTGACCGTGAGCATCAGCGCACAACCCCAGGCAGGGACATCCACCTCGGCGACGCTCTGCAGTGATGCACCGGTCGCGGACCTCTTCGCCCTCCTCGGCCCGATGGCCGACCCCGGTGGCAGTTGGAGCGGTCCCGGGCCGCTGGCCGGCAACCTCTTCGATCCATTGATCGGAACGGCCGGCGTGTACACCTACACCCTGACCGGTACGCCACCCTGCGTCGACGCACAGAGCACGGTGACCGTGCAGCTCTCCGCGGCCCCGGACGCCGGCTCGAGCAGTGCGCTGTCCGTCTGCAACACCAGCCCGGCGATCGATCTGTTCCTTCAGCTCGGCGGCGCTCCGGATGCCGGTGGAACGTGGACCGACCCGAACGGGCTGGCCCACGGCCCCCTCTTCGATCCCGCGACCGACCCGGCCGGAACGTACAGCTACACCGTGGCCGGAACGGCACCGTGCGCGGATGACCTTGCGACGATCACCATCACGGTGGATCCGCAGCCCGACGCCGGGACCGGAGGACCGTTCACGGTCTGCTCCACCGATGCGGCGATCGCGCTGTCCACGCTGTTGGGCGGAAGCCCACAACCCGGGGGCGGATGGACGGACCCGAACGGTCAGGCCTTCAGTGGAACGTTCACGCCCGGGTTGAGCCTGGACGGCGGTTACACGTACACGGTCGGAACGGGACCTCCATGCGGCATCGTGACCGCCACGTTGACGATGACCACCGAGCTTGCGCCGCAAGCGGGATCGAACGGCACCGTGACCATCTGTGCCGCAGGCGGCCTCACCGACCTCTTCACGCTCTTGGGCGGGTCGGCGCAAGTGGGTGGAAGCTGGACGGACCCCAACGGATCCCTGTTCGGCGGGACCTATGACCCGGTGATCAACGGGCCGGGCACCTATACCTATACGGTGACGGGCGCTACGGCCTGCCCGGATGCGAGCGCGACCGTGCAGGTGACCGAGGTCAACCAGCCGAACGCCGGCACCGACGCGATGGTCAGCCTGTGCGACGACCTGCCCATGGCGGACCTCTTCCTGCTGTTGGGCGGAACGCCCGATCCAGGAGGCACATGGACGGACCCGCTCGGCCAGACCATCAGTGGAACGATCACCCCCGGAACCGCCACCGCAGGCACGTACACCTATGCGCTGACGGCACCACCGCCCTGTCTTTCGGCCTCGGCCGAAGTGGACCTGACCCTGGTGCCCGCACCGCCCACGGGTCAATCGGCCGCCCTCACCGTGTGCACGAGCGCACCGCCTGTGGACCTGTTCGCCCTGCTCATCGGCCTTCCGACAACGGGCACTTGGACCGACCCGAATGGCGGTTCCACGAGCGGACCGGTGGACCCGTCCACTGCGGTCCCTGGTACCTACAGCTACACGTTGACGGCCGCTCCGCCCTGCGCGGACGGCGTTCACACGGTGACCCTCGGTCTGCTCGCACCACCCGATGCCGGGGCATCGGGATCGCTACTTGTCTGCTCGGACGGTGCACCGGCCGCCCTCTTGAACGCACTCGGTGGGAATCCAGACCCCGGAGGCGCATGGTCGGACCCGAACGGCAACGCGCAAGGGCCGGACTACGATCCGCTCACGGACATCCCTGGCGCATACCAGTACATCGTTGCCGCGATCGGGCCCTGCCCGGCTGATTCCGCCACGGTCCTTGTGGATGAGGTCCTTCCCGCCGATGCCGGTGCCGATGCATCCCTTGCGGTGTGCGAAGGTGACGCCCCGTTCGACCCCGCGACCATGCTGGGCGGCAGTCCTTCTCCCGGTGGGACCTGGACCGCACCGGGTGGCGCTGTCATGAACCCACCGATCGATCCGGGCAGTGCGACCGCAGGGCCATACACATACACCGTACCCGGTATGGCTCCCTGCCCGAACGCATCGGCCATCCTGACGCTGGCCGTGGATGCGCTGCCCGAGGCGGGAGCCGACGCAACGCTGATGCTGTGCTCGTTCCAGATCCCGGTGGACATGACCACACTGCTCGGTCCCGCGGCCCAACCAAGTGGTGCTTGGACGGCACCGGACGGTTCATCGACCTCCTCGCTGATCGACCCTGCGATCGCCGCAGAGGGCCTGTACCAGTACATCGTGGACGGTCAGGGCGTATGTGCTGGGATCTCGGATACCGCGTCGATCCTCGTGGCCATCGCCACACGACCCGACCTCGCCGCCACCGTGGTACCAGCAGCCGGATGCGCTCCCCTGACCGTGACCCTGATCCCCCAATATGGGGCGGCGGTGGTGGAGCTCACGTGGCAGCTGGGAGATGGGGCGGTGGTGGTGCAGAACGGCCCCTTGGATCACACGTATGTGCAACCGGGCACGTACAACCCGAGCATTCAGTACATGGATACGGCCGGCTGCGTGTGGGAGACCACGAACATCGCACCGGTCGCTGCCCTTCCACCGCCGAACGTAGCCGTTCAGGTGCGGCGTGCGGTGATCCCGTTGGATGATGCCGTGGTCGAGGCCTGGCCGGTCGGTGATGCGTGCCAAGATCATCTGTGGAAGGTGAACGGTACACCCGTGGACACGACGGTGGAACTGCGATACCGCTTTGACCCACCGACGGCGGGTCATCAGCTCGTTTGCGTGGAGGCCACGGACAGCCTGGGGTGCACCGCTGAAGCCTGCGCCGTGGTGCTCGTGGACGATGTGCTCATCGTGCATGTGCCCAACACCTTCACTCCGAACGGCGACGGGTTCAACGACACCTTTGAGGCGGTGCTCGTGGGAGCGGATACCGATGACTTCGGCTTCTGGATCTTCGACCGCTGGGGCGAGGTCGTGTTCAGCGCCGAAGATCCGTGGCTTTCGTGGAATGGCACGATGAACGGAACGGGGGAACTCCTGGCGGATGGTGTTTACGCCTGGCGGATGATCGTCCGCGACGCCTTCAGTGCGGACCGCCGCGAGTACTTCGGCCACGTCACCCTGATCAAATGAAAAAGGCCCGGCTTGCCGGCCGGGCCTTCCTTCCAAGCAGGGCACGTCACTGCCGGACGAGCCTGCCCTGCGCCAGCGGTCTTCCGTCCGCATCCAGCGCCATGATCTGATACACGCCCACCGGCACCGCATCCAAGGGGATCCTGCGCTGCGTCGCATCCACATGGAGCACCACCGCCCCGGTCAGCGCCACGACCTGAACGCGCCGTACACCGTCCGGTATGGCCGTGATGCGGACCTCCTCCCGTGCAGGGTTCGGTGCGAAGGTGAAAAGAGCGGTCCCGGACGATCCAGCGATCGCATTCGCCGCATCGCAGACATCGCCAATGCCATTGCCATCCGTGTCCGTCTGGTCCGGATTCGCGATCCAGGAGCAGTTATCGCAGGCATCACCAATGCCGTCCTGATCGAAATCCAATTGATCGGGATCGAAGGCGTTGGGGCAGCTGTCCATGCAGTCCAGCAGTCCGTCCATATCGCTGTCCGGATCGGCCACGATGCCCGTGGTGCCACTGGCGCATACGCCGCAGGCGTCCACATAAGCCGTGCCTCCCGGGACCCCCACGCAGTCATACTCCTGCCCATTGCAACCACAGTTCGCGTCCCACATGTCGTTGCCTGTGCTGGCATCCCCATCGTCGCATGGTGTCCCTGGGAATGCGTTCCCGTTGGGCACGCCGGCGCAATCGATCAGCACCAGGAAGCCGAAGCAGTTGCAGTCCGCATCCCAGGCATCATTGCTCGTCATGCTGTTGCCGTCATCGCAGGCCGTGCCCGGCAAGGCCGTTCCGTTCGGCACGCCCAGGCAGTCCACCGTCACCGGAGTGCCCGCGCACACGCAGTTCGCACCCCAGAGGTCGTTGATCGTGTTCGCGTCGTTGTCGTTGCACGCGGTGCCCGGCACAGCGCTGCCACCCGGCACGCCCAGGCAGTCGAGCAACTGACCGGCGCAGGTGCAGTTCGCGTCCCACAGGTCGTTGCCCGTGTTGGCGTTGCCGTCATCGCAGGCCGTGCCCGGCAAGGCCGTGCCGTTCGGCACGCCCAGGCAGTCCACCGTCACCGGAGTGCCCGCGCACACGCAGTTCGCACCCCAGAGG
>JADLBK010000175.1 GCA_020847755.1 Flavobacteriales bacterium | reverse complement strand
GCATGAACCGCATCTACCTGGACAACGCCGCCACCACGCCGCTGGCCCCCGAAGTGCTGGAGGCCATGACGGCCTGCCTGCGGGAGGAGTTCGGCAACCCCAGCAGCATCCACGCCTTCGGGCGCCGCAGCCGCGCCGCCGTGGAGCGGGCGCGCCGCACCGTGGCCGAACGCCTGCACTGCATGCCGGGCGAGATCATCTTCACCAGCGGCGGCACCGAGGCGGACACCATGGCCCTGGCCTGCAGCGTGCGCGACCGCGGCGTGCGCCACCTGATCACCTCGCCCATCGAGCACCACGCCATCGAGCACACCGCCCACGAACTGGGCCGCAGCGGTCCCGTGCAGGTGCATTGGGTGCGGCTGGACGCCGACGGCCGCGCCGACCTGGCCCACCTGGAGGAGCTGCTGGCCGCCCACCCCCAGGCCCTGGTGAGCCTGATGCACGCCAACAACGAGGTGGGCACCCGCAACGACCTGCAGGCCATCGGCACCCTCTGCCGCCGCCACCAGGCGCTCTTCCACAGCGACACGGTGCAGACCATGGGGCACTACGCCTTCGACCTCAGCACCCTGCCCGTGGACATGCTGAGCGCGAGCGCGCACAAGTTCCACGGTCCCAAGGGCGTGGGCTTCCTGTACCAGCGCGAAGGCCTGGGCCTGAAGCCCATGATCCAGGGTGGTTCGCAGGAGCGGAACATGCGGGGCGGTACGGAGAACGTGGCCGGCATCGTGGGCCTGGCCACTGCGCTCGACCTGGCCTACGCGCACCTGGAGGAGCACCAGCGGCACGTCCGCGGCCTCAAGGACCACATGGTCGCCCGCCTGCGCGCCGAGGTGCCGGGCGTGGCCTTCAATGGCGACATCGGTCCGGACAGCCTGTACACCGTGCTCAACGTGCGTTTCCCCGACGACGGCAAGGCCGAGATGCTCATCTACCACCTGGACATCGAAGGCATCGCCTGCAGCGGCGGCAGCGCGTGCAGCAGCGGCAGCAATGCGGGCAGCCATGTGCTGGGCGCCCTGTACCCCGAGGTCACCGGCGCCAACATCCGCTTCTCGTTCAGCCGCTACACCACGCGGGATGAGATCGACCGCACCGTGGATGTGCTGAAGAAGGTGTTGGGCGTGCCGGTGGCCGACAAGGAGGCCGCTGTCTGAGCTGTTCGCCGCTCAAGGAGAACGCCACTTCCGGTCGTGCGTGTCCGCGTGCGCGTGATCCCGCTCAGGCGCCGGCCGCCTCGCGCTTGGCGCGCGGGTCGCGGGGCATGGTGCCGAACACGTGGTCCCAGAAGGGCGAGCTGACGCCGAAGGCGCCATCGGTGTCGGCGAAGTGGTGCAGGTTGTGGTGCTTCCAGATGAGCGACAGGAAGTTCTTCGGGGGGCGGTGGATGTGGATGGCGTAGTGGGCCAGCAGGTAGGTGGCGTAGCCCACCATGAAACCGCCGCCGAAGGCCCAGCCGTAGCTGCCCAGCAGCAGGCGGAAGAGCCCCAGGAACATGGCCGCCACCAGCACGGTCATCAGGGGCGGCAGCGCCAGCCGCTTCTTGTCGCGCGGGTGGTCGTGGTGGATGCCGTGGAAGATGTACTGCACCCGCTGCCGCTTCGGGTTGCTGGCCTCCATGTGGTAGAAGTAGCGGTGCACCAAGTACTCCACCAAGGTGAAGAAGAAGGCGCCCACCAGGAACAGGCCGACGCTGGCGGCCAGGTCCAGCTTCAGCCGGAGCACGCCGTACAGCGTGGCCACCACCCCGCTTCCGTAAAAGAGCGTGAGGGGGATCGCGATGTGCGTCTTGGTGAGGGCCTCCAGCACCGGGTTCTGGAAGATCCGGCCACTGTCGGAGATCGTGTGCTGTGCCATCGTGCGCTGCTGACGGCAAATGTAGTCGGCCGCCGCACGCCGGGGCTGACGCCGCTCAGGGCTTTTCCGCCGCCGCCGGTTCGAAACGCAGCGACACCGAGTTGATGCAGTAGCGCATGCCCGTGGGACGCGGCCCATCGGGGAACACATGGCCGAGGTGGCCGCCGCAGCGGCTGCACACCACCTCGGTGCGCACCATGCCCAGGGTGCGGTCGCTGTGCTCGGCCACCGATCCGGGCTCCACCGGCCGGAAGAAGCTGGGCCAGCCCGTACCGCTGTCGAACTTGGTGTCGCTGCCGAACAGCGCCTGGCCGCAGCCAGCGCAGCGGTACACGCCCTCGTCGTGGTGGTCCCAGTACGCACCGGTGAAGGCGCGTTCGGTGCCCTTCTGGCGCAGCACGCGGTATTCCTCAGGCGATAGGGCGGCCTTCCATTCGGCGTCGGTCTTCATGGTGGAGGGGTGTTGGGCCGGGGCGGTGGTCGGTTGACCGCAGGCCCCGAGGGTCCACAGCCCGCAAAGGAACAGGAGGGGGCGCATGCGATGGATAACGGCGGCGGGGGCCGATCCGTTCGTGGCGTCGGTTCGGAACCGGCGGTTACCTTTGCCGCCCCTTCGGGCACTTAGCTCAGCTGGTTCAGAGCACTACCTTGACAGGGTAGGGGTCGCTGGTTCGAATCCTGCAGTGCCCACCAAGGCCTTCGGCGCCCCGGCCGAGGGCCTTTTTTCACCTCCGGATGAAGAACGGAACCCTGCTCCTGGCCCTCGCCTTCCTGGTGGTGGTGGCGCTGCTGATGCACCGCATCAACCGGCTCCAGCATCAGATGGACGCCCTCTCCGCCGCACCCGCCCCGCAGCCCGAGGTGGAGGTGGCCGTGTACATGGGCCGCATCCAGAGCCACGCCCACAAGCTGTGGGCCGCGGGCACTGCCGGCAACCTGCCGCTGGCCGAGTTCTACCGCCACGAGCTGAAGGAGGAGATGGCCGCCGTGGCCAAGGCCGGCATCGTGGACGACGGCGTGCCGGTAAGCACCTACATGACCAACCTGGGCCTGCCCGCCATCGATGCCCTGCGCGACCAGCTGCGCACCGACGGACTGACCGATTTCGCACCGCGCTTCAACACGCTCATCGCCACCTGCAACAACTGCCACAAGGCCACCGGCCACCCGTACCTGGTGATGCGCGTGCCGGACAGCCTCCGCTTTCCCGACCAGGTGTTCGCCCCGGAACCCTGACCGCGGACAGTTGCCGGAACACCTGAACGCCCTCCCTTTGACCGAAGCCTTCGAACGCTACCAAACTCCCCGCCCATGAACCGACCGCTCCGCCTCCTTTCCGCCCCCCTGGCCTTCCTGCTGCTGGCCCCTGCCGTGGCGCAGGAGGATCTGCAGGACGCCGACCGCAAGGCCTTGCGCGACAAACCCGCCACCACCGTCGACTCCGCCAAGGTGTGGACCACCGGCGGGGTGTTCCAATTGAACTTCACCCAGGTGCAGCTGGTGAACTGGGCCGCCGGCGGCCTCAGCAGCTTGAGCGGCATCGCCCAGGTGAACGCCTTCGCCAACAAGCGCAAGGGCCGCATCGCGTGGGACAACTCCATCGCCCTGGCCTATGGCCTGCTGGCGCAGGAGGGCAAGCGCACCTTCAAGAGCGATGACCGTTTCGAGCTCAACTCGCGCTACGGCTACCAGATGAAGGGGCCGTGGTATGCGGCGGCCATGCTCCAGTTCCGGTCGCAGTTCACCGAGGGCTTCGATGCCACCAACGACACGGTGAAGATCTCCAACCTGCTGGCGCCGGGCTACCTGCTCTTCGGTCTGGGCGTGGACTACAAGCCGAACAAGAAGCTCAGCGTGTACCTGTCGCCCATCACCGCCAAGATCACCTTCGTGATGGACCAGGACCTGGCCGATGCGGGCAACTTCGGCGTGGACCCGGCCGTGTTCGACACCACCGGCGGGGTGATCCGCAGGGTGACCGCCGGGGAGAACACGCTCTTCCAGATGGGGGCCTTCCTGAACCTGACCTACCAGACGGACGTGGCCAAGAACATCGGATTCATGACCCGCCTGGATCTGTTCAGCAACTACCTGAAGGAGCCGTCGAACATCGACGTGAACTGGGAGATGCTGTGGACCTTCAAGGTGAACAGCTGGTTCGCAGCGACGTTGAACACCATGCTCATCTACGACCACGACATCAACATCGCCCGCACGGAGGACGGTGTGGCCAAGTTCGGTCCCACCACACAGTTCCGGGAAACGCTGGGCGTGGGCCTCAACTTCAAGTTCTAGCGCTTCCCCTTTGTTGCGCCGGGAGGGCCGCCTGCGGGCGGCCTTTTCGTTGCCGCTCACTGCGGTGCGAAACGCCAGGGCCCGTGGAGGGGTTCCACCAGGCCGTAGAGCGCCGGGTCGCCTTCGCGCCAGCGCAGCCGCAGGCCGTGGACGCGCACCATGCCGCTGTGGCGGTTCCACACGTAAGCGCGCAGCAGCAGCCCGGGGTGGCGTGAGAGGGCGCGGCTGAGCGGGATGGCCACCACCACGGGGCCGCGCTCACCCACACGCCGTGCGCAGTCCAGCGCCGAAGTGCTGCGGTACACCAGCAGGCTGTCGCGATCGTCCACGACGGACCGGAGCTCGATCACGGCCTCCACACCCAGGCCCGCGTCATCCAGCGCGGTGGCGTCCACCACCAGTTCCACCACATCGTTCGGCCGGTGCGTGCCGGGCAGGGGCGCTTGGAACAGCACCCCGTATTCGCGACCGCCGAGGTCCCAGCCGCTGCCCGCGAGGCTGTCCGCGCCGATGGCCGCGGGTTCCGCCTGCCAGCCGACAGGGACCGTGCCCGGTGCGGCGGCGCTCCAGGCGACGGTATCGGCGAGCCCGTTGCCACCCGTGCGGAAGTGCATCACCTGGCCTTCCACCAGGTCGACGCGTTCGAGCAGGGCCGGGTGGCTGTGCTGGACCAGGGCCGGCAGGGCCCGGTCCGTGCTGTGGAAGAGGCCCAGCACCACATCCGCAGGACGCTGCGCGCGGATCCGGTGGAGCAGGGCGGCATTGCTCCCCAGGTCGCGCAAGCGGAGGTAGTGGCCCGGCGCGGCCGTATACCGCGGTTCCTGTTCCAGCAGGTCGAGCACCTCAGGCGGCGCGTCGATCACCACGAGCCGGTCGGGGTGTGCGGCGCCATCCGTGGCGGCCTGGAGGAAGGCTTCGTACTTGGAGGTGAGCGCGGTGCGGTGATGCTGCCGCACCGTGAAGAGCGTGAGCATGGCCGTGCCGGCCAGGAGGACGGCGAGCCCGATGGCGAGCGCTTTCCGGTGCAGGTCGAGCCCGCCGAACAACAGCACCAGCGCGAAGGGGAAGGAGAACACGAGCACCGAGTGCTGGAGCACCGGCGCACGCCACACGCTGTATCCGTAGCCCAGTGCGGCGGGAACGAGGACCCACACGAGCAGCACGGGCACGATCGGCCAGGCCCGTGAGGCGCCGCGCCACCAGCCAACGAGCGAGGCGGCTGCCCCGAGCAGCAGCACCGCTGCGAGCAGCGCCGAGCCATGCGCCACCCACCACAGGTGATCGGGGAACCAGTGGCCGTTCGGCGGGGCCAGCCATTCCTGCAGACCGCCGAGGCCGAGCTGTCGCAGCAGGATGGGCACGTTGGGCAGGTAGAGCAGCAGGCTGGCGCCGCAGGCCAGCAGCCAGCGGAGGCGGGCGGTGCGGGGTGCCAGCGCGAGGCCGCTGCCCATGATCAGAGCGGCCACGAGGGCGGCGAAGTGGTGGGTGTAGGCGCACAGGGCCGCAGCCAGGGCCGCACCCACCAGGTGTTGGGTGCGTTGCCAGGCCAGCCACCGCGTCCACTGGTCGGCCAGCAGGGCCACGCTGAAGAGGCCGATGGCGTACGGGCGCGCCAGCTGGCCATAGAGCACGGCGTACTGCAGGGTGGCCAGCAGGGCCGTCACCGCCAGGGCCGCGGTGGCGGTGGTCCAGGCCAGGGCGAAGCGGTACATGAACAGGATGCCGGCCAGGGAAGCCGCGATGAAGGGCAGCTGCACCCATCCCTCCTGGCGGCCCACCAGCCGCGTCCACAGCCACTCCAGCACCTGCACGCCGGGCGGATGCGTGTCCAGTTCGATGACCCCGCGTCGGATGGTCTCACCGAGGGTGGGGTAGAGGCGGACCAGGGCGCTGATCTCGTCGTGGGTGAAGGGGATCGACGGCCAGCCGAGCAGGCGCAGCGCGCCGGCCGTGATCAGCAGGAGCAGCAGCGCGAGCCGTGCCCATGGCGGGCCGGGGATCCCGCGCGGGTCGGCGTCGGCCAGGTGCGCGCGCCAGGAGGGACGGTCATTGGCCACGGTCCAGGTCGCGTTGCACGTCGCGCTCCTTGATGCTCTCCCGCTTGTCGTGCACCTTCTTGCCCTTGGCCAGCGCGATCTCCAGCTTGGCATAGCCGCTTTCGGACAGGAACAGGCGCACGGGCACGATGGTGATGCCGGCGTCCTTCACCTTGCGCCGCAGCTTGTTCAGCTCGCTGTGCTTCAGCAGCAGCTTGCGGTCGCGCTTGGGTTCGTGCACGAAGTGGACGTTGGTGCCGGAGGGGTTGATCTGCATGTTGCGCACCACCAGGTCCGGCCCCATGAAGGTGCAGAACGCTTCGCTGATCGAGGCGCCGCCCGCGCGGATGCTCTTGATCTCCGAGCCCATCAGCACCAGCCCGCAGGTGTAGCTGTCCAGCAGGTGGTACTCGTAGGACGCGCGCCGGTTGCGCACGTCGATCGCGGGGGCGGCCATGGCGGGCGAAGCTACGGCCCCGGCCCGGGTGCGCCCGGGATCCTATCTTCGCGCGGCGGCCATGGTGGTGCAACATGCGGAATTGGTGGAGGTGCTGCGCGACCTGGTGAAGGACCGTGTGGCCGTGCCTGTGGCGGAGGATGCCGAACTGGTCTCCCTGGGCCTGGATTCCCTCTCGGTGATCGAGCTGATGATGGCCGTGGAGGACCGCTTCGGTGCGCGCATCCCCGTGGAAGGCATCGGGGCGGACGACCTGCGCGACCTGCGTTCGCTCGCCGCCTACGCCCTGCGCCACATCAACTGAGCCTCGATGCCGTCGTGGTCCCTGTCCGCGCCGGAGATGGACCGGCCGCTCTCGGGCCCGGACCATTTCCATTGGCTGGTGCATCGCGCCATGCGCGCACGCGGACTGGCCGGCAACGTGTCGCGCATGCGTTTCGACCTCGGGGCGGGCGCCGATGCGGAGGCCGTGGCGGCCGCGCTGCGTGCCAGCCCGGTGGTGCGGCACGTGGGGCTCATCCGGTGGATGGTGCGCTGGCCTGCGCTGCCGCGTTGGCGGCTGCTCGCTGACGGGCCGGACATCGTGCACCTGCACCGTGGCGATGATCCCGAAGCCTGGCTGACCGATCGCCTCGGCGACCGGCTGGGTCCGGAGGGCCTGCTGCGCTTCGATGTGCTCGCTGCTCAGGGCCGTGCGCAGGTGCTGGTCTCCTTCCACCACGCGCTGTTCGACCATCAGGGCATGCTGAACCTGTTGCACGGCGTGGAGGCCGGAGGCTGGGCGGGGCCAGTACTGCCGCCGGAGGACCGCGCCACCGCACCGGGGGCCTGGCGTGAGGTGGTGGCCAGCGCCGCCCAGGCCTTCCGCACCTCGGGGCCGCGGCTGGGCTCGCTGTGGGTGCGCGATCGGCCCGTGCCGAACGTGCCGCGGTTCCGGGTCCTGCGCTTCACCCCCGAGGAGACCCTCCGCATCGACGCCCTGGCCCGCAGCACCGGCGCCGCCCTGGCCCGCAGCGCCCACTTCATGGCCGTGGCCGCCCGCCTGGTGCACGACACGCTCGGACGGCGCGGTGGCATCCCGCGCTACCTGTGGTTCTCGGCGCCGGTGGATCAGCGACCGCGGGGCACGCCGGGGCATCTGCTCACCAATGTCACGTCCTTCCTCTTCTTCCGCCTCGACCAGGGCCAGTTGCACGATACGGCCACTGCGGTGCGTGCGCTCAACGGCCAGCTGGTGGAGCAGGTGCGTGCGCGCTTCCCCCACCGCTACCGGGCCTTGCTGCGGGCCTTCCGGCGGCTGCCCGCCTGGCTCAGCGCCGCCATGGTGGACCTGCCTTCGCTGGGGCGTTGGAGCAGCTTCGGCTTCAGCGACCTGGGCGACCTGGGCCGCATGCCGTCCACCTTCACCGGCCTTCCCATCGGCGAGGTGCTGCATCTGCCGCCGGTGCCGGCGCCGCCGGGCCTCAGCATGGTGGTGGGACGCGAACGCGGCGGGCTGCTGGTGGTGCTGGGCTACGATGGCCGCGCGTTGACCGAGGAGGAGGCGGACCGCTTCGCCTCAGGCCTGCGCGTTCTGCTGCTTGGCGCTTAGGGGCACGTCCTTCGGATAGCCCAACGCATCGAACACCGGTCCCCAACGTTCGCGCACCAGCCGCATGCGTTCGGGCGGATAGGCATACGTGTTCGTGCGGTAGCCCGCGTAGCTCTTCACTTCGGCGAGGATGTGCGGTCGCGCGGCCTCGAAACCGCCGAGGCCCAGCTGCGCGTACGCCTTCTCCAGCACGGCCTCCTCGTTGCCGATGAGGTCCTCGTAGCGCACCTCGGCCAGCTGTCCGACAGGGATCGCGGCCTTGTCCCGGAAGAACTTCGCGAACATCAGCCGGTAGCTCTCCAGCAGCGCCTCCTCCACCTCGTCCCCTTTCACGTGCTGCATGGTCACCAGCGGCAGGGTGATGCCGTAGAGCCGTTCGGTGCTGAAGAACACCCGGTAGGGGTCGCGCATGATGTGCAGGAAGCGCGCATCGGGGAAGACCTCCAGGATCTCCTTCACCCGGGCCAGATTCTCCGGGCTTTTCAGCACCAGGGGCTTGCCGCCGTGGCGCAGGGTGAGCTTCTGCATGAAGTACCGCAGCGTGCGCTGCCAGGCCTTCCTGGCGCGCTCATCCTCGAACAGCACGTTGCGGCGGAACACCTCCAGCATGCGCCGCGGGAAGTAGTAGCCCGGGATCATGGTGCTCGCCGTCATGTTGCCCAGAGAGTACTCCGGCTCCGTGGGCAGGTCCACCCCCATGCGCAGGTCGTCCATCGGCCGCTTGTCGGGCAGGGCCTTGGCGTACATGCGGCGCAGCAGCGGGGCCAGGGTGAGGTAAAGCCAGGGCATGAAGCTCTCCTTCACGGATAGATAGCCGAACTGCGGGTCCTTGCCGATGAGGTAGTGCAGGTAGGTGGTGCCGCTGCGCTGATGGCCGATGATGAAGAGCGGCGCGGTGACCTTGGCCCGGCGGATGCGCCGGTCGTAGCGCAGGCGCTCCCACCACACCAGCGGCGTGTTGAGCAGCACCAGCCAGGTGAGGATGATGGCCTTGGGGATGAAGGGCCAGGACATGCCGCGTCCGTAGCGCCACAGGATGCCCAGCCAGGTGGCCGGGTCGGCACCGATGAGCGTGGTGGCCGAGAAGCTGAGGTAGCGGTCGCGGCCGATGTGGATCTTCACGGGGATGAGGGCTGGGCGCGAACGGCGTAAAATTGGCACGATCCCCGCAACCCGACGGATGCGCGTCCCTTGGGCGAACATCCGCGACGCCCGGTCGGTCCGCTCTGTTCGATGGTCCGCCTCCCGCTGATCGGCCTGCTGCTGATCGCCGCCCTGCCCGCCCTGGCCCAGCGCACCCGCGTGTCCGGCGTGGTGGCCGACGCCCGTTCCGGCGATCCGCTGCCCTTCGCGAACGTGGGCTTCGTGGGCGCGGCGGAGGGCACCACCACCGACAGCACGGGCGCCTTCGTGTTGGAGGCCGACGGACGACGGGACAGCCTGCAGGTGACCATGACGGGCTACCGGCCCTTCCGGCAGGCGCTGCCGCGCGGGGGCGAGCGCGACCTCTTCGTGGCCCTGGAGCCTGCGAGCGAACTGCTGGGCGAGGTGCGCGTACGGCCCGGGGAGAACCCCGCATTCGCCATCCTGCGCCGCATGGTGGCGCGGAAGCCGGTGAACGCGCCGGGCAGTGCCGCCGCATACGAGCAGGAGCTCTACCACCGCGTCCGCTTCGACCTGAACCACTTCAGCGACCGCATCAAGCGCAACTTCCTCCTGCGGCCCTTCGACTTCCTGTGGGAGGGCATCGACACCACGGCCGACGGTGTGCGCTACCTGCCGATCCTCCTCACCGAGCAGCATGAGCGTCGCCACCACCGCGCCGTCCCACCAGCGGACCGGACGGTGCTCCTGGGCAGCCGCACCTCCAAGTTCTTCCGTGCCCGGCGCATCATGGAGTTCGTGCAGGACATGTACGTGGAGCCGGACATCTACCAGGAGCAGGTGCTCATCCTGGACCGCAGCTTCCCCAGCCCCATCAACGACCACTTTCAACGCGCGTACCGCTACCTCCTTCAGGACAGCCTGGTGCAGTGCGAAGGGTTCACCTGCCACCGCATCACCTACCGTCCGCGGGTGGCGGCCGATGCCGCCTTCACCGGTGAGCTGCTCATCGATACGGTGAGCCACGCCGTGGTGCGGGTGGACCTGATCTTCAGCATCGCGGCCAACGTGAACTTCGTCCGTCACTACCGCATCCGCCAGCATCACGCACCCGAGCCCGGCGGTCCCTGGTTCCTTCGCCGCAGCGAAGTGCTCGCCGACTTCACCGTGATCGAGAACGATGCCGACATGACGGGCTTCTTCGGACGGAAGCTGAGCGTCACGCGCCGGGTGGTGCTCGACCGTCCCCGCGACGATGGCTTCTACCGCACCGCGCCGCCGGACCCGGACGTGGACAGCGCCTACGTCCGCGATGACCTCTACTGGGAGGCGGTTCGTCCGGAGGCCTTCGGCCAGGAGGAAGCACGTGTGGTGCGCATGGTGGACCGCATGAACAGCGATCCGCGGTGGAAGAGGAGGGAGGCGGTGCTGCACCTGCTCGCCGAAGGCTGGCTGCCCGTGGGCGCCATCGATGTGGGCAACGTGTACACCTTCGTGAGCCACAACCGCGTGGAAGGCTGGCGTGGCAAGGTGGGCCTGCGCACCACGGACCGGCTGAGCACGGGTTGGGGCGCTTCGGGACACCTGGCCTACGGTGTGGACGATGACCGTCCGAAGGGTGCCGCCTCCCTGTGGTGGCGTCCCCGTGATCGCCGTGGGCGCAGGACCTGGGGCGGTGGCCTCGACCTCTGGGACGACCTGGTGCAGCCGGGGCGAAGCGCCAGCCTGCTTCCGCTGGATCATGCGCTCACCAGCCTGGTGCGCCTGTCCGGCCCGGACCCGCGCTGGTATCGCCGGCTGCTGGAGGCTCATGCGGAACGGCGCGGCACGGACGGTCTTTCGGTCCGCTTCGGCTTCTTCGGCGATCGCCTCGCCGATGCCGACGGGCCCCTGCCGCGGATCCGTGCGAGCGACACCCTGGCCTGGAACGCGGTCGACCTGGCCGGTGCCCGGCTCGCCCTGCGCTGGAGCCCCGGCACCCCCGGCCTTTCCGCCGCGTTCGACGAATTGCGAAAGGGGCTCTTCGCGCCGCGCCTGCCCACGGTGGCCCTGGAAGCCACCCTCGCGGCCGATGGGATCTGGGGCGGGCAGGTGGACATGGCCCGTCTTCGGCTGAAGCTGGAGCACCGCCAGCGCCTGGGCCGCTGGGGCTATCTCGACCTGCTGGCCGAGGGTGGCGCACTGTCCGGCGCGGTGCCCTATCCGCTGCTCTTCTATCCCAACAGCGACCCCTTGCTCTTCAACGACGCGCGCTCGTTCAACCTGATGAACTTCATGGAGTTCGCCGCCGACCGCTATGCCGCGCTGCATGTGGAGCACCACCTGGAGGGCTTCCTGCTGAACCGCGTGCCGCTGCTCAGCCGCATCAAGCTGCGTGAGTTCGTCTTCGCCCGTGCCTTCGTGGGCGACCTGCGTGCGGAGAACCGCAATGGACCGGTGCCGCTCCCTACCGGCCTCGATGCTCCCGATGGCCCGTACGTGGAAGTGGGCTTCGGCCTGGAGAACATCCTTAAGGTGGCCCGGGTGGACCTGGTGTGGCGCGTGACGGAGCTGGACCACCCCGATGCGCTGCCCTTTTTGGTGAAGCCGTCATTCCATTTCAAGTTCTAGTCGGCTATCATCGCGGTGTGAAGGCGTGGATGGACGACCTGGCGCATGCCCTGCTGCGGCTCGGGCGGGGGCGGGTGCGGCGCACTCCTGCGGACGTGGCGGCCGTGAACGCCGCCACGGCGGCCCTTCAGGAGCAGCTGTTCACATGGGCGGTGGAGGAGCCCGCGGCGGTGGTGTCCCTGGGACAGAACTGTTCCACGGCCTGGACCATCAAGGCCGTGGGGGCCAAGCAGGCGTCCTATCCGTTCGACTGGCTGGCCGTGAGCCCGGCGCTCATCGAGCACGTTCTCGACGACGGCTTCCGCACCTTCCTGGACCGGAGCCGCATGATCGCCTTGTGGACGGACGGGGGCCACCGCGACTACCACCGCAGCCTGTTCGGCCATCGCGATCCGCGCACCTTCGCCCGCCATCACGCCTATTACGTGCGTTGTGTGGAACGCTTCAACGCCCTGCTGGCCACGGACGCGCCCATCCTGTTCGTCACCACCGTGGTGAACGAACAGGACAAGCGCCGCCGGCTTGCGGGTGGCTTCCGACCGGCCTTCCGGCTGCCGGAGCGGCAGGCCCCGGCGCATTTCCAAGGGGTGATGGACCGCCTGGTGGCGCGTCATCCGCGATCGCGGTTCCTGTTCATCGAACAGTACACCGAGCGGCCGTTCCATCTGGAGCTGATCCGCAGGGATGCCCGCATGGCCTGGGTGCGCTTCGACGCACAGGGCCGCAGCACCGGCGCCCGCTACCTGGACCCGCTGGACGACACGGTGATGCGCACTCTGCTCAACGCAGCCCTCCGACGGCGGTAGCTTTGCGCCATGCAGGCGTGGTGCTGGCGGTGCCTCTTCGTTGCGATCGTCGTGGCGGTGCCGGCATTGTCCGGTCGTGCGAGCGCCCAGGAGGAGGGCGGCCTGTTGCAGGACATCCGACGGGAGATCGGCGCCGTGTTCGCTGATGAGGATGTCTGCGACCGTTATGTGGAGCGCTTCGACCGGGCCGGCAGCAGTGGCAGCGCGCTGCTCCTGGGTTACCATGGTGCGGTGCGCATGGCCCGCGGCCGCCACGCCTTCGATCCGTTGAGCCGCCTGGTGCACTTCAACGGCGGAAAGTCGATGCTGGAGAAGGCGATCGCGCACGACCTCACCAACGCCGAGCTTCGGTTCCTGCGCCTCAGCATCCAGGTGAACGTGCCGCCGATCGTGGGCTACGACGCCAACAAGACGGAGGACCTGGCCCTGGTGGAGCGCAAGCTGAAGGACGTGAAGGACCCGGCCCTCAAGGACCGCATCACCCGCTTCATCGCCACCAATCGGGCGAACGGCAAGCTCTGAGGCGATGCGCATCGGCCTTCAGACCTGGGGCACCGAAGGCGATGTGGCCCCGTTCGTGGCCCTGGCCGCAGGCCTTCAAGGTGCAGGCCATCAGGTCACCCTTGTCCACACGGCCGTGGACGACGGTGACCATGCCCGGCGCCTTGCCGGAACGGGTGTGACCGTGCACCGGGTGGGCGGACCGTTCGGACGAGCCGTGGACCCGTACGCTCTGACGGCCTCCTCGTCGCCCACCGTGCAGCTCCGTGCGCTGTTGGCGCGCTTCCATGAGCCCATTGCCGGGGCCTTGCTGGAGGCCGGTGAGGCGCTCTGCCGCGGCAACGACATCGTGGTGGGCCACATGCTGAACCGCACCCTGCACACCGCGGCGCTGCAGCACGGCACTCCGCGTGTTTCCGTGGCCTTCTCCCCGCAGGCCATTCCGGGGATGCTGCCCCCGCTCGGCCGATCGTTGGGCGGCTGGGCGGATGCCGCCCTGTGGCGCTTGGGCGATGCCGTGATGACCCGGGCGCTCTACCCCGTAAGCGAACGGTTGCACCGCGAACGTGGACTGGCGCCGCTGCGAAGCCTGCTCACCGAGGGGTTCCGCTCGCCAACGCTGAACCTGTTGGCCGCCAGTGCGGCGTTGATGCCGCCCCTGAAGGCGCCCGGGACGGTGGTGACCGGAGCGTGGAGGCGTGAGCAGCTGCCGGAGGATCGGGTGCTGAGCGAGGAGGTCAGCACGTTCCTGGAGGCGGGCCCGGCACCGGTGCACCTCACCTTCGGCTCGTGCGCGACCTATGGCGCGAAGGAAGCCTGGGACCTGATGCGCGGTGCTGTGGCGCGGGCCGGCGTGCGGGCCATCGTGCAGGTCGGTCCCGAACTGGGACCGGTGCACGGCCACAGGGATCTGCTGGTGCTGCATCGCGCCCCGCATGACGTGCTGTTCCCGCGGTGTGCTGCAGTGGTGCACCACGGCGGTGCCGGTACGGCCCATGCCGTGGCCCGGGCCGGTGCACCCTCGGTGGTGGTGCCGCATGGCTTCGACCAGCCGTGGTGGGCCCGCCGACTGCATGCGTTGGGGGTGGCGCCGCGTCCCATCCCCCGTCGATCGGCCACGGTGACCGCCCTGGCCGCGCATATCCGTGAGGTGCTGGATACGCCTTCGTACTCCCAACAGGTGTCCGCGTTGCGTATGCGCATGGTCGGAGAGGACGGCGTGGCGACGGCAGCGGAGGCCATCGGGCGCCTCGCGGTGGGTTGATCGCGCCGTCAGCCCAGGGCCACGTCGAGCACCATCATCACGATGAAGCCGCCGATGAAGCCCAGCGTGGCGATGTCGGTGTGCTTGTCCTGCTGCGTCTCGGGGATCACCTCCTCCACCACCACGTAGATCATGGCGCCGGCGGCGAAGGCCAGGGCGAAGGGCAGGATGGGCTGCATCCACAGCACGGCCATCGCACCCACCACGCCGGCCACGGGTTCCACGATGGCGCTGAGCTGACCGTAGAAAAAGCTGCGCGCGCGGCTCACGCCAAGCCGTCGCAACGGCATGCTCACCGCGATGCCCTCCGGGAAGTTCTGCAGCCCGATGCCGATGGCCAGGGTGACCGCACCGGCGATGGTGGCTTCCGGGATGCCGGCCGCCACCCCGCCGAACAGCACGCCCACGGCGAGGCCTTCGGGGATGTTGTGGAGCGTGATGGCCAGGATGAGGAGGGTGCTGCGCCGCAACCCTGTGTCCGGTCCTTCCTTCAGGCTGGGGTCGAAGTTGATGTGCAGGTGCGGCACATACTTGTCCAAGGCGAACAGGAACAGCGCGCCCACGGCAAAACCCACCGCCGGTGGCAACCACTCGGGGAAGCCCATGCGCGCGCTCATGTCGATACTGGGCGCCAGCAGGCTCCAGAAACTCGCAGCCACCATCACCCCACCGGTGAAGCCCAGCATGCCGTCCAGCCACTTGCGCGACAGCTCCTTGAACAGGAAGACCACCGCGGCTCCGGCGGCGGTGACCAGCCAGGTGAAGGTGGTGGCCAGCAGTGCGGCCCACACTGGGTCGATCCGTTCGAAGAACGGGATGATCTGGTTCATGCGTTGTCGGGTACGGTGAGGAGGTGCGCGGCCACCTGCGCACTGAGGTCGCAGCCGCCACCCCGCCAGGTGAGCTGCAGGCTGCCATCGAAGTCCTGGCGCGCGGTGAGGGTGAAGACGCGCCCGATCGTGAGCCCTTTGGCATCGAGCAGCCGAAGCAGCGCGTCGCTGCCATCCTTAACGGCCACCAGCTGGTGGCGGACCCCCACCAGCGCCTCGGTGAGGTGCACGGTGACGCGCTCGGGCATCCGGCCGTCGCGATCGGGAATGGGGTCGCCGTGCGGATCGAACCGTGGATGGCCCAAATACGCGTCCAGGCGTTCGATCAGCGGCTCGCTGCTCACATGCTCCAACTGCTCGGCCACCTCGTGAACCTCATCCCAGGTGAAGCCCAGTCGCTGCACCAGGAAGGTCTCCCATAACCGGTGCCTGCGCACTAGCGTCAACGCATGCCGGCGGCCCTTCGCCGTGAGGGTGGCCCCGTGGTAGGGCGCGTGCTTCACCAGCCCCTTCGCAGCGAGCTTCTTCAGCATGTCGGTGACACTGCTGGCGCGCGTGTTGAGCCGCTCGGCGATGTCCTTCGTGAAGGCCTGCCCGGCATCCTGAAGGAGGCCATGCACGGCCTTGATGTGGTCTTCTTCGCTTCGGCTGAACATGAAGTGCGACAAATGTATAACAAAATATTAGACAAGACTAAATTGAACCATCTTTGCGCCATGCCACGGTCGAACGTTCTACTGGTATGCCTTCTCAGTGCCCTCGGCATGCGGGCGCAGTCGGTGTTACGCGGAACGGTGGCCGGCCCGGAGGGTGCGCTGCCTTTCGCGACGCTGCGAGCGGGGGAGCTCGGAACTGCGGCTGATGCTGATGGCCGATTTCTGGTGGGGCCGCTTCCGTCCGGTCCCGTCCGCTTGCGCATCGAGGCCATGGGCCATCAGGCATCGGAGCGCGTGCTTCAGGTGAACTTTCTGGACACCCTTGATCTGGGCATCCTGCTCCTGGTGGTATCGGCCACCGCGTTGGACGAGGTGGTGGTGACGGGCACCCTGGCGCCGGTGTCGCGCGATGCCAGTCCGGTGCCGGTGGAGGTGATCACGCCCACGCTCTTCCGCAAGAACCCGGGCCCGGCGCTGCTGGATGCCGTCGGCATGGTGAACGGGGTGCGGCCCCAGCTCAACTGCAGCGTCTGCAATACCGGCGACATCCACATCAACGGCATGGAGGGGCCGTACACACTGGTGCTCATCGATGGCATGCCCATCGTCAGCGGTCTCAGCACGGTGTACGGTCTCAGCGGCATCCCGACAAGCCTCATCGAACGCGTGGAGGTGGTGAAGGGTCCCGGAAGCGCGCTCTACGGCAGCGAGGCCATGGGCGGCATCATCAACGTGATCACCAAGGACCCCGTGATCGCTCCGCGGCTGAGCCTCGACCTGATGAGCACCACCTGGATGGAGCACAGCGCTGATGTGGGCATCGGCCTGGGGAAGGGGAGGATACGCAGCCTCACCGGGATCAACGGATACCTGTACGACGACCCGCGTGATCGCAACGAGGACGGGTTCACGGATGTGACCCTGCAGAAGCGCATCTCCGTATTCCAGAAACTTACCGTGCAGCGGCGGAACAAGCGTGTGGCCGGGCTCGCGGTGCGGCTGGTGGGCGAGGATCGTTGGGGAGGGCAGATGGACTGGACACCGGCCTTCGCCGGTGGGGACAGCCTCTACGGGGAGACGATCGTCACGCGGCGCTGGGAGCTGATCGGTCAGTACCAGCTCCCCCTCCGGGAACAGGTCACCTTGCAGGTCTCGGCCAACGGCCACCATCAGGATAGCTGGTATGGCACCACACCGTACGATGCGGTGCAGCGCGTGCTCTTCGCGCAGCTGGTCTGGCGCCACCGCTTCGCGCACCGACACGATGTGCTGGCCGGCCTGGCCTATCGCAACACCTACTACGACGACAATACCCCGGCCACGGCCGTGGGCGAACCACCCGCGAGGCGGAACAAGGCCGAGCGCAGGCCCCTGCCGGGCGTCTTCGTTCAGGATGAGTGGATGCTTTCGCCCCGCAGCGTGGTGCTCCTCGGCTACCGGCTGGACCATGACCGGGACCACGGCCTGGTGCATTCGCCCCGGGTGGCGTACAAACTCGCGCCCAATGGGCGTATCACCGTTCGGGCCCATGCGGGCACGGGCTACCGCGTGGTGAACCTCTTCACCGAGGAGCATGCCGCGCTCACCGGCGCCCGTAGCGTGGTGATCGCCGAGGACCTGCTGCCCGAGCGCTCGTGGAACGCCTCCCTCAACGTGGCGCGGAAGTGGCCTGGGGAGAAGCGCTTCATCGGACTTGACGCCTCGCTGTTTCTCACGCAGTTCAGCAACCGGATCCTGCCTGACTACGACACCGACCCGGACCTCATCGTGTACCGCAACCTCCACGGGTACGGCATCGCCCAAGGTGCCAGCCTGAATGTGGAGGCCCGCATCGGCCATGACTTCCGGGCCATCGCCGGAGCCACCTGGATGGACGTGTACACCGTGGAAGGTACTCTGCGCGAGGACCAGTTCTTCGCTCCAGCATGGCAGGGCACCTTCGCGCTGAGCCAGAAGCTGCCGCACCACTTCACGGTGGACCTCACTGGTCAGTGGTATGGCCCGATGCGGCTGCCCGTGCAGCCCACCGACCACCGTCAGGCGCACTCCCCTTGGTACATGCTGCTCAACGTGCAGGTGAAACACCGCTTCAACGAGCGCTTCGAGGTGTACGGCGGGGTGAAGAACCTGCTCGACTTCGTGCCCGAAGACCCCTTGATGAGGCCCTTCGATCCGTTCGACCGCACGGTGGACGATCCGGCGACGAATCCGCACGGGCACACCTTCGATACTTCATACATGTACGCGCCGCTGCAGGGTGTGCGGGGGGTTCTGGGTGTGCGGATGACGTTGGAGTGAGGTCCTTCGAACCCGGGAAGTATGTATGGCCATACATATGTTTTCCAAAGGTGTAATGGGGGCGGAACGAGCTCCAAGCATGGCTTAACGGTCGGATAAGGACAGGTCAGGGCAGTTCTCGCCCGAAAGTTCCTGGAACCGGATCTTCGGAGGTGGCCCGGCGTTGCGCGAGGGGCCAAATGCGAGGACGTATGCATGGCCATACAGATGTCCGCCACAGATGTGATAGCGGTGAAACGCTTTCCAGTCATGGCTTTCCGGCCGGATCGGGCCCGGTCATGTCCGTTCAGGCCAGGAGAAAGCCCATGCCACGATCATCCTTTGGTGACCGGGCATTGCGACCGGCTGACGTGGCCAAGGACATATGTATGGCCATACATATGTTTTCCAATGCTGTGAAGGGGGCAGAACGCTCTCCAGGCTTGGCTTAACGGTCGGATAGGGCCCGGTCATGTCCGTTCAGGCCAGGAGAAAGCTCATGCCACGATCTTCCATTAGAGACCGGGCATTGCGACCGTCTGACGTGGCCAAGGACATATGTATGGCCATACATATGCTTTCCAATGCTGTGAAGGGGGAAGAACGCTCTCCAGGCTTGGCTTAACGGTCGGATAAGGACAGGTCAGGGCAGTTCTCGCCCGAAAGTTCCTGGAACCGGATCTTCGGAGGTGGCCCGGCGTTGCGCGAGGGGCCAAATGCGAGGACGTATGTATGGCCATACATATGTCCGCCACAGATGCGATAGCGTCGAAACGCCTTCCAGTCATGGCTTTCCGGCTGGATCGGGCCCGGTCATGTCCGTTCAGGCCAGGAGAAAACCCATGCCACGATCATCCTTTGGTGACCGGGCATTGCGACCAGTTTACGAGGCCGAGAATGTATGTATGGCCATACATATGTTCCGAAGCGCGTGTCACGGCACATACTCGCATCCACCACAGCCGGTACTTTCGCCTCGGATGTACGCGCTCCTTCGCCCGCTGCTCTTCCGGTTCACCCCCGAGCGGGCCCACCACCTCACCTTCAGCCTGTTGGAGCTCGCCGCCAAGGTGCCAGGAGCGGTTGCCATGGTGGGTGGTGCCCCGCCGCCCGCCTTGGCCGCCGTGGAGGTCATGGGCCTTCGTTTCCCTTCACCCGTGGGCCTCGCCGCTGGCATGGACAAGGACGCGAAGCACGTCGACGCGCTGAGCGCGCTGGGCTTCGGTTTCATTGAGATCGGGACGTTGACGCCCCGGGCCCAGCCTGGCAACGAGCAGCCACGGCTCTTCCGCCTCACGGCCGATCGCGCCCTCATCAACCGCATGGGCTTCAACAACGGCGGCGTGCAGGCCGCGGTGGAACGCCTGCGGAAGCGCAAGCCCGGGATCATCGTCGGTGGCAACATCGGCAAGAACAAGGTGACGCCTAACGAGCAGGCCCTCGACGACTATGTGACGTGCTTCGAGGCGTTGTACCCCGTGGTGGACTACTTCGTGGTGAACGTGAGCAGTCCGAACACGCCGGGCCTGCGCGCCTTGCAGGACAAGGGGCCCTTGCTCGAGATCCTCACGCGCTTGCATGCGCTCAACGGGCAACGGGCGGGAAGCGGTCCGCAGAAGCCGATCCTGCTGAAGATCGCCCCGGATCTGACGGATGCCCAGCTCGACGACGTGGTGGCCGTGGTGAAGGAGAGCGGCATCGCAGGCGTGATCGCCACCAACACCACCATATCCCGCGAAGGCCTGCGCACGCCGAAGGGCGAGGTGGAGGCCATGGGGGCGGGGGGCGTGAGCGGTGCCCCGGTCCGCCAGCGCAGCACCGAGGTGGTGCGTTACCTGCGTGACCGCCTGCCTCGGCCCATCGTCATCATCGGCGTGGGCGGCATCGATTCGGCGGAGGCGGCGATGGAGAAGCTGAAAGCTGGCGCCGACCTGGTGCAGGTGTACACCGGGCTCATCTATGAAGGACCCGCGCTGGTGAAGCGCATCAACCAGGCCTACGCCCGATGGAAAGCGTGAAGCTGATCGAATGTCCGCGGGATGCGATGCAAGGCATCGTGCCCTTCATCCCCACCGACGTGAAGGTGGACTACCTGAACACCCTGCTGCAGGTGGGCTTCGACACCATCGACATCGGCAGCTTCGTGAGCCCCAAGGCCATCCCGCAGCTGGCGGATACGGCCGAGGTGCTCGCCGGCATCGACCGCAGCGGCTCGCGCAGCAAGCTGCTGGTGATCGTGGCCAACGAACGTGGTGCCGAGGAGGCGGTGAAGCAGGAATGCGTGACCTATCTGGGTTATCCCTTCAGCATCAGCGAGACCTTCCAGCAGCGGAACACCAACACGAGCATCGAGGGTTCCTGGGGCCGCATTGCGCGCATCGCCGAACTGACCCGGGCGGCGGGCAAGGAGCTCGTGGTGTACATCAGCATGGCCTTCGGAAATCCCTACGGCGACCCTTGGAACGCGGAGGTGGCCCTGCGCTGGACCGAGCGGCTCGTGAAGGAGCTGGGCGTGCGCATCATCGCGCTCAGTGATACGGTCGGCGTCGCGAGGCCCGCGGACATCACCGCCATGTTCGCCGCGCTCATCCCCGCGCTGCCCGAGGTGGAGTTCGGTGCGCACCTGCATTGCAGCCCGGACAACTGGCCCGCCAAAACGCAGGCTGCCTGGGATGCCGGATGCCGGCGCTTCGATGGGGCCATCAAGGGCTACGGCGGCTGCCCCATGGCCGAGGATGAGCTGGTGGGCAACCTGCAGATGGAGCTCTTCGTGCGCAGCCTTGAGGAGCGTGGCATCCGCACGGGCCTCGACCTGGTCCAGCTGGAACGGGCCGTGCAGCGGTCGGCCGGGGTGTTCCCGGCCTGATCAGGCCTTTCGCAGTTCGATCACCGTGATCTCCGGTGGCATGCGCATGTGGCCGAATGATCACGAGCGATAGCTCCCGCGGAAGGGGATGTTCAATGGTTCCGATCAGGGACCTCGAGCGCAAAGATCCTCACATTCTCGAAGCGACCGATCGGGTGGGCCAGGAATGGTCGGAGTGATGGCTTGAGCAGCACGGAATCGTTGGTGGTCAAAAGGAATCGCGCGCCCTGATCCAACTTCGCCTGGAGCTTGTTGGGGTCGTCGCTAAGACCATCGAAATCGGTCCAGCCTGAACGTTCCATCAGATACAGGCTTCGGTTGAAGCTGATATCAGGCACGCTCACCACGCGGGCAGAGCGATCGACACCTATGGCAAGGAGCGCTTCCTGGATTCGGCCCAGCGGTTCATGCTGGGTCAAGTACTCCTTGTTCATCCAGGTCGAGTACCGGTCCGTCATCCGTCGCCTTGCGAAATCGGTGCCGTGGACCAACACCACCAACAGAGCAAGTTGGAACGGCCAGGTGCGGGTTATCCCCGAGCTGCCACGGACCAAAGCCAGAAGGCCAAGGAGAAGGACGGCAGGGAAGATGATCACTTGGTCGAGGCTGTAATAGTCATGGTCCCTCAGTGCGCCGAAGAACAGAATGTCGATGCAGAGAACACCGAGGCATAGCAGCGTGAACGCCATCCATAGCGCACGGGGGATCCGATGAGATGCGAACACGGCCAGCGCGAACATGGCCATGAGCACGAAATAGAGGTCCGGGCGCAGGTAGTCGCGACGAAGGTGGTCGCTGATGCCTTGCCATACGGAGGCAAGCTCCTCCTTCGGAATGCTCCAATAGGGGAGCGTGCCGATGAGGAAGACGCCTTGCGCCTGCCCCGCATTGTACCATCGGGCGTAGGAGTACCATGCGGCGATGGCGAACAGGCCCGCCAGTCCGGCGACCAATATCACGGCCCGATGTCGGGGTCGCCAGGTTCCGAGAAGCACATGTCGGAACGGCAGGAAGGAGATCAGAACGATCGCGATCAGGATAAGGAGGCTTAGCGCCGCTGTGGCTTTGAGCAGCCCCGCCAGGGTGAAGAGCACCACAGCTCCCACGAGCCGGGGACGAGATGAACGTTCCATTCCTGATGCGGCGGCGTACCAGCCGTTGAGCACGAAAGCGAGGGCGGCGGCGTTCGAAAGGAAGTTGTTCGCGTAGTACGCCACCATGGGTGAGGTGAACAGGAAGGCGGATACCCACGCCGCCAGCACGCCGTCCTTCAGCAGCGTATTGACCGTGAAGTAGAGGGAGATCAACCCGGAGATGGAGAGGAGCAGGACGGTCGCCCGGTACAGCCACTCCTGCTGACCGGTGGACCGCCACACTTTCCCGATGAGGTAGGGGAGCAGAGGCAGTTCGCTCAAGGCGCGCCCGGTGCCCTCTGTTCCGAGGTAGTGCATTCTTCCATCCCACCAAGGCAGATCGAGCTGCATGTAGTGCCACGCCATCGACAGGCAGTCACTCTGCCTCCAGGCGTGATAGCCCTGCGGTCGGGCGAACAGGATCTCCTGATATCGATAGGTCCAGGCCTGGAGCGAAAGGATCACAATTAACAGGGCCAATCCACCGGAGCGGCTCAAACGCAGCCCGGGCCATCGGGAGGACCGCGTTTCAACCGGTCGGGGCTGATCGGCGGGGCGCTGCATCACGCATGTGGCGCCTCCCCGCCCTTTCGCAGTTCGATCACCGTGATCTCCGGTGGCATGCCCACACGGCCTGGGAAGCCGATGAAGCCGAAGCCCCGGTTCACGTAAAGATGCTGAGCACCCTCAGTGTACAGCCCCGCCCATCGCTTGTACACCCATTGAGCGGGGCTGTACGTCTGACCGGCGATGGTGATGCCGAACTGCGCCCCATGCGTATGCCCGCTCAGGGTGAGGTCGATGCCGGTGCCGAGGACCTGTTCCTCCCAATGGGTGGGATCATGGCTCATCAGGATCCGGTACGTCGAGGGATCATGCCCATGCAGGGTCTTGGCCAGGTCGCCGTACTGCTGGAAACGCCGGCCCCAGTTCTGCACGCCGAGCAGGGTGATGGCCGCGTCGCCGCGCTCGATCCGGGTGTTCTCGTCGAGCATCAGCCGGAAGCCCATGGCGGCATGGTGGCGCTTCAGCCGCTCCAGGTTAGCCTGCTTGCCCTGCTGCGAATCCCAACGTGCATAGTCCGAGTAGTCGTGGTTGCCCAGGATGGAGTACTTGCCGATGCGCGCCTGCAGGTCTTTCAGCGTGTCCACCCAGGCTTCGGCCTCGTCCGCGAAGTCGTTCACCATGTCACCGGTGAAGAGGATCAGGTCGGGGCGCTCCTTGTTGATGAGGTCCACGCCTTTGCGCACGATGTCCGTGCCGCTCGGGAAGCTGCCCAGGTGCAGGTCGCTGATCTGCACGATGCGGAGCCCGTCGAAGGCTGCAGGCAGGTTCGGGGCGTTCAGGTGCACACGTTCGATGCGGAAATTCCGCCGTCCATGGGTGATGCCGTACAGCACACCGGCGAAGGGGATGGCCGACAGCGCAAGACCGACTTGGGAAAGGAACTTCAGCCGTGTGATCGGCTCGCCCGTGGAGACCGGATCGCCCGGGGTGAGCTTGTCGAATAGCCAGCGACCGCCCTCGATGAGGTCCTCCAGCCCGTGGAAGAGGATGATCACCACCTTGGGCAGGAAGAACAGCATGAACAGGGCGGCGAGCGAGAACATGAACGAGTGGTTCCGCGTGCTGCGCAGGTCCTGGATGCTCACCGCTACCCAGACCATCAATGCCAGCATGCCGATGGACACAGCCCAGTAGATCAACCGCACGACGCGCCGTCCTCCCTGGGTCCAGCCGTTCATCGCCGTATTGATGCCTTTGTAGGCGTACAGATCGATCAGGACCAGGACCAGCATGAACACAACGAATCCCAATAGTCCTCGGGTGGTCATCAGAGAGAAGATTCAGGCAGGGTGGCGTTGTCACCTTTAAGGCCGTCAAAAGTAGGTCCATTGCCATGGGCATCCCGATATTCGGGCATTCAAGATGAGCGCCATTACCTTTTGTCGCCCCCTTCTGTCCCTTGCTCCATTGATCGTTCCGTCCGTGGTGGCCGGCCAGCTTACCTGGCAACGCACCTACGGTGGTTTCGGGGCGGATGAGGCCGTGGCCGTTGTGGCCACTGCGGACAGCGGGTACGTCATGCTCGGCAGTACCGGCAGCTTCGGAAGTGGAGGCGGCGATCTGTATCTTGTCCGTGTGGATAGCGCCGGGTCGTTGGTCTGGTCCATGACCTACGGAGGGCCTGGTGTAGAACAGGGTGCCGACCTCGTCCGGTCCGATGATGAGGACCTTCTGATCGTTGGGACACGGTATCACGACCCTTCCTTCGGCTACGATGGGTTCCTCGTGCGAACGGATCAGGCTGGAACACCACTTTGGGAAAGACCTTACGGACAGCAGGGGTGGGACTTGTTCCACGCAGCCGCATCAGTACCCGGTGGATGGTTCGTGGTGGGGCAGACCTTCAGTGTGGGAGACGGGTCCGGCGAGGCGTGGATCCTGCGGATCACTGAGGTCGGTGATACCCTTTGGACAAGGACCTTCGGATCCTTGGAAAGCGAGGTGGCCACAGCGGTCGTGGGAATGCCCGATGGTGGTTGTGCCGTGGTCGTCAACCGCGCCGCGACAACCGGACAGGACATCGTGCTCGTGCGATACGCATCGGACGGTGTGCTTCTGTGGCAGACCACCTGGGGAGGCGTTGCCTGGGATGAAGGCCGCTCCGTGACCGCCACCACGGACGGTGGGTTTGTTGTCGGTGGCGTCACCGAGGGTGTCGTGCCTTATCGGACCATGCTGATGATCAAGTTCGATGCCGCAGGGGCGTTCATGTGGAACGAGGTCACCTTTGGGCAGGGCACCTGGGAGGGATACGCGGTCATCGAGCTCCAGAGCGGTGACCTTTGCCTCGCCGGATCCACGGATGCTTTCGGCGCCGGTGGAAAGGATATGTACATGTGGCATACGACCGCTACTGGGGCATACATTGAAGGCCCGACATTCGGTGGGCTGGAGCAGGACGAGGCGTTCGATGTGGTGGCCGCCGTCGATGGTGGATATGTCCTCGTGGGCCGGACGAACAGCGCAGGGCCCGGTCCACAGGCGGTGTTGGCCGTGAAGCACTTCGGCTCACCGCTGAGTGGCACCTTCGATGTAACCCTCGACCCCCTCCCCATCCCCGACCTTCGACCGTCCACCGCAGGCCTCCTGCTCCACCCCAACCCCGCCCGCCCCGGCGATGCGATCACCATGACCCTGGCCGGAGGGAACGGCCAGCGCCGATCGGTCGTGCTGCTGGATCAGCAGGGGAGGCAGGTGGCGGGCTGGCCCGATCAACATCCTTCCGAACCACTGCGCGTCCCATCGATCGCCCCAGGCACCTACACGCTTCACACGGTGTCGGACAACGGCCGCCGTTCCGCCGCACCCCTCCTCATCATCCCCTGACCCTGCCGCCCTTCGCGCCATGGATCCCCAGACCCTCGTGCTCAAGCTCCACGCGCTTTCCGGAGCCGTCGCTCTCGGCGCCGCGCCCGTGGCGATGCTCGTGCGCAAGGGTGGGCGCTGGCACCGCTGGTGGGGGCGTGCCTTCTTCTTCGCCATGGTGCTGGTGTGCGCCACCGCCCTTCTGGCGGGCTTCTGGCGCCCCAACCCGCTCATGGCCCTGGTGGCCCTCTTCAGCTTCCACCTGGCCGCCACCGGCTACCGCGGGCTCTACCTCAAGGGCCTCCACAAGGGTCAGCGCCTGGGCCGGTGGGACCTGCTGATGCACGGCGCCGCCGGTCTCGTGAACACCGGGCTTCTTTTGTGGGGCGCCGTGCACCTCATCCATGGCCAGCGCAGTTCGGCCGCCATCATCTTCACGGTCTTCGGCGCGATCGGATGCGCCCTCGTGCTCATGCAACTGCGCCGCTTCTTCCGCACCCACCACGACAAGCAGGAGTGGCTCTACGCCCACATGACCGGGTTCCTCGGCAGCTACATCGCCACCGTGTCCGCCTTCAGCGCGGTCAACCTGGCCATGATCAAGCCCATGTGGCTGCAATGGCTGTGGCCTTCCTTGTTGGGCGTGCCGCTCATCGTGGGCTGGATCCGCCACACCCGCGCCCGCTTCGACAAGGGCGAACGCCCGCGCTTCCTCGGTCGCCTCCGCATCGGCTGAGGTCGATGACCATCCGGGTACCTTTGCCGCATGCCCGCGCGCTGTGTGTTCTCCGTCGACGTGGAGGAGTGGTTCCACATCCTCGATGTGCCCTCCACGCCACCCCTGGCACAGTGGGACGGCCTTGAGTCGCGGGTGGAGCCCTCGTTCCGCCGCATGCTCGACCTCTTTGCCGAGAAGCACGTGCGCACGACCCTCTTCATCCTGGGTTGGGTGGCCGAGCGCCATCCCCAGCTGGTCCGCGATGCCGCCGCACAAGGCCACGAGATCGCCTCGCACGGCTACGCGCACGAGCTTGTCTACAAGCACGACCGCCGTCACTTCGCCGAGGACGTGCGCCGCGCCAAGGGCGTCATCGAGGACGCCGCTGGTGTGAAGGTGCGCGGCTACCGTGCGCCCGGTTTCAGCGCGACCAAGGAGACGCCGTGGTTCTTCGAGGCGCTCGCCGAGACCGGCCATGCCTACGATAGCAGCATCTGGCCCGGTAGCCGCAACCATGGCGGTTGGCCGGGCGCGCTGCCCGTGCCCCATGTGGTGTCCACCACGCAGGGCGATATCGTGGAATTCCCCATCAGCCTGGACCGTCTGCTGGGCCGTGACCTCTACTTCTTCGGCGGCGGCTACCTGCGCTTCTTCCCGTACCCGCTGATCCGCCAGCGGGCCAGGGCCGTGCTGGCCGAAGAGCGCCCCGTGGTCTTCTACCTGCATCCCCGCGAGGTGGATCCCCATCATCCACGGCTGCCCATGAGCGCCAAGCGCCGCTTCATGAGCTACGTGAACCTCGCCACCACCGAGCCCAAGATGCGACGCCTCTTCGACGACCTGCCCATGACCACCTTCGGTGAACTGCTCGACGCGGGCGTGGCCCATCTTCCGCGACAGGTCGCATGAGCACGCACCGCAAGGCGCTCTTCCTGTACACGGAGCTGGCCCCGTACTTCCTGGCCTGTGTGGAGCACCTGGTGCGGGACCATGACGTGGAGGTGCACATCGTGCGCTGGCCGGTGAACCGCGAGGCACCCTTCGACCTGCGCTTCGGCGACCGCGTGAAGGTGCATGAACGCGACGCGTTGGACGATCAGGCCCTGATGCGCCTGGCGCATGGCGTCGGGCCGGACATCGCCTTCGCCAGCGGCTGGGTCGACAAGGGCTACCTGCGCGTATGTCGCATGCTGCACAAGCAGGGCCTGCCCACGGTGATGTGCAGCGACACGGCCTGGCGTGGCGATGCGCGCCAATGGGCCGCGGTGGCCGCCACCCGGCTCTGGCTCCGCCGCACCTTCAGCCACGCCTGGGTCACCGGCGGGGCGCAGGCCCGCTATGCCCGCCGTCTCGGATTCCCCGCCCTCAACATCCGCACCGGCTTCTACAGTGCCGACACCGATCGCTTCCTCCCGTTGGGGCGGCGCCTGCTGGACCAACGCACCGAACGCTGGCCCCACCGGCTGCTCTGCGTGGCCCGTTACATCCCCACCAAGGGCCACCAGCTGCTCTGCGACACCTTCGCCACCCTGTGCGATCAGGGCCGGGCCGGCGATTGGGAGCTGTGGATCGCGGGCACGGGTGAACTGCACGACCACGTGGTGAACTCCGCCTCGGGCCGCCATGCGCGCATCAGGCACCTGGGCTTCGTGCAGGCGGAGGACATGGCGAAGGTGGTGGAGCAATGCGGTGTGTTCGTGCTGCCCAGCACCTACGAACCCTGGGGCGTGGTGGTGCATGAGCATGCCTGCGCCGCTCTTCCGCTGCTGTTGAGCAGTGCGGTGGGCGCGGGTGAACGCTTCCTCGCTCCGGGTGAGAACGGCGTCCGTTTCGTCGCAGGCGACGGTGCCGACATGCGCAAGGCCTTGCTGCAGCTGATCGAACGCAGCGATGCCGAGCTCCGCGCCATGGGCGAACGGAGCCGCGCGCTCGGTGCGCAGTGGACGCCCACGGAATGGTCGCGCGTGGTGATGGACCTGATGAAAGCCCGCCGTGAAGCCTAGAGCGCATCTCAAAATAACCCTTCGGGCTGCGCGGCGGCCTTTCGGGGCCTTCCGGCGTTGCTCGCCCCTCACAGAGCTACCGGCTATGCTCGTGTCTCGCGCCTGGGCTGGCCCCGAAATACCTGCCGCTCGCTTCCAAAAGTCATTTTGAGATGCGCTCTAGGGTCCTCGTGTTCATCGACTGGTACCTGCCCGGTTACAAGGCGGGCGGACCCGTGCGAAGCATGGCCAACCTGGTGGACCACCTGCGCGACAAGGTCGACCTGCACATCGTGACCACCGATACCGATTACACGGAGCGTGCGCCCTACGCTGGTATCACGCCCGATCGCTGGACCGTGATGCCCGGCGGCGAGAAGGTCTGGTACGCCTCGCACACCGGGGTGAACACGGCCGTGTGGCGCGCGCTTCTGGCCGAGGGCACTTGGGAGACGGTGTACATCAACGGCATGTACTCCAGGTGGTTCAGTGTGATGCCGCTGTGGTTACTGAAGGGCTCCTCCCAACGCCGGGTGGTGGCCGTGCGCGGTATGCTCGCCGCTGGCATGATGAAGCATGGCGTGCTGAAGAAGCGTGTCTTCCTGGCCGCGATGCGGATGCTGGGCTGCTACAACGACGTCGTGTTCCAAGCCACCAGCGCCGAGGAGGTGGAGGACGTGAAGCGCTGGATCGGTGCGGAGGCGGAGGTGAAGCTGGTGCCGAACCTGGGCCGTCGCGTGCGGACCGCGGAACCTCCGACGCGCGAGAAGCGACCCGGTGAGCTGCGGCTCGTGAGCGTGGCCCGCATCGCCGTGGAGAAGAACACGCTCTTCGCCATCGAATGCCTGAAGCACGTGAAGGGCGCGGTGACCTTCGACCTGTACGGGCCCATCTACGACGAGGCGTACTGGGCGAAGTGCCGGGAGGCCATCGCCCAGCTGCCACCCGGGATCACGGTGACGCACAAGGGCACGGCCGCGCCTGAGGAGGTGCCCGGCCTTTTCGCGCACTACCACGCGCTGTTCATGCCCAGCCAGGGCGAGAACTTCGGACACACCATGGTGGAGGCCCTCGCGGCCGGGCTTCCCTTGCTGATCAGCGACCGCACCCCGTGGAAGGAGCTCGAGCGCCAGAACGCCGGCTGGGACCTGCCGCTGGAGGAGCCGTCCTGCTTCTGGGAGCAACTGAACGACCTGGTGGCCTATGACGGGTCCGACCTCGAGGTCGTGTCGCGCGGCGCTTTCGCACTGGGCAAGCGATATTTGGACGATCCGGCGCCGGTGGAACGCACGCTGGAGCTCCTGGTGCCATGACCGAACGCAAGCGCGTCGACCTGAGCCGCTTCACCAACGCCGACTTCCCCAAGGGGGCGGGCGCGGTGAAGATGACGCTGTGGTACTTCACCAACGCGCTCTTCTTCCTGAACCCCCTGTTCCCCTTCCGGTCCGTGAAGCCTGCGCTGCTCCGCCTGTTCGGCGCGCGGGTGGGGAAGGGGGTGGTGATCCATCCCGGGGTGAACATCAAGTACCCCTGGAAGCTCACCATTGGTGACCACGTGTGGATCGGCCAGCGCGCCTGGCTCGACAACATCGATCAGCTCGTCATCCGCGACCATGTGGTGATCAGCCAGGGCGCCATGATCATCCAGGGCAGCCACAACTACAAGAAGGTCGACTACCCCACCATGAGCGGTCCGGTGATGCTGGAGGAAGGCAGCTGGGTGGGGGCCGGGGCCATGGTGATGCTCGGCGTCACCCTGAAGAGCCACAGTGTGCTCGCCGCGGGCAGCGTGGCCACGAAGGACCTGGAGGCGTACATGATCCACCAGGGGAATCCGGCGCAGCCCGTCCGCGAGCGCGTGATCGAATGAGGTTCTCGCTGATCACCGTGTGCTACAAGGCCGGCGAGGAGCTCGCCGAGACCGTGGCCAGCGTGCGCGCCCAGACCCATCCGCACATCGAGCACATCATCGTGGACGGCGCCTCTCCCGACGAGGCCACACAAGCGGTGCTCCGGCGCATCGACGACGGTCGCTGCATCCTCATCAGTGAGCCGGACAAGGGCGTATACGACGCCATGAACAAGGGCTTGGCCCGCGCCACGGGTGACGTGATCGGCTTCGTGAACGCCGGCGACCTGCTCGAGGCGCCCGACGTGATCGCAAAGCTCGCGGCCGCGTTCACCCAGGGCGACCCCGAGGTGATCTACGGCGATGCCCACATGGTGGACCCCGACGACATCCGGAAGGTCCGGCGATTCTGGAAGGGCGGCGCCTACCACCGCGACAGCTTCCGCAGCGGCTGGATGCCGCCCCACCTGGGCACCTACATCCGGCGCGAGGCCTACCAACGCTTCGGCGGTTTCGACCTGCGCTTCCGCATCGCGGCCGATTACGAGCTGATGTTCCGCTTCCTGTACAAGCACCGGCTGCGGGCGCGTTACGTGCCGCTCACCATCGTGCGCTTCCGGCTGGGCGGGGCCAGCAACAAGAGCCTGGCGCACGTCTGGAAGGCCAACCGCGAAGTGGTGGAGGCCTGGCGCCGGAACGGCTTCAACCCGCCACCGCTGCTCGCCATCCGCAAACCGTTGCGCAAATTGGCCCAGTACTTCCGTTCTTCCGGGTCATGAAGCGCGTCCTCGTCATCCACTACTCCCAGACCGGGCAGCTCTCCGCGCTGCTCGACCGCATCGTGGCGCCCTTGCAGGCCGCGGGCATGGCGGTGGACCACCTGCCCCTGCGGCCCGCCACACCCTATCCCTTCCCGTGGACGCGCCTCAGCTTCTTCAACTGCTTCCCCGAGGCGGTGGGCCACGACCCCGTGCCGCTGGAACCGCTCACCGTGCCGCCGGAAGGGCCGTACGACCTGGTCATCCTGGGCTACACCATCTGGTTCCTCAACCCGAGCATCCCCATGACCAGCTTCCTGAAGCACCCCGACGCCGCCCGCTATCTGGCGGACCGGCCGGTGCTGACGGTGGTGGGCGCGCGCAACATGTGGGTGCTGGCCCAGGAACACATGCGCAGCGCCGTGGCCGGGTTGCGCGGCCGGTTGGTGGGCCACATCACCGTAGTGGACCGAAGCCCCAACCTGGTCAGTGTCATCACCATCATCCGCTGGATGTTCTGGGGGCGCCGCGACCCCTTCCTGGTCTTCCCCGCGGCCGGCATCCGCGCGGAGGACATGGACGCCTCCGCCCGGTTCGGCCGCGTGCTGGTGAAGCACCTGTCCTCCGGCGACCTCGGCGGGCTGAACGCCGCGTTGCGCCGCGAGGGTTCCATCCGCATCGTGCCCAGCCTGCTGATGTTGGAGAAGCGGGCCACCTTCCTCTTCGGCAAGTACCGCCGCTTCATCCTGGCCAAGGTGCACCGCGACCCGGCCAGTCGCCTGCGCCGCGTGAAGGTGTTCAGCTCCGTGCTCACCATCGGGGTCTTCATCCTGGGGCCCCTCACCACGCTCACCACATCCCTGCTCTCCCTGGTGAAGCGGCGTCAGCTTCGTGCCGAGGTGGAGCGGCTGTCCACGTATTGAGCCCCTGAACAACAGGCCCTTGTCGCTTGTTTTTGGGCCGGTGCGGCCAGCGGTTACTTTTGCCGGTCCGCACGAAGGGGGGGAAGAACGCCAAGGCCTTGCACGACGTCTACATCACCCGGGTATCCGGGTTCCTGCCGAACGCTCCGGTCTCCAATGCGGAGATGACGGACTTTCTGGGCATGATCGACGGGAAGCCGTCGCGTGCCCAGTACATCGTGCTCCGCAACAACGGCATCGTGCAACGCCACTACGCGCTGGACCGCCAGGGGCGCATCACGCACAGCAACGCCCAGCTGGTGGCCGAGGCGGTGAAGGGCCTGGCCGGGGACGGTCTGGCCGTGCGCGACCTGGAGGTGCTGGCCTGCGGCACCAGCAGCCCCGACCAGTTCCTGCCCTCGCACGCCTCGCAGGTGCATGGCGAGCTGGACCATCCCCTGGAGATCGTGAGCACGGCCGGTGCCTGCTGCACCGGCATGCATGCCCTGAAGTACGGCTACATGAGCGTGGGCGCGGGCCTTTCCCGCAATGCCGTGGCCGCAGGCAGCGAGCTGGTGAGCCCCATGATGCTGGCCCGCAATTTCGAGCGCGAGACCGAGCGGTATCGCGAGTTGGAGCAGGACCCCATCATCGGCTTCGAGAAGGAGTTCCTGCGCTGGATGCTGAGCGACGGCGCCGCCGCCGTGCTGATGGAGCCCGCACCCCGCGGTCCGCTGAGCCTGCGCATGGAGTGGGTGGTGAGCCGCTCCTTCGCCCACGAGCTCGACGTGTGCATGTACAGCGGCGGCGACAAGGATGTGGACGGCCGATACCACGGCTGGAAGCACTTCCTGCCGCAGGACCTCGCCGGACGCTCCATCTTCACCATGAAGCAGGACGTGAAGCTGCTGGGCCGCAACATCGTTCCGGTGGGCGTGCGCTTCCTGCGCGAGACCTTCGAGCGCCACGGGCTCGATCCCGCCTCCATCGACCACATGCTGGTGCACCTCAGCAGCATGTTCTTCCGCGACAAGGTGCACGATGAGATGGTGGCCCAGGGCATCGGCGTGCCCATGGACAAGTGGTTCATCAACCTGCCCCGGGTGGGCAACGTGGGTTCCGCCTCCATCTTCCTCCAGCTCCGCGACCTCATCGCCGAGGGCCATGTGAAGAAGGGCCAGAAGGTGCTGCTGATGGTGCCCGAGAGCGCGCGCTTCAGCTACGCCTTCGCCCTGCTCACCGCCGTGTAGGTCGCGGCGACCTTCCTGGTCGTCTGGCTATCTTTGTGCTCCTTTCCCCGGACGGCGGCGGCCACCGCGCTCCGGTGAAGCCATCCACATGAAGAAGGAGGAAGTACCCCAGGACGACGCCAACATGCTGGAGGGCAAGTTCAAGGTGGTGAAGTACGCCCTGAACGAGAACGGCGAGTTCGAGAAGGTGCCCAGTGTGGGTTGGGAGCCGGAGAACGTGGCCCTGAGCCAGGCCTGGGACGTGATCCATGAGCGCGTGGAGGCGGCCCGGCAGCAGGTGTTGAAGGGTGATCTGAGCCCCCTGGCCTATCACATGGAGAAGAACATGATGGACGCCGCCCTGCTGGCCCAGCACATGGACCTGCCGGCCCGCAAGGTGAAGCGCCATCTGGAGCCCGCCGGCTTCGCGGAGCTCGACCAGGCCCTGCTGGGCCGTTACGCGGAGGTGTTGCTGGTGTCGGTGGACGAGCTGAAGCAGGTGCCCCGATGAGCCAGCCTGCCCGGGTGATCCCCTTCGACCACCAGCAGAGCGCCCATTGCGAGACGGGCGTCATCAGCAACCTGATGCGCTTCCACGGCCTGCCCGTGAGCGAACCGATGGCCTTCGGCATCGGCTCCGGCCTGTTCTTCAGCCACATGCCCTTCCTGAAGATGAACGGCATCCCGGTGACCAGCTACCGCATCCTGCCGGGCTGGATCTTCAGCCGGTTCACCAAGCGGCTCGGCATCAGCATCCGGCGGGTCACTTTCCGCGATCCGCGCGAGGCGATGGATGAATTGGACCGGGTGCTGGCCCAGGGCCTGCCCGTGGGCCTGCTCACCAGCGTGTTCTACCTGCCCTACCTGCCGAAGGCGTTCCGCTTCCACTTCAATGGCCACAACATCGTGGTGTTCGGGAAGGAGGGGGACGAGTACCTCGTGAGCGATCCCGTGATGGACGGCCCGACGCGCATCCATCGTTCCGCGCTGATCCGGGCCCGCTTCGCCAAGGGCATGCCCAACATCAAGGGCCGGATGTACTACCCCACCCAGGTGCCCGCCGATGCCGACCTGCGCACGGCCGCCCTCAGGGGCCTGCGCCGCACCGCGCGCGACATGAGCACCACCCCGCTGCCCATGTTCGGCAGCAAGGGCATCGCCTACCTGGCCGGCAGGCTGCGCCACTACGAGCGCCGCCTGGGCGAGAAGGATGCGCGGCTCGCGCTGGGCAACCTGATCCGCATGCAGGAGGAGATCGGCACCGGCGGCGCCGGTTTCCGCTTCATCTTCGCCGCCTTCCTCATGGAAGGTGCCAAGCTGCTGAACGCCCCGGCCCTCAAGGACATGGCCCTGGAGATGAGCCGCATCGGCGACCAGTGGCGCGATCTCGCCTACCAGGCCGGCCGTCTGTGCAAGGGCCGCGCCGAGGCCCACATCACCTACGACCATCTGGCCGACAAGCTGGCCGACATCGGGCGCCAGGAGACCGCCTTCTTCAAGCAGCTCCACCAGTGCGCCAAGCAGCTATGATCGCCCCGGACATCCGGGTGGAGGGCCTGGTGAAGCGCTATCGCAACGGAGGCCGTCCCGCCCTGAACGGCATGGACCTGCAGGTGATGCCCGGTGAGTTCTTCGGTCTGCTCGGCCCCAACGGTGCCGGCAAGACCACCATGATCAGCATCCTTACCGGCGTGCTGGCCCCCAGCGAGGGCCGGGTGCTGGTGCGCGGCCTCGATGTGGTGAAGGAGCCCGGCCGCGTCCATCGCCTCATCGGCTTCGTGCCCCAGGAGATCGCCCTGTACGACACCCTCACCGCCCGCGAGAACCTGCGCTACTTCGGCCGACTGCACGGTCTGTCCACCGCGATGCTCGGCGAACGCGCCGAGGCGCTGCTGGTGCGCACCGGGCTCCAGGACCGTGCCGACGAGCAGGTGCGGCACTGGAGCGGCGGCATGCGCCGCCGCCTCAACATCGTGGTGGCCCTGCTCCACGCGCCGCCGATCCTCTTCCTCGACGAGCCCACCGTGGGCATCGACATCCAAAGCCGCGCCGCCATCTGGGACCTGCTCCACGAGGTGAACGCCGGTGGCACCACCGTGCTGTACACCAGCCACCACCTGGAGGAGGCCGAGCGCCTCTGCACCCGCGTGGTGGTGATGGACGACGGACGCAGTGTGGGCGAGCTGTCCACCACCCGCGGCGGCGGGCACGAACGCCTGGAGGACGCCTTCCTCCGCCTCACCGGACGCCAACTGCGCGACTGACCCCATGTTCACCCGCATCCTCGCCCACGTGCACAAGGAGCTGCTGTTGCTCCTGCGCGACCGCACGGGCCTGCTGCTGGTGTACGTGATGCCCATCTTCCTGGTGAGCGTGATGGCCGTGGTGCAGGATGCCCCCTTCCGCGACTTCAGCGACAAGCAGGTGCGCGTGCTCTTCAAGGACCTGGACGGCGGTCCGGTGGGGGAGGCCGTGCAGCGCGGACTGGAGGCCACGGGCAGCTTCACCATCACCAGCGGGCAGGCGCTGGACGAGGTGGAGTTCCGCGAGCGCGTGCGCCGCGGCGAGCACCAGATCGGCGTGGTGGTGCCCGCCAACGCCACCGAGGCCGTCGCCGCCCGCTCCGAAGGCACCATGGCCCTGCTCTTCGACCCGCTCACCGGCGACCGCACGGCCATCCCGGCGGCCGACAGCGCCGCCGTGCTGATGGTGGTGGACCCCGCGGTGAAGCATGTCTTCCGCGAACTGGTGCGCAGCAGCCTGGTGCGCGTGCTGGCCGGGATCAGCTCCGAGCGCCTGCTCGCCGATATGCGCGTGCGCCTGGAGGCCATCAACGGGGACACTCTTCCACCGATCGCCTTGGGCGGTCCCTTCGTGGGCATCGACCAGCAACTGGCCGCCCGCGAGCTCACCGGCAGCAAGGTGGCCAGCGACACCACCGCCCACAACGTGCCGGCCTGGACCATCTTCGCCATGTTCTTCACCGTGGTGCTGCTGGCCGGCAACATGGTGAAGGAGAGGACCGCGGGCTGCATGGTGCGCCTGCTCACCATGCCCGGCACGGTGGCCGAGCGGCTCATCGGCCGCATCACGGCCTACCTGATGGTCTGCCTCACCCAGCTGGCCATCCTCCTCAGCGTGGGCCATTGGGTGCTGCCGCTCTTCGGCCTGCCGCCCCTGCGCTTCGGTCCCCCCGAGGACCTCCTCCTGCTGGTGCTGGCGGCCCTCTTCATCGGGCTGGCGGCCACCTCCTTCGGGGTGCTGGTGGGTTCCTTTTCCCGCACCCAGCAGCAGTCGGCCATCCTCGGCAGCACCGCCGTGGTGATCATGAGCGCCATCGGCGGCATCTGGGTGCCGCTCTACATCATGCCCGGTCCCATGCAGGTCATCGGCCGCATCTCGCCCCTGAACTGGAGCATGGAAGCCTTCAACGTGGTGATGCTGCGCCAGGGCGACCTGGCCGAACTCGTCATGTACCTCATCCCGCTCGCGCTCTTCGCCGCGGCCTGCCTGCTGGTGTCCATCGTGGCCGAACGGGTCGTTTCTTCGCGTTGACCATGAGCGACCGCGTGGTGATCACCGGCCTGGGCGTGATCAGCGCCCTGGGCACCAACGTGGAGGGCAACCTCGACGCGCTGCTCCATGAGCGCTCCGGTATCGGTCCCATCACCGTGCTGCCCACCCGCCACCGCGGAAGCATCCCGGTGGCCGAGGTCCACCTGGACGATGATGCCCTCGCCGCCCTGGCCGCTCCCCGCGCCGTGCGCAGTTGGACCCGCACCGCCCTGCTCGGCCTGCGCGCCGTGAAGGAGGCCCTGGCCCACGCCGGCATCGATCCCGCGGCCCAGCGCACGGCCTTCATCTCGGCCACCACCGCCGGCGGGATCGACAAGACGGAGCCCATCTACGACCAGTACTTCCTTCCGGAGATCCCCGATGAGGCCGCGCAATACCTGGGCACGCATGACCCCGGCGACCACGCCCAACGCATCGCCGCCGAGCTCGGCTTCCGCGACCTGGTGACCACCATCAGCACCGCCTGCTCCAGCAGCGCCAACGCACTGATGTTGGGCGACCGGCTGCTCCGCCATGGCCTGACCGACGTGGCCGTGGTGGGCGGCACCGACGCCCTGTGCAAGTTCACCGTCAACGGCTTCAACTCGCTGCTGATCCTGGACCGCGAGCCCTGCCGCCCCTTCGACCGCGACCGCGCCGGGCTCAACCTGGGCGAGGCGGCCGCCTACCTGGTCTTGGAGACCGAGGCGCGCGCGCGGGCCCGCGGTGCCGACGTGCTCGCTGTGGTGAGCGGGTACGCCAACACCAATGAGGCGTTCCACGCCACGGCCTCCTCGCCGGACGGCACCGGCGCCTACGAGGCCATGCGGCAGGCCCTGGCCATGGCGCGGCTGGCCCCGGAGGCCATCAGCTACGTGAACGTCCACGGCACCGGCACTCCGAACAACGACGCTTCCGAAGGCATCGCGCTCAACCGCCTCTTCCACGGCGCGGTGCCCCCCTTCAGCAGCACCAAGTCGTTCACAGGCCACACCCTCGGTGCCGCCGGTGCAGTGGAGGCCGTGTACGCCGTGCTCGCCATCCGGCACGGGGTGCACTTCGCCAACCTGCGCTGGCGCACGCCGCTGAACGAAGCGCCGCTGGTGCCGGTGACCCGGACCCGGCGCGATGTGGCCGTTCGCCATGTGCTCAGCAGTTCCTTCGGGTTCGGCGGCAACAACACGAGCCTGGTGCTGAGCGCACCGGAAGCACGGCCATGAAGCGACCGGTGTACATCCGTGAGGCCTCGGCCATCGGTCCACAACCGGTGTTCGACACCGACCGCCTGGAACAGGTCGCCGCCTACACCACCCACCCGCTGAACGCCGTGGTGCCCGAACTGCGCCGCTACGTGGACCCCGTGCGCGGGCGCCGGATGGAGAAAGTGGCCAGGATCGGACTGGGCACCGCCCTCAATGCCCTGGACCGCGCGGGCGGCGCAGCTCCCGAGGCCATCATCGTGGGCACCGGACTGGGCTGCATGGAAAGCACCGAACGCTTCTTCGTGCCGCTGCTGCACAACAACGTGGCCGGACAGATCGCCCTGGCCACGCGCTGCACCGGCTACAACTACACCTATCTCCACCGCGGCATCTCCTTCACCAGCGCCCTGCTCGACGGCTGGATGCAGGTGGGCCTGGAGGGGCGTGCCACCGTGCTGGTGGGCGGCGCTGAGAGCATCACCCCGGACTACTATCTGGTACAGCGCCGGAGCGGCATCTGGAAGCAGCACGACGTGCCGAACCTGGAGGTGCTGCGGGCCACCGATGGCGGCGCCCTCTGTGGCGAAGGGGCCGCCTTCTTCGTCCTGGGCGACACGCCAGGACCGGGCACGGCCGTGCGCGTGGTGGACGTGGACATCAGCTATCGTGGCGGGGCGGAGACCCTGCGCGACCGCGTGCAGGCCTTCCTTCAGCGGAACGGCCTATCCACCGACCGCATCGACCTGTTGATGACCGGACGCAACGGCGACGGCCCGCAGGATGGCGCCTACGCACCCATGGAGGCCGACCTGCCGCAGGCCACCCACGCCGCCTACAAACACCTCTGCGGCGAGTTCTTCACGGCCAACGCCTTCGGCCTTTGGCTGCTCTGGTCGGGCCTGCGCACCGGCCACCTGCCTGCAGAGGCCGTGCTCCGCAGCGGATCCGCCGCTCCGCGCTGGGGCCTGCTGGTGGACCACTTCCAACGCACGGACCACAGCCTGGTGTTGTTGGAGCGCATCGGTCCATAACGGATGATGCCGGTCAGTCGCTGCAGTGGTCGTTGATCTACTTTTGGCATCATGCGCTCGGCGGCCTTCGTGAACCTCCTGCTTCGTCTGTCGACGGGCATGATGGCGGCAGCGTTGCTGATCTCCCTGCTGCTGCCCTCCCTGATCGTGGGCCATTTCCTGCTGGAACGCGACCGCATCGAGCGGGAGCTCTGCGTGATGCGCGACGCCGCCCCGGAGCAGAACACCTGCCATGGCAACTGCGTGCTGATGCGCCAGCTCAACACCAGCGAGCGCAAGGCCCAGGCCCCCTTCGAGAACCTGGAGGTGCGCACCCAGCCCTCGCTGGTGGCCGACGTACTGAACTGGCCGCCGGTGCTGCCCATGCGCGAACTGGCCGCACCGCCATTGCGTGTGATGCTGCTCGATGGCATCCACGCCATCGCCGACCCGGTGCCCTGGGGCTAGGTCCGGATCCGGCCCACGCGGCCGGCCATCGTCGAACCTCAACCCTTTTCCATGAAACGCCTGTTCCTGGCGGCGGCGCTGCTGAGCGCGCCTCCGCTGCTTGCCTGCGATGTGTGCGGCCTCTTCCTCGGCATCCAGCCGAAGGACCGCAGCACCACCGTCGGCCTTTTCTACCGCTTCCGCCAGCTCGATGGGATGCTGGGCACCGCCGGCGTGCTGAAGCACGGTGGCCACAGTGCCACCACCACGGCCGATCAGCACTACACGGAGCTCTACCAGGTGCTCGAACTGCGCGGCGACGTGTGGTTCGGCCCCCGCTTCGCCGTGATGGCCTCGGTGCCCCTGGTGAACAACTACCAGGGCGTGGACGGCTATGCGCGCGCCGACCTGTACGGGGTGGGCGATCCCTTCGTGCTGGCCCGCTACGTGCTGGCCAACACCCGCGGGCTCTCCGACGTGCCGCGGACGGTGCATCGCTTCACCGTGGGGCTGGGCGGCAAGGTACCCTTGGGCGCCACGGACCGCACCTGGGCGGGTCAGGAGGTGGGCCACGACCTGCAGCCCGGTACGGGCAGCTGGGACGGGCTTGCCTCGGCCGAATACCTGGTGCGCCGGCAGCGGTGGGGCGGAAGCCTGGCCGTTACCGGCCGCCTGAACAGCGTCGGTGCCGGCGACCACCGCATGGGACACGGCCTTTCGGCCACCGCCGAGGGCTTCCACCAGGTGCCGATCGGGGCCTTCACCCTGGCGCCCTCCCTGGGACTGTATGCCGAACATGCCGGCATGGACCGGCAGAACGACGGGAAGGTGCCCGGCACGGGCGCCAACACGCTCTTCACCCACGTGGGATCCCGCGTGTGGTGGCGCAACTGGATGGTGACGGTGAACCATCAATACGCCGTGGCCCGTTCCTCCGGCGAATGGATGATCCCCAACCGACAGCGCGCGATCCTCGGGATCACCTACGCGTTCAACTGAACAACAACAACAACAGAACACGACCACTCCGCATGAACACCCAACACCTGGCCCTTGTGGCCGCCCTCGCGGTGGGCTTCACCGCCTGCAAGAAGGACGATCCCGAGCCCACGCCCACCACGCCCACCACGGGCACGGTGAAGCTGTCCTTCTCCTTCACCAAGAACGGCGCTCCGTTCACCCTCAGCGACGTCGTGCAGGACGGCGCCGGTCATGCCGTCAAGTTCGACAAGCTGAAGTTCTACGTGAGCGACATCCACCTCACGGACGATGCCATGAACACCGTGGGCGAGTTCCACGGGACGGTGCTGCTGGTGGATGCCGCTGCGGCCACCAACACCTTCACGCTCGGCAGCATCGCGCCCAACCACATCCACGAGGTGCACATCGCCCTGGGCCTGGACAGCGCCACCAACCATGCCGACCCCACGCAGGCCGAGTCCCCGCTCGACCTGGAGGAGATGCATTGGAGCTGGAACCCCAGCGCGGGCTATAAGTTCCTGAACATGGAAGGGTATGTGGATGGCAATGGCGATGGCGACTTCGATGATCCCGAGGACAAGGCCTTCTTGTACCACTGCGCCACGGATGCCCTGCTCACCGAGGACCACTTCCACTACCACGCCGACCTGGCCGCCGGGGGCACCGCCAACCTGGCGCCCACCATCGAGGTCACCACCCTGCTCATGGGCCTGGACCTCCTGGCCAATGATATCGCCATGGGCGGAGGCCCCAACAACCAGACGGCCATGACCAACCTGGCCGCCGCGATCACCGGCGAATGATCGGGCGCTGAACGAAAAGCGACAGGGCCGCCCTCGGGCGGCCCTGTTCGTTCGAAGGCGATACGCTCACCGTTGCACCACGAACCGTCGTTCGTCCACATGCCGGGCATCCACTGTCCTCAGCGTGTAGCTGCCCGAAGGCCAACGGCTCACGTCGATGTCCTGGGTGCGCTGCGTGCTCACTTCGCCCCACACCACCGCCCGTCCGGAGCCGTCGATCACGGTCCATGTACCGGGCCGCGTACCGGGCCACTGGACACGCACCGTGTTCGTGGCCGGGTTCGGGGAGACCACCACCTCCGTCCGGCCCGTCCGTTCGCCCACCCCCGTGGTGATCCCGAAGGGTTCGGACAGCATCTGGCAGGGCAGGCCATAGTCCACGAACACCGTGTAGACGCCCGGAATGCCGGCCAGGATGCACGGCGTGCTGCCCCCGATGGGCTGCCCGTTGAGGAACCACTGGTAGCTGTTCCCCGCCGGGGTGGCGCACAGGTCGGCACCGTTCAACGTGATCACGGGCTGCGCGGGCGCGGTGAACTCCGCTTCGATGGTGACACCGAGCTGCTGCATGAAGTTCGGGCACGTGCTCGGAGCTCCGCTCACGGAGTACGACCCGTTCTCCGTGACCGTCAGCGTGGGGCTGTTGGCGCCGGGGATCGGCACGCCTCCGTTGGTCCATTGGATGTTGGTGTCGTACGGCGGCATCAGCGTCAGCAACAGCGTGTCGCCTTCGCAGAACAGCAACTGGCCGTTCGGCCCCATGCCGTATTCGGTGTCGCCCTCGTGCATCACGAAAGGCAGCAGGAAGACCCAGCCGTCCACGAGCACAGGTGGCGACAGCTCCGTGCATCCGTTCAGGGTGCACTCCACGGTGAAGCTGGAGCCCGCGTCATTGGCCGAGTTCACCGCGTGGGTCTGCTGGATCGCACCGGCGATCGGCTGCCCGTCCTTGTACCACTGGTAGCTGTCGTACACCTGGGTGGTGAGCACCTCCGCTGCATCGGGGCACAGGATCACCGGATCCGGTTGGATGGTGGGATCAAAGGGGCACTGGGCCTGCAGAAGGCCAAGGCTGAGGCTGAGGGTGAGCGTAGGGATCGTGCGCATGGTCCGATGGCGTGTCGGTTGGACGGTCATGGGACGCGCGATGCTGCCTGAAGGTGACACACGATCCGTCACCGGGACGAACGGTGCGCGGCCTATCGCGCCACGATCACCTGTTCCGTCGGCAGGGGGGCATCCTCGAACATCAGGATGTACGCACCGTTGCCAAGACCCGTCACATCGATCATGTTCCGGCCGCCCTGCATGCGCACGGACCGAAGCACCCGGCCTGTCGCATCGCACAGCCGGGCCTGCGCGGCGCGGATCCCATCGGGCAGGACCACGGTCAGCGCATCCACCGTCGGGTTCGGGAACAGCAGCGCGCGCGCGGAGGGATGGCTGTCGGCGATGGCGGTGGTTCCACACGGCAGCGCTTCGGTCGCCACGATCACCGGGCTGAAGGCCTTGAAGACGCTGTCGACCACCACGGCGGCCTGGTTCACGTAGTGGAACGAGCCGTTCTGCGCCACATTGATGCAGTTGAAGGAGAAGGGGAACTGTCCGAGCACCGCGTTGCACACGGCCGCATCCTGGATACTGGCCAGCAGCTTCGACCCCAACACCTGCGCCAGCACCGCGCTCCCCGCGCTCCAGGGGTAGTGCATGCTCCACCAAGTGCCGCCCGCGCAATAAGCGGAGAGGTCGCGCAGGAGGGGCGCGGTGCCGTTCGGTACGATGGCATCGCACGGTTGGTGGTAGAGGAACACGGCCGGCGTATCGGGGCCCTGCATCCAGTCCTCCGCAAGGGCCATGATGGGCAGCGCGCCGTACATCGCTGCGATGCCGGCCACCCGCGCATCGGTGCCGTTCAGCATGAGGTCGCCGTCCACCGGCCCGAGGTCGGGGCGGCTGCGCTGGGCCGCGGTGAGGGGCAGGCCCGTGACGTGGCAACCGCCCAGCAGCAGGTTCGGGTCGGGCACCGCGGGGAGCGCGCCGCAGGCCGCAGGGCGTTCACCCGCCTCGTCGAGGAAGGCGGCGGTCAGGCTCGTGATCGCCCCCGCGCTCTCGCCGTACAGGAAGACGGTGCAGGCGTTGGTGCTGTCCTGGGCGCTGCGTCCCTTCAGGAAGCGGATGGCGCCCTTGAGGTCCTGTTGGGCGCGATAGAGCGCCCGCAGCAGTTCCGCGCTGTCCGGCAGGTACACGCACGGATCCACGCCCAGCGAGATGGACACGTTCTGTGGCACGTGGTGGCGCAGGCGGTAGCTGATGGTGGCGGCCACGTAGCCGCGCTGTGCCGCGGCATGGCAGATGGACCACAGATCCTGCCGCGTGCCGCCCACCCAGGCCCCGCCGTGCACGGCGACCAGCACCGGCCGGTGCGTGTTGCCATCGCCCACCGGGCGGAAGAGGTCGAGCTTCAGGGTGTCGATGCCGCCCAGATACGTGGTGTCCCAGCCGTACGTGATGTTGCGCACCGTGTCCACCGGCCACAGCGCTTGGGTGTAAGGCTGCGCGCACAGCACGGCGCCTGGAAGCAGGCAGGAGAGCAGCAGCACGGTCCGCATCATTCTGCTAAGGTCGGCGATCGCCCGTGGCCTTCGCCAGTGCCTGCTGCACGCCGAGGGTGAAGAGGCGTTCGTCGGCCCGGGCGAGTTCCAGGAAGGTGGCGCCCTTCGCGCCCCATTTGTTGGGCACGGGGAAGAAGACCTGCGGGTGCCGTGCGTGGAGGTCGGCCTGTTGCTCCACATCGAGCAGGAGCACGGCCCGCTGTTCGTCGAGCCACAGCGTGAGGAAGATGGTGGTCGGCCTGCCCTTGGCGGTGGTGGCGCGGTAGGCGGGTCGTCCGAAGTGATCGTGCTCGGTGATGCCCGGAAGGGTGAGCAGCCGGTCGCGGGCGGTGGCGGCGTCCATGCGCACCAAGGTCGGGCCACTTCGCCGAACCACAACGCCTGTCCGCGTGTTCGGGCGCAGCGCAGGCAGCGGAATGAACGGTCCGCGTGTCCACCGCCGAACCCACCCGATCCCATGCATCGCTTCGCTCCGCTGGCGCTCGTCATCGCGCTCGTTCCTGTTGTCACCCGCGCCCAATGGACAACGGGCGGCTTGTTCTCCTCGTCCATCCACTTCCAGGCCTGCGCCTTCCACACGGTGGACAGTGGCCTGTTCGTCTACGGCGCCAACAACCCCGGCCCCAGCCCATCGGCCACGGAAGGCGGTCTGTTGCTGACCGACAATGGCGCCCAGTCCGGCGGCTACTATGTCTGGTACGAACCCTCCACCAACCTGGAGGACATCCACGTGAAGGTCACTGGCGGGAGGCCGCTGTACATGGCCGCCGGACACGAGCTGTACGACCGCAGCATCGTGGTGCGACCCTATCTGTTCCCTGCCTATCCCATCGGCTTCGACAGCGTGCGCACAGGGACAGGACGCTACTACCGCGCCATCCGCATGCGCGATGACCTGGTGGCCTTCACCGGCGGGGGGGATGCGCTCGGCAATGGCATCATCGACATCAGCACCGACACCGGGGCCACATGGTCCAACGTCGCCGTGCTGCCCGGCCAGCCGGTATCCCGGCTGCACTTCGTGAACGACCAGCTCGCCTTCGCCGCCACCGGCGGCTACCGTCGCACGATCAACAACGGCGTGCTTCTGCCCGATAGTGGCGCCATCTACCGCAGCACCGACGGCGGTCTTACCTGGCAGCAGGTGCATGCCGATGCCACAGCCGGCTTCAGCGCGGTGGCCTTCAGTTCCAGCACCAACGGTGTGGCCACCCGCAACGACGGCACGATCCTGCGCACCACTGATGGCGGCTCCACCTGGGCACCGGCCGTCAACAACCACGCCGGCACGTATATCCTTACGGGTGCCACCTTCCGCGGCGATGGAGCGGGTTTCGTCACCGGCTACCGCACCGATGGGTCGGCCGGCTACATCCTGTTCAGTGATGACGGCGGAGCCACCTGGGACCTCAACTACAGCACCGCCACGCTGAACTCCGCACGCCGCCTGTACGATGTCCACTTCTACGACACTGCCCACGGCTATGCCATGGGCCATATGCGGCCGCTCCGCAGCAATGGCCTGATCACTGCGGTGGAGGAGGAGCCCATGGAGGGCTTTTCGCTGTTCCCGGTGCCGGCGGACGACCTGGTCACCGTGGTGGTGGGTGGGCCAGCGGAGGTGCTGGTGCGCGATGCGCAGGGCCGGGTGATGCGTCGTGCGGCGACCCTTGATCGGGCGCTGATCCCCCTGGACGGGCTGGCGGCAGGCCTTTACGTGGCCGAGGTGCGGCAGGGTGGGAGCGTGCGGCGGCAGCCCTTCCTGCGCCAATGAGCGATGGACCGGTGCCCGTGTTCGAGGAGACCACCAGCGCGTCATCCTGTGGCGGGGCCGCGCACGGTGGATCTCAGCGAGGCGGGACCTTGTGCGTGTGAAGTTGATCGAGCACCGGACCGGGCAGCAGGATGTCCAGCATGCCTTCGCGCAGGCTCAGCCAGAGGTAGTTGAACACGGAGGTCTCCTGGTTGCGGTGCACCAGCGTCCGTCCGACCCGGTAGCGCCGATCGCCCGGCACGTTGGAGCTGCGGATGACCGCGTTAGCAAGCAGCGAGAGCAGACCGGCATGCGGACGTGCCGGTTCCAACTTGAGCTTGAGGTCCTCGTAGTGCATGTGCACCGTGCTGTGCGCCGAGCGGTCGTCGCCCAGCATATGTAGATCCACCGCATGGATCCGTCCTTCGGTGGCCCGCACCTTCACCAGCTCATCGGTGATGTGGTTCAGCTCGCGCGCTTGCAGGCCGCTCAAGTGGACCCGGGCCTCGATCCGTGAGCCCTGCGGCGAGTGCGACTGCCACAGGTCCACCCGCGCCGGGGCTTTGTCCCAGAGCCGAAATCGACCGGCCAGGTGCAGTTCGGTGCTGCTGTCCGGGCGCATGTTCGTCAGACCGGTCACCTTCGCATCCAACCCGGCGAGGGTCACCGATCCATACGGCTCTCCCGGTGCCAGCCGCTCGTGATACGTGATGCGGCCCCCCGTGATGTTCACCCGGGCCAGGGCCACAGGCACGCGCCATCCGCCGATCCGCTCGGCCGGCAGCGGTGCTCGTGGTCGCTCTTCGGTGTAGGGCACCGACTTGTCCCGATGGATGTCCACCTGCAGGCGGGCCACCGTGAAGCCCTGTGCGAGGAGCACCCCGCCTTCCAGCCAGGCGGTGAGGTCGCATCCGTCCAACAGGATGCTGTCCGCGTGCGCCTCGTACAGCTCCATCGGCGCATCATTCGCCGTTCGGTAGTGGTCCGGGCCCACCAGGGGGGTGAAGTGGAACCCGTGGACCCGGGCCGTGTTCTCCGGCACCCGGATGTGAAGCGAGTCGATGTGGGCCGTGTGGAACGGCTCCATCCGTGCATCCGCTTCGCGGAGCACGAGATCGCCCGAGACCAGGCGGATCAGCGGACGGTCCCCGGCTCCCTGCGCCATGAGGATCCCGGTGAGCAGGATGTCCAGTCCCGCCACCGATGCGTGCGGGTGCACACCGTTCCGGTCGCGCGTACTCCCCCGGGCATGGCGGATCCGCAGCGTGTCCACATGCAGGAACTCCACGCCCATGGGCAGCTTCAAGGTGTCGGCTTCCCGGGTCTGTGCCATGCGCTCCCCGGCCCGCGTTCCGTACTCGTGCGTCACCTCCGGCGCATCGATGAGCATGCGCCCCACCATCAGATGCCTGTCCCACAGCAGGGCGAAGAGGTCCACCTTGGACAGCTCGATCGTGCGGGCCTGCACCGTGATGGTCGGTGAGCCGTCCGCAACGGCCGTGGGCCGCGGGGTGATGCGCAGGTCGCCGATCCGGATGCGCCCTCTGAACGGATCGAGGTCCACCGTTCCCAGGTCCACGTGATACCGCGCGCCACCGGCCTGGGAAGCCACTGCCGTCAACGCCTGGCGCGCCAGGGTGTGCCGCAGCGCGTAGCCGCCGACAAGGGCGGAGAGCACCACCAGGACCACCATGGTCCATCGGGACGCGGAGCGTTGAGCGTTCATGGACGACGACCGAGGCCTAAAGGTGCGCACGCGGCGCGGGATGGTGAACGAACGGCGTGTTCAACGGCGTCGGGCCCCCACGGCGGCCTTCACCCGCGGCACCACCTCGGTGGCGTACAGCTCGATGCAACGCAGCAGCTTGTCGTGCGGCATGCTGCCCACGCTGAACTGAAGGCAGAAGCGTGTGAAGCCGAACAGCCCGTGCTCGCGGACGATCTTCCGCGCCACGGTCTCCGGATCGCCCAGCAGCATGGCCCCGTGTGGCGACACCTCGAAGTCGAACTGAGGCCGGCCCACCGGGCCCCAGCCGCGCTCCCTGCCGATGCGGCCCATCTGCATGGCGTAGCGCGGCCAGGTGAGCTCGGCGGCCTCCTCGAAGCTGTCCGCGATGAAGCCGTGCGAACCGATGCCCAATTGGAAGCGGTCCAGCGGATGGCCCGCCTGCTGCCAGGCCTTGCGGTACAGGTCGGTGAAGGGCTTGAAGCGCGCCGGGTCGCCACCGATGATGGCCAGCGTCATGGGCAGCCCCAACGCGGCCGCTCGCACGGCGCTCTCCGGCGTGCCGCCCACGGCCACCCACACGGGCAGCGGCTCCTGCACGGCACGCGGGTATACGCCACGGCCTTCGATGGTCGGGGTGTGCCGTCCGTTCCAGGTGAGGCGTTCGCCCTTGCGGATCTCCAGCAGCATGGCCAGCTTCTCGCTGAAGAGCGTGTCGTAGTCCTTCAGGTCGTACCCGAACAAGGGGAACGACTCGGTGAAGGACCCGCGGCCGGCCATGATCTCCGCCCGCCCGCCGCTGAGCAGGTCAAGCGTAGCGTACTGCTGGTACACGCGGACCGGGTCCTCGCTGCTGAGCACGGTGACGGCGCTCCCCAGCCGGATGCGGGTGGTGCGCGCGGCGATGGCGGCCAGCAGCACGGCGGGCGCACTGGCGATGAAGTCCTCGCGGTGGTGCTCGCCGATGGCGAACACGTCCAGCCCCAGGCGGTCGGCCAGCTCAGCCTCCTCCAGCAGCTGGGCATGGCGCTGCTGTGCGGTGATGCGCTCGCCGGTGACGGGATCGGGCGTGTGGTCGACGAAGGTGTAGATGCCGAACTCCATGGGGCGCAAAGATGGGATCGCTCACATAGCGCGCTGCGCCACCAGCATGAGGTCGGTGACGGCCTTGCCATGGGCATCCACGTAGCGGCTGCGGCTCTCGTGCCGAAGGTTCAGACCGGCCTTCCGGAACGCGTTCCTCAGCGCCGCCCCGGCGTGGTAGTGCATCAGGATGCGCTCCTCCTCCGACGGACCTTCCCATGCGCTGCGGGCGGGGTCCTCCTCCATGGTGCTCAGGTAGAGGGCACCGCCGGGATGCAGCATGGCGGAGGCATCCGCGATCAAGGCCGCGGCCTCCACCGCGCTCAGGTAGGGCAGGCCGAAGGCGCATACGATGCCGTGGAACCGCCGGCCAAGGGTCTTCACTGCGCGTTGGTCCAGCCGCTCGAAGGTGGCCATGGGGAGCTGTTCGCGGGCGATGGCCAGCATGGCCGGGGCCAGGTCGGTGCCCAACACCCGCAGGTCGGGGCGCTGGTGCAGCAGATGACGGGTGACGTTGCCGGGGCCACAGGCCAGTTCGAGCACGTCCGCTCCGGTCGGCAGCAGGTCCAGGAAGGCCTGGAGCGATGGGATGTAGCGGCCGACATCCGCGTATTCGGCGGCATACCGTGCGGCGTACCGGTCGAAGATCCGGGCGGCCTGTTCACCGGGGTCCATGACGCGCGCAGTGCGGTACGGAACACCGCCCCGTGGCGCGAAGCCATGGGCGGTGCTGCAGCTGTTCAGCGCTTCACAGCGATGCCGCTGATCTCCACGTTGGCGCCGCGGGGCAGCTCCTTCACGCCCACGGTCTCGCGGGCGGGCGGGTCACCTTTGAAGCAGGCCTGATACACCGCGCTCACCGCCGTGTAGTACTGCAGGTTGGTGAGGTAGATGGTGCACTTCACCAGGTCGTCGTACGTGAGTCCGGCCGCCTCCAGGATCGCGCCGATGTTCGCCATCACCTGTTCGACTTCCTTGGTGATGTTGTCGGTGATGACGGTGCGGGTGCCTTTCACCGAGGCGATCTGGCCGCTGATGAAGACAAAGCCGTTGGCCTCCACGGCGGCCGTGAAGGGGCTGGAACCTTCCAGCTTCTCGTCGAGGTGGATCGATCGTTTCATCGCTGAGGGAGGAACGACCGTGTGGCCGTTGTGGCGCGAAGATGCGACACAGGACGCACGCTCCGACGATCGCCGCGGGTCGGATCAGCGTCCCACACCGGCCAGCCGCCCGCCCAGCCACGCCATCGGCAGGTAGGCGACCAGCAGGTCCAGCGCGATGAACCACGTGGGTGCGGGGATCATGAAGGCCGCCGCGATGCCGCCGAGCAGATGCAGTGCCCCCACCACCAGGGCGAAGGTCATCGGGCGCGTGGCGGCCAGCCGCGCCGCCAGCCACCCGCCGACCAGCGAAGGCACGGCATGCGCGAGGAAGGGGGCGATGAAGTGCCGCGTCTCCAGAAGGGTGTAGGTGGACGGTGTGTTCGGATCGAAGCCGGTGGGTGGGGGGATCACGCGCATCAGCAGGTCCAGAAGGAGCCCATTGAACAGCAGGCAGGCGCCGGTGCCGGCCACCACGGCCAGGATGTTCCGGAGGAGGGGAGACATGGGGGGGCGTTTGGTGATCCGAACCTACCACGTTCCCGCGTAATCCAGCGGCACGGTCGTGTTCGCCTTCAGGCGGGCGTACCGCAGGTGGATCAACTGCCGGATGTGGTGCAGGTCATGCGCCACCCAGTTGGTGAGCAGCAGTTCGCAGCTCACCGGGCCCACCTTCGGATGCATGTAGGCGTTGTTCCAGGGCGCCTGTGCCTGGGCCCGCAGCCAGGTGAGCGACGCGGCGCGCTCGGTGAGCAAGGCGTCCAGCACGGCGGGAAGGTCCTGCTCCATGTACCGGCGTTCGGCCACCCACGCCGGCGGATCGATCTTCGGCCAGGCCCTGCCGGGGTCCTCCAATGTGCTCCGCAGCCGTGCACGGAAGTCTTCGCGCTCCTCGTCGAGCAGATGGCATGCCACTTCCAGCGCGCACCACTTATCGGCCGCGGGTCTCCAGGTGGCTTCGTCGGTACCGAGGTCGGTGAGCAACGCACGGATCACCGCCGCATGCTGCTCGAGCTGGGCAAAGAGGTGGGGACGGTCCATCGGGCGAAGGTCGGATTTGCCTCCAACGGACCATCCCTACAGCGTTCCCATGGGGACCCGCGTGCCGCGATGGCCGTCGCACTTGCGCACCGAGCGTCCACTGGCGCATGATGTGGCCAGGAGCACGATCAACAGGAAGACGAGCGCGCGACCCACGATGCTGGAACGCCTGAACGCAGGTCGATCGCATGTGCACGCCCCGATCATCCGGACCGCACCATCCCGCTCGATCGCCGCACGGGCTTTCGGTCTCGACGAGATCGACCATCTTCGGGCCATGCGAAGGACCCTGCTCGTTGTCCTGGTGGTGCTCAACGCGGTCGTGCTGCTGGGTCAGCTCTGGCCTGAAGGCGCACCACCGTTCGCCCGGGCCGTGAACATCGTGTTCCTGGTGGCGGTGCTGGGTTACCTGATGCGCGACCTCCTGGCCAAGCGGTGAGCGCGCGGCGCCACGGGGCGGACGCGGTCGTCCGGCGGCGACCGGGGCGGAGGGGTACCTTCGCGCCATCATGCCCGAGAACCATCCCTGTCCCGAGTGCCGCTCCGCCATCACGTACCCCACCGGCACCTCCTGGATGTGCGGCGAGTGCGGCCATGAGTGGAACCCCGAGGAGGTGGCTGCGGCCAACGCCGGGCCGGTGATCAAGGACGCGAACGGCACCGTGCTTCAGGATGGCGATGACGTGGTCGTGATCAAGGACCTGCCGGTGAAGGGCATGCCCAAGCCTGTGAAGGCGGGCACCAAGGTGAAGGGCATCCGGTTGGTGGACGGTGGCGGCAACGCCGGGCACGACATCGATTGCAAGATCGACGGCTTCGGGGCCATGGGCCTCAAGAGCATCTACGTGCGCAAGGCCTGAACGGCCGTTCAGAGCAGGTCGACGAACCCCGGTTGACGTTGTCGAAGCTGCTGGGCGAGCTCCTGCCGATCGCGCAGCATCTCGAAGTCCGCGAAGTCGAAGCCCGGGCCCACCACGCAGGCCACCAGCGTGAAGGCCCCGGTGCTGCGGGCCGCCTGCCAGTGCATCGGCGGCACCACCACTTCCGGACGCAGACCGTCGCGCAAGGGGCCGAGCCCGTAGCGCTCCACGTGATCGAACTCCGGGTCGCTCACCAGCAGGTCCAGCGGTGCCCCTTCCAGATGGTGCCACACCTCGTCGCTCGACACCCGGTGCCAGCGGCTGATCTCGGTGGCCGGCAGCAGAAAGTAGATGGTGGTGAGCGCGGCGCGCACGCCCCGGCCATCCATCGGATCCACCGGCAACGTGGACCGATGGAGTTCGCGGTAGTGGCCGCCCTCCGGGTGTGGGCGCAGGTCGAGCTCGCGGATCAAGGCTTCGGCGCGTGGGTCCATGGGCGGGTCGTTCGGGTTCAGGCGCCGTTCGCGTCGGTGGTGAGCACCTCGGTCATGTGGTCGAACCAGGGCCGCACCGCCCGGAAGGTCTTCACCACCTCGTCCAGGAAGCCCGGTGCGAGGACCTCGGCATCGCTGAAGGGGCGCCGCAGGAGGAACTGCTTCCTGCGCAACAGGTCGGCCGCCGGATGGTCCTTCGGGAAGCCGCGCGGCACGGTGGCCAGCTCCTCGCCGAACAGCTCGCCCAACAGGGTGCGCAGGGCCTTGCCGCGGAGGATCTTCCGCCAGGTCCCGTGGTCATGGGCGATGTCCTGCCGGATCAGCCGCAGGTCATCCGGCTCCGGGCCCATGAAGCCGCAGGTGACGTGCGACCGGCCGCCCGGCTGGATCCGGAAGAAATAGCCGCCGCGCAGCGCCGGCTTCACGCGCACCAACCGGCCACCGAAGCGCGGCGCATAGGGCGGGCGACCCTTGTGGAAGCGCTGGTCCGTGTGGATGCGCATGAGGCTCTTGGCACCGCTCGGTGTGCTCAGCTTGTCATGGGCCCGCATGCGGTCCAGCAGCGCGTCGGCGAAGGCCACCATGTTGGCGTGCGCCGCCACATGGCGCCCCTTGTTCGCCTCGAACCAGCTCTTCTCGTTGTGTGCGTCCAGGTCTGCCAGGAAGCCGAGCGTGGACTTCGCGATGACGGTCGATCGTGCGTCGGGCATGCGGCGAAGGTCGGCAGCGCCTGCACTTCGCCGGAACGCCCGCAGCGGTCCCGCAGGTGACCCGTGCCACGCTCAGGGCTCGGTGGACATCTGCTGCCACTGACCCACCCACTGCCCGTTCGCGTTGGGGTCGTAGTTGACGTCGTTGGTGCCGAAGTATTGCCCGTCGCTGTTCACCCAGTAATTCTGGTAGCCGGACTCCACCTTGCCCATCGCACCGGTGTTGGGGTTCCACGCGTTCTGCTCGCCCCGGATGCCGTCGATGGTGGCCTCGTGCATGCGGTCCATGGTGGAGCTGGTGTTGTTCCAGGTGCCCATGATGGCGTCGTTCACGGAGTTCACGCGGTCGCGGTGCGCGGCCTGCTGCGCATCGAAGGCGGCCTGCCTGCTGCGCATGCGGGCGTTGTGTGCGGACCAGCTCTGCTGCTCCTTCTGCTGTTCGCTCTGCGCGTAGGCCGCGAAGTAGGCGGGGTTGTAGCGCACACTGGCGAAGCCGTTCTGCTGGCCGTCCCGCTCCGCCTCGTACCGGCCGGACGGGGCTTGCAGCGCCGTGGTGTTGTAGCCCCAGTTCACCAGGTCGTTGCCGGCGATGCTGAACCAGCTCATCACCACCGCCAGGCGGTCATCGCCGCGGCGCCACTCGCTCAGGTCGGCCTGGCAGATGCGCTGCGCCTGCCCCACGGAGTACAGGTTGTCCATGAAGCGCTGGTTCACCCGTGCCACCTCCGGCAGGGAGCGGTGGCCGACCAGTTCATACCCCTGCTGGCGGAAGTACGGCACCAGGTCCTGCATCACCACCTGCTCGGGCGCGATCGGCGCGCGCATCGGCACGTTGTTGGCCTGGTTGAAGCGCCCCAGTTGCCCGCCGGCGTAGCTGAAGTTCATCGGCGACCCCTGTTGCACCTTCACCGGAGCGGTCACGGTCCAGTTCCCGGTCTCCATGCCCCGCACCTGCCAGTGCGCCGGCAGCTCGAGCTGGGCGAGCGGCATGTTGAAGGCCGTGCCGTTCAGCGTGTAGGTGCGCGTTCCTCCGGAGGCGCCACCGCTCGGGCCGCCGGCCGGGTCCTCCGGATCGTACCCGGCGGATCGCTCGTCCGCCATCGGGTTCCCGGTGAGCGCGGCCACACGCGCTTCGAGCTCGCTCATGCCCGAGCCCGACCCTTCAGGGTCCTGGCCCGTTCCGGTTCCTTCACCGCAGGCGAAGAAGAGGGTCGTGCAGCCGATCAGCAGGGTGGTGGAGCGGTTCATGCGCCAGGGTGTTTCCCTACCATCGGGGATGGGGCCCGGATGTGAACGATCAGGGGCGGCCGCCGCCATCGGCGATCAGCGGTTCACGCCGATCCCCGGTCCATGCGTGTTCACCGCGGGGAAGGAGGTCGAGCAGGTCCTGCACGGTGGCGAAGCGCAGGCCGCCGGTCAACAGGGTCGAGCGTGTCCTGCCGTACCCGTTCATGCGGCCTGGCCGAAGGTCAACAGGTTGTGATCGGGGTCCAACAGAGCGAACTCGCGCTGGCCCCAGGGCTTGGTGCCTAGCGCTCCGTTGGGGTGGATGGCCATGCCGCGGTCCACCAGCGAGCGGTACAACGCGTCAACGTCCTCGACACGGAGGTACACCTGACCGTCGTTGGTGAGCGGGTCGAGCTCGGCATGGCGGAAGAAGTGCAACTCGAGGCCGTCGCGCTCCACGATCAGGTGGTCCGGGTAGTGTCCACGGACCGTGAAACCAAGCTGATCCACGTAGTATGCCCGGGTGGCCTGCAGCTCGCGCGAGGGGAGCTTGGGAATGAGGGCGGTGATCATGGGGTCAGTGTTCAGTCCTGCAGCCCTTTGCCCGCCAGGATGCGGTCCACGTGCTTGGCGATCCGGGCCTCGCGCGTGGCGCTCTGCTTGGCGCCGCCGAAGAAGAGCAGGTAGCCGCGCTGCCGCCCGGGCGTGAGGGCCTGGAAGGCCTTCTTCAGCTCCGGCATCTGCTTCAGGGCCCTGGCGAATTCCGCAGGCATGACGACCTCCGCGGTCGTCTTCAGCACCATCTGCTTCCCACCCTGCTCCACGGCGATGGCCTGCCGGATGGTGGCGCGCAGCACCGGCGCCAGCTTCGCGATCTGCTGCTCGCTCGTGAACCGGATCTGCCGCGCGCTCTGCACGTTCCCGGTCTGTTGGATCAGGATGCCGTGATCATCCTTCAACAACGCACCCTTGTGGAAGAGCAGCGCACAATATTCGTTGAAGCCGTGCATGAGGAAGACGTTCTTCCCGTTGAGCGTGTAGCACGGATGGCCCCATTTCAGCTCCTCGGTGAGGCCGCTCTGCAAGGCCAGCTCGCGCAGGGCGGTGAAACAGGCCTTCCATTTGCCCTCCTTCGCGAAGAACCATTCGACCTTGGGGTTGGTGGCGCTGATCGAGGCGTCCTGCTGCGCGTGGCTCACCCAGCCGGGGAGCGCGGCGGCCTGCGTGATCCAGCCGATCAGCAGCTGTTCGTCCTCAATGCCATGCTCGCGGATGTCCAGGTAGCGCGCGTGGGGGTCCTTGCTGGGGCCCGGAGGCATCGGCTTCAGCGCCTGCCCTTGGAACCAGGTGAGCCGCACGAACTGCGTGAAGCAGTGCGTGGAGAGGAACCAGCCCTGGCCTTCGACGCCATAGAAGGGCGAGTTCCACTTCACCGCCTTCCGAAGCTTCGGCACGTGCCGCTCGATCAGCGCATCCAGGTGCTCACCCACCGCGCGCTTCCACCCCGGCATCGCCGCGATGTAGGCCTGCACCGGCGCATCGCCATCGCCCTTGGGGATCTGTGGGTTGCCACCGGAGAGGAGCTTCACGGGCTCTGTTCCGCTTTGTTTCGGATCCAGGCCACTGCGGGTTCGAGGGGAGGGGGACATGTACGCGTGAATGGTGATCGCGAAGTACGACAACGGCATCCCAAGGACCATCGCACCCGGTCCGATCCGCAGCTCGGGCAGGAAAGGACGCTCCCGGGCGAGGAAGGGCGATGCGCGGCCGACAGGACCGGCCTAGGTTCGTGTATCCGATTCCCCTCCCCATGCGCAGCACCCTCATCATCCCCGCCCTGCTGGCCGCGGCGGCCTGCCCGGCCCAGACCATCCTGGGTCCCGACGCTCCCGATCTGCTCGTCGGGCGTTCCGGTACGGCCCTCACGTTCACGCTCACCGATCCGCCCGGTTCCAACAACGTCAATGGCAGCTATGTCGAGGCCTTCGTTCCGGTGGATCCCACCCCCGACCCGATGTGGCGCTTCCAAGGCTACTTGATCATGGAGCTGCGCAGCCCCGCTCACGCGGACGACAGCCTCGACCTGGTCGTGGCCGACCTGCAGCGCGCACAGGCGCTGGCCCTGATGGACAAGGTGGATACCGTCGACGCGGCGACCGCCCTGTTCACACAGGGCCCGGACAGCTGCTTCGTAGGGCCGATCACGCTGCACAACACGGACATCTTTCCACAGCTCGAGTCCGCGGTGAGCGCGTTCACCGGGCAGCCGTTCCATGAGGACAGCACGTACTGCTTCGTGGCGCTGGCCTTCGCCACCACGCCGATCTTCACCGACCCCGCCTGCGGCGAGCCGCGCACGATGCTGTGGAGCCGACGGACGCCTTCCGGTGCGTTGATCCCTGTTTGCGTGACACCGGGCACCATCGGCATGGCCGAGCATGGAAGTGAGCACGACCTCCAGGTGTTCCCCGTGCCGGCCTCGGAGCGGGTGCAGGTGCAGGCTCCCCGCGGCCAGTGGACCGTGGAGTGCACCGATGCCCACGGAGCGGTGGTGCATTCCGGCCCCCTGGGTCCTGACGGATCGGTGGCGCTGGCCGGGTGGGCGCCGGGTGTGTACGCGCTGGGGCTGCGGGGGGAGCGGGGGCTGCTCCGCACCCGCTTCGTGGTCGAGTGACCGTCCCGCTGTGGCTCCGCCTTTATTTCCTGCCGATCGTCGGGCGCAGCCCGGAATGCTCGACCTTTGCGGCATCAATGCCCCGGTGGTTTTGCCGGGGATCAACACGTCGACCGAAAGGCGACACATTACCAGTCAGTACAATGTCAAGCGGTACAGTGAAGTTCTTCAACACGGAGAAAGGGTTCGGTTTCATCACCCCGGATGAGGGTGGCAAGGACCTCTTCGTGCACAAGACCGGGACGCGCGAGCCCATTCGCGAAGGCGACAAGGTCACCTTCGACGTGGAGCAGAGCCCGAAAGGCCCCAACGCGGTCAACGTGACCCGCGCCTGAGGTCCTCCCTCTCGCACCAAGAGCGAAGCCCCGGCGATGAGCCGGGGCTTTGTCGTTCTGGTGGCATGGGGTGGTGACACCCATGGTTCGGATGTATTCAGCCGGTGTTGCCGAAATTCGGCATGCCGCGCCGTCGCCAAAGCGCTATGGCGCGTGGGGACATGGCCGACCTACCGAAACGCCACACCATTCGACGACCCGGATACGATCACGCCCAACAGGGCGCCTATTACCTGACCATTTGCACCGATGACAGGCGCCATTGGTTCGGGCGAATTGCGGATGGTGTGATGCATCCATCGGCGATCGGCAAATTGGCCCAACAATGTTGGGATGCGATACCGGATCACATGCCGCATGTTGATGTGGGCGAATTCGTGGTGATGCCCAACCATGTGCATGGGATCGTGGTGATCCGGGAACGGTTGGTGGACGCGCCCGGCATTGGTGCGGTGGATGCGCCCGATACGAATGCGTACGCGCCCGGCGATGTGATCGATCCATACGACCCCATGCCCAATGATCCCGGAACCGGAATGCCCGGCGGTGATCCCGACACGGCCAACGCGCATGGCCCACACACACGGGCGCGTCATGACGCGCCCCTAAGGGATCCGCGGAAACCGCCGGGCATCCCCCGTGGTGCATTGGGCCAGATCGTGGCGTCGTACAAATCCGCGGTTACGCGCGCGCCGTCGCCAAAGCGCTCTGGCGGCGTGCGACATCGCGTACCGCGATGGGTTGTTGCCCCAGGGCACGCCCGTATGGCAACGCAATTATTGGGACCGCGTGATCCGTGATGACGGCGAACACGAACGGATTGCGAAATACATCCGTGACAACCCCGCCAATTGGAAAGGGGACCGGTTCAACCGTTGATCACGGTGCCATGATCGTCAGCCGTCGCACCTGACGCACGTTGCGGGCATGGCGCCGATCGTCGGGGACGATCACCTGCAAGGGGCCATCGTGCCCGTCCAGCAGGGCCCCGTTCTTTCGCCAGCACAGCAGCACGGGGCGTTCGCGGAAACTGGAGTCGGCCTCCATCAGGGCGATCACGGCGTGGTAGCCATCAGCGGCATCGATCCGCACCACCATGCCGATGCGGTCGCGTTTGGTCGATGCCGGCACCGACGCGCAGCCCGCCGCGACCACATCCCAGAGCAGCGCGCCTTCGTAGGTGGCCTGTTCCCCATCGTGGGAGGTGACAATGGCGGAATGCACGGGCATTTGCCGCAGCCGCGCAAGGGTGAGCGTGGTGTCGCAGCCCGGCGCGTGCGTGATCCGCACAGTTACGGTGTCGGATTGCGCGATTAAGGTGACACCGAGGGTGAACGACAGGATGGCGACTAAGGCACGGATGAACATGATGCAAAGATGGGCGGCACGAACTGTTCGACAGGCCGCCGTTTCACGGCAGGCCATACGCGATGGGTTGATGCCACGCGGCACCCCGATTTGGCAACGTGGGTATTACGAAACCATCATCCGCGACGCGGCATCGCATGACCGCATTGCGCGGTATATCGCAGACAACCCAGCGAATTGGAAGGGTGACCGGTTCAACCGGTGATCTGGACAGGTCAGGGTTGAACCACCATCGGCCACGATCCGACAATGATGCCTTGTGTATCCCAACCACGAACAAGGTATGTGCCTGAGGGCAATCGCAATACGTCCGCATGGTTGCCGATCCCCTGGATCACGGTTCGACCGTAGACATCCGTGATCTTGTACGTCGTAAACCTTTCGTCGAAGGTCACATGATCCGTTGCAGGGTTCGGGAAGGGCGCCGATTGTCGGCGGACAACAGTTGGCGCAATACCTGTGATCAGCTCACACCAGGTATCTCCGAATATCACTTGACCAGACTCCCTGACGCAGTCGAGCCGACCGAAATGTGATAGTCCCAGCTGTTGTGATAGAAATCCGAACGGCGCCGTTGTAGCACCGATTCCTTCGATCACCCGGACCGTGTCCCCTTCATTGGGACCATCGCTCACGGTTTGTCGGGTGCGGTAGGTGCCATTGACAAGGATCGAATCCACCTGCACCACGATCGCATGCCAGCCGGAACCATTTTCGTAGGCATTGATCGGATAGGGTATGGTATCGCCCACCACGGCGTCCAGATCATAGATCAGTGATTCCGTTGACCAGTCCGAACGAGCGAAAACCGCATGGCCTACCTCCCTGACATAGGTATCCTGGCCCGGATACTCAGTCACAGATTGGCACCAGTCCATCAAGGGTGTTACGTAGTGTCGTTCGCGCGATCGGACCCTGGTGTACGTCGTGCCGTCAATCACGGTGTCTTCATCGATCCAGTGTGTGGTCACCCACGTATCGAGACAGTCACCCTCGGCGGAGCCGGAAATGGTCGATGTCCACATACGCGTGGTGTCGCCGAAGAGTGGGATATAGGTCTGTGCTGCGATGTCGGTGCAAGACACCAGAATCGCTAACAACCCATAGACCATCCGCCTCATCGCCTAACGAATGTATACCATTAACGCTGAACCCGCATCTCGCGTGACGGACAGGAGCGGCACCCCGCAGCGAGGAACGAGCGAGGAGTACAGCGGATGGCCGGACCCCGAGGCTTTGCGAGGGGGCACGCCCAAAGAACTCACGTCTGGAGTACCCCCATAATAAACTCCCGCGTCGCCGGGCACTGACTCGCCGCTTTCAGCCGCCGAAGCGTCTTCGCGAAGGTGGCTTCGATGCCCATGCTGATCCACAGCCTGTCCCGCCGCCTCGGCGGGATCCTCGTCTCCAGCGGATCAATGATCGCATCCAGCCATCCCGGGTCAAGCCCGGGACCGGCCGCAGCATAGTAGGGGCTCATGCTGTCCTCGTATCCCGCTAAGGCGGGACCATGAAGCTTGCTGCGGATCATTTGCGACGGGTACGACTTGACCTTCCGGGAAGGATGCGTCCGAACGGGAATCTGCGTTTGGCGTGGTGGATGATCATGACCTCCACGATGTCCAGTTCCAACAGTCGATACATCATGCGGTAGTTGCCGATGATGAGTTCACGCACGGTATAGTGTTCGACCTCCGGGACCATTCGTCCTCCGCGGGGAAAGGTCGCCAGCCGTTCAGCTTCTTCGTAGAACCGTTGTACTTGCCGATCGGCGTAACGGGCGGAATCCTGTGCGATGTAGGCGTGGATCTCCTCGATGTCGCTGATCGCCTCAGCTGAGAAGACTACTTCAGCCATTTGGCGTGGCGCTTCTTCGCTTCGGCCAGGGTGAAGGTGCGCCCCGCTTCGCTGTCCGCGATGGCGCGCTCGAGCTTTTCCAGGATGATCATGCGGTCCACCACATCATCCACACTGAACTTGTCGGGCATGCTGCGGATGGACTTCAGGACTTTCTTCTTGTCAAGGAGGTCGGTGCGCTTGGCCATGGCACTAAGGTAACGGTGAACCCGCATTTCGCGTGACGGACAGCAGCGGCACCCGGCAGCGAGGAACTAGCGAGGAGTACAGCGGATGGCCGGACCCCGAGGCTCTGCGAGGGGGCACGCCCAAAGAACCTAACTCTGAACCATGTTAACGTTCCTCATACTCCAGTATGAGGCCCACATCGCTCGAAGGGGCACCTAATGGGTCGGGCGTCATTAGCCTGACCTTCTTCAAGCAATGACGCTTCGTGCTGCATGCACAAAGTGATCGATAGAACGCACTATCCAGTTGGAAGGTCATTCCTGCCTTTAGCGATAGGCAAGTGCTCAGTTCCATGCCCTCCTTCTTACTGACGTTGTGCAGCGCATACCGGCCAAGCGTGAAGGTCATTAGCGTGTCCGAGGAAGCAGAGATGGCTTGAGGGCATGCGCATGGCTGCAACGTCCGCTTCTCGCCAGGCCAGCCGACAACTGCAATGAGACTAAAGAACAGGAGAGCTTTCATGTCTGCAAGACCCCCATATTGAACTCCCGAGTAGCTGGCGATTGTGCCGCTGCCTCGATCCCCATCGATATCCACGTCCTCGTATCCAGCGGATCGATGATGGCATCCAGCCACAACCGCGCCGCCGCATAATAGGGGCTCATCGGGAAGCCGAATGAATAAAGCGCTCCGCAAAGCGCCTGCTTCCGGAAACGAGCTCGACCACATAAAGGCCAGAACTCAAACCGGCCAAGTCGACCAGCGCGCCTGTCGCTGTGGGCACTGCGGAGTTGGTGACAATGCCGCCCATTGAGTTCCTGATCCTGAATTCCTGAGCCTTGAGACCATCGGCCACGATGATCTCCAGACCTGCGTTCAATGGTCGTATGCTTATGCCTTGAGCAGGTCGAGGCGGGTTTATCCCGGTGCTAGTGCTGCTGCATCCGACAACCGGGGTTTCCGCAGGTGGTGTGGAGGCCGCGCCGGG
>JADLBK010000174.1 GCA_020847755.1 Flavobacteriales bacterium | reverse complement strand
CGCTCATGCACACCGCCACGAACACGTTCATGATGCGGGCGAAGGTGGCCGCGCTGTCCTTCTCTTTCGCATGGCTGAAGAAGAAGGGCTCGGCGCCCATGCGGAAGGCCTGGATGAAGAGCGTGATGAGCACCGCCAGCTTGTAGCAGGCACCGTAGATGCCGATCTGCGCATCGGCGAGGCCGGCGGGCAGCAGGTACTTGAGCACGGCGCGGTCTGCGGTCTCGTTCACCATGCCGGCAAGGCCCGCGATGGCGAGCGGCGCGGCGAAGCCGAGCATCGGGCGCAGCAAGGTCCTGTCGAACGCCGCGATCCAGGGCCACTGCGGCACCAGCACCAGGAACTTCACCGCGCTGGCGATGAGGTTGATGAGGAACACATGCCCCACACCGATGCCCGGGTCGTGCGGCTTGGCGTAGGCGAGGAAGTAGAGGCTGAGCCCGATGGTGACGCCCACGTTCAGCAGGTTCACGGAGACGAACCGCCACGGACGCCCCTCGTTGCGCAGCCGCGCCATGGGCAGGGCGGTCATGGCGTCGAGGCCCAGCGCGACGGCGAGCATCAGCACGAGCTGCCCATGCTCCGGATAGCGGATGCCGCCGGCGATGGCGTCGGGGAGGAGCGCGCACACCAGCGTGAAGAAGAACGAGAGGCCCCCCACGGCGAAGAAGGCGGTGGCATAGGCGCGCTTCGGGTCCAGCTCCTTGCGGTGCGCGAAGCGGAAGAAGGTGGTCTCCATCCCGAAGGTGAGCACAACGTTCACGAAGGCGGCCCAGGCGTAGAGCGAGGTGATGATGCCGAACTCCTCCGGGGCGAAGACGCCCTTGCTGGTGTACAGCGGCGTGAGCAGGAAGTTGAGGAAGCGCGCAACGATGCTGCTCAGCCCGTAGATGGCCGTTTGGCCGGCGAGGGTGCGGAGGACGCTCACGTCAATTCAACCACAGATGGACACAGATGGACACGGATCGGCTCTTTCCAGCGGAGGGCAGATGGGGATAGGCATTTCATCTGGGACGACAAGTATGAGCAGAGCGCTCAACTTCTTGGTTCTTGGTTAGAGAGAAAGCCGTTCAATACTGCGGGAAACCTCGCATCCATTAACATGGGCGGGATGGTCAACGCTCGGCCTGTTTTGAAGATGAGATACAAGCCTGAATCACCAGATGTACTCGTCCGCCACTGCCAATTGGACAAGTGCTGAAGGTCATATCGTTCAGTCCTGCCTATCAAATAGCGAACCGTCAAGTCGTTTTTTTTGAGGCGCATGTTCAACGGCACGAAGTAGAAGAATGCGATGAGGATTGCGGCATAGAATCCGAAGAGAAGCAAGAGCCTCCAGTCATTGACTCCATCGAGCACCATTCGGCCAAACACCCACAGACCGAAAACTAAGACGCCTCCGATAACGAGAATCGCAACAGCAGAAAAGGTCTTGAGCCGATACCTGAGCACGAAGACTTCTTCAGTCATTGTTCAATTCCCTTGGAACTCCGCCTTCCGCTTCTCCATGAACGCACTCGTCCCCTCTTTGAAGTCCGCCGTGCCGAAGCTCTTGCCGAACTCCTCGATCTCGCGTTGCATGCCGTTGGCGCCGGGCTCGTAGCCGGCGTTCACCGCGCGGATGGCGGCGCCCAAGGCCGTGGGGCTGTTCTTCGCGATGGCGGCGGCCAGCTCGTTGCACTTGGCGAGCAGCTGGTCCTGGGGCACCACGTGGGTCACCAGTCCCCATTGCAGGGCCTCATCGGCCTTGATCATGCCCGCACCGCCGAGGAAGATCAGCTCCATGGCCTTGCCCTTGCCCACTAGGCGTGCCAGGCGTTGCGTGCCGCCGTAGCCGGGGATCACGCCCAGGCCCACTTCGGGCAGGCCCAGCTTGGCGTTGTCGCTGGCCACGCGGAAATGGCAGCTCATGGCCAGTTCCAGTCCGCCGCCCAGCGCGAAGCCGTTCACCGCGGCGATCACGGGTTTGTTCAGGCGCTCCACATGGTCGAAGAGCTTGGTGTGACCATCGGCGCTCAGGGCCTTGCCTTCCTCCACGCTGAAGTGCGCGAACTCCTTGATATCGGCGCCGGCCACGAAGGCCTTGGGCCCGCTGCCAGTGATGATGAGCACGCGCACGCTCCGATCGGCCTCGGCCTCGTTGAGCGCACGGTCCAGTTCGTCGATGGTGGCGCGGTTCAGCGCGTTGAGCTGGTCGGGTCGGTTGATGGTGAGGGTGCGGACGCCGTCGGCATCGGTCACCAGGAGGTTGCTGTAGCTCATGCTCATCAGGCGCGATCCCGGGTCGGGCCGGGATGACGAGGCCAAATGTACCGGCCTAGTGGTGCACCGGCAGCTCCACGAAGAACCGCGCACCTTCGCCGACCACGCTCTCGAACCGGACGTGGCCGCCCGCCTGCTCCACCATGCGCTTCACCATGGCGAGGCCCAGGCCCATGCCGCTGCTTTTTGTGGTGAAGCTGGGCGTGAAGATGCGCTCGCGCACCTCGGCGGGGATGCCGGCCCCGTTGTCGCGGACCTCCAGCACTGCGCGGTCGTCCACCTTCCGCGCGCTCACCTCGATGCGGCCCTCGCGTCCTTCGGGGATGGCCTGCACGGCGTTCTTCAGCAGGTTGTTCAGCACGCGAAGCATGTGCTCGCGGTCGGCCTCCACGATGAGCTCGGGCGCATCGTGCACCACGATGGACGTGCCGGGGGTGGCGTGGAACACCTCCACCGCCGCGCGCACCACCTCGCGCAGGTCGAGGCGTTCGGGGCGTGCGGCGGGCATCTGCGCGAACTGGCTGAAGGCGCTGGCCACCCCGCTCAGCGCATCGATCTGCTGCACCAGGCCGCTGCTCAGCTTCTCGAGCTTCTCCCGGGCATCGGGCGCTGCGGGGTCCCAGCTGCGCTGGAACTGCTGGATGCTGAGCTTCATGGGCGTGAGCGGGTTCTTGATCTCGTGCGCCACCTGCCGCGCCATCTCCCTCCAGGCGCTCTCCCGCTCACTGCGCGCCAGCTTCTCGGCATTGGCCCGCAATTCCTCCACCTTGCGGTTGTACACCTCCACGAGGCGACCCACCTCATCCTCGCCCCGGTACCGCAGCGGCACGTTGGCGCCGGTGAGGGCCACACGGGCCAGGCTCTCCTTCAAGCGGTCCAAGGGGCGCGTGGTCCAGTTGCTGATGAACACGGCCACACCCACGCTCAGGGCGAAGAGCAGCACGAAGAGGTTCACTACGGCCACCAGGACCGAGGCCCGCTCGCGGTCCTGCTGGGCCTGGTCGGCGAAGGAGGGCAGGCCCAGGTAGCCGAGCAGCACACCCTCGTCGTCGCGCAGCGGCATGTAGGCGGTGCGGTGCAGGGCTTTGCCCAGGGATTCGTCGTGCACGTACGCGTTGGCACCGCCCAGCACCAGCTCCAGGTAGGCGGCGGGGTCCATGCGGCGGCCCAGCAGACCGGCGTTGAACAGCTGCGGGCGCGAGGAGGACAGCAGACGTCCGTCGCGACGGTACACGTGGATGTCGGTGAAGAACACGTTGCTCAGGCGGCCGAGCAGATGGTCCAGGTAGGCGTCGGTGCTGCCCTTCAAGGGGCCCACGCCATCCAGCCGGCGTTGCAGGTCGGCATGCACGCTGCGCGTCTTCTCCAGCAGCGCCGCGGTGCTGCGTTCCTCGTAGGAGCGCTCCAGCAGGCGACGTGCGCCGAGTCCGAAGAAGACCAACCCGAGCAGGGTGAAGCCCACCAGGGCCAGGCGCACCTTGCCGGAGATGGTGAGCACGGGCAGGCCGTGGTTGCGCATCAGCGCGCGCACCACGATGGCCGCGGCCAGCATCAGGCTCAGGAAGGCGAACAGGTAGCTGAAGCCGGTGGCACTGTCCAACCAGCTGGTGGGCGGCACACGGAGCACCACCAGGGTGCGTGTCGGGTCGCCGTAAGCCCGCACGTCCGGCACCGTGCGCAGGCTGTCCCACAGCACCGGCAGGCGTCCGGCCCCCACTTGCTCCACCAGCTGGCCCCCTTCGTAGCGGCCGCGTTCGTAGCGCTCCACCCGCTGGTCCAACGGATCCCGGCCGGCCAGCAGCAGTTCCGGGAAGCCAAGGCCTTCCGGCACCAGGCGGGGATGGAGCTCCAGCACCAGCTGCGCCGGCTCCAGCGTATCGGCCGGCATCACCGCCAGGCGTGCGTGGCGGTAGGTGCGCCCAGCCTCATCGGTGGATTGGTGCAGGTCGGGCATGTCCGCGGCGGCAAGCACCCGGAGCCCTTCGGTGAGGGGCCCCGCCCCGGCGGTGGGCAAGGCGGCGTCGGTGGCACAGCGCAGCCGCCCGTCCGTGCCATAGGCGAAGAGGCGCACATCGTAGCGCTCCCAGTAGCCGGTGAAGCGCTCCTGCCGCACGGTGCGGTCCAGGTCGGCCGCCGTGCAGGCCGCCGTGTCGGTGAGCAGACGGTACAGTGCCGGATCAGTGCGCAGGCTGGGGGCCACTTCGCGGAACAGCAGCTCCACCACGGGATCCTCCTGGGTGAGCAGGCGCTCGGCCACGGCCTGGCGGGTGCGCTCTTCCCGGGCCTCCACTGCAGTGGCGATCACCTGTGCGGTGAGCGCGGCGATGACCGCGAGGGCCAGCACGGCCTCGGTGAAGCCGGGCCTGCGTCGGCGCACCGCCAGGGCGAGCAGCAGCAGGGGCAGCGGCCATACGGCCTCCAACAGGCTTTGCGGCGGGTGCAGCAACCGGACGGTGGTGAGCAGGCCGAAGGCGAGCGCCAGCGCGACGGCACTGCGTGCGAAGGGCTCTTCCCGAACGAGGCGGGACCACAGGTCGGCCACCAGGCACCAGGCGGCGAACAGCAGGGCCACCGCAGCGAGGGCCAGCAGGCTGTACCGATCGAAGGACTCAATGTGGCGCAGGTCCAGCTCGATCCGGCTGTCGCTCACAAGCCCGTACACGACGGCGGTGAGCTCATCGCCCAGCAGCAACAGACCCAGCGGCAGGGCCACGGCGCTCACACGTCCGACCAGGCCCGTCGGCAGGTGCTCTCGTCCGAACGAAGCGTGCACGTGCACCGCGGCCAGGAGCAACAGGATGGACTGCACGAGCAGGTCGCCCAAGGAGCGCAGCCAGGCCGAGGTGGCGTACAGGCCGGGGTCGAAGAGGGTGAAGCCTCCCTGGTCGGGCAGCGTGCCCACGGCGATGCCCATCCACCGCAGCGCCCCCAACAGCACCAGGAAGATCAGTGCGCCGGCCCATGCGCCAAGCGAACGTCGGAGCTGTTCGGCCAGACGCCATCCCGCCACCACCATGAGGACCATGCCCAGGACCACGGCGAGGGACCGGGCCAGGGGCCAGCCCGCGCCCTGTGCATCGCCGCCACCGGGCACCGCCCGGAACATGACGGCCGCGCGTCCGTCGCGGATCACCGGACCCACGCCAGGCCCGGCCTCCGCCCACACGCCGGCCGGCGCCTCCAGTCCGGGATGAAAGCCGCGTTCGAGGTAGCGGTTCTCGATGGGCGGCGCGTACCACACCTGCCGAAGGCCGTGCACCTCCACATCGGCGTGTGCGATCGCGCGATGCAGATAGATGCCGTCCGGCAGCCGCAGGTGGCCGGCCAGATTGTGCACCAAGGCGCTCCGCTCCACCGGTGACCGACCGGTCCACCAGACGAGGCGGTCGTTCCGCAGGACGTAAAGTTCGATGCCCCGCTGTTCAGCCAATTCCACCAGTCGGCCTCCGCGCGTCGTCGCCACCTGTTCCACGGGCTCTTGGGCGATCTCCGCGGCCAGGTTTTCCACCTGCGCCTGCAATTCGGCATCGGCCGCGGTGATGCGGCGCTGCAGGCGTTCGGCCCGACGGTCGAGCGTGCTGTCCTCCGAAGGTCCGGGGACCCACCAGGGAAGCACGCACAGGAGAAGCCCGGCCGCGAGAGGGAGAAGGGTCCGGCGCATGCGCTCCGTGGGGCACAAGGCCCGCGCCAAAGTACGGCTCGGTTCAGCGCTGCAGGACCACGCGCGCCACACGCACCTGCGCACCCTGCGTGCAACGCAGCGTGTAGGTCGCCGGCGGCAGACCGGTGAGGTCCAGGTCCACACGCCCGGACACCGGTCCGGCGCTCATCCACACCACACGGCCTTGCGGGTCCATCACCTCCAGCGCCGCAGGCTCGTTGCTGTCGATGAGCACGTCCACGCGGCCATCGGTGGGGTTGGGGAAGATCACCAACCCCTTCGACGAGGCCCACCATGCGGACCGCATCGGCAGCTGCGTTACCGCGCCGTCGGTGTCCACCTGGCGCAGCATGTAGTAGTTGATCCCGTTCAGCGGTTCATGGTCCCACCGCTCGTAGTCCAGCCTTTCCTGGCTGTTCCCGGCGCCATCCACACGGGCGATCGCGTGCCAGGTGGCGGCGTCCGGGGAGCGCAGCAGCTCGAAGTGGTCGTTGTTCCGCTCGGTGGCCGTGCTCCATCGGAGCGCGATGCCTTGCGGGGCGTGGGCCTGTGCCTCGAACGCGATGAGCTCCACCGGCAAGGGCGTGGCGCTGCTGTTGAGCGTACCGAGCGTGAAGCGGCGCTGGTCGACCAGCTGGGTGATGCCGCTGAAGCGATACAGACCGCCTCCGATGGCCGTTGGAGGTCCGATGGGCGTCTCGTCGGCGAACACCCCGTCGTTGTCCGTGTCCACCAGCAGCCGGATGTCCGTGGCCACGATCGGATTGAAGGCGTTGAGGTCGAAGTCCATGGTCACGCTGCCCACATCCACGGCCGTGCCCGTGGGGCTCAGTTCGCTCACGCGCCACACCCGGAACCAGCGCCCCTGGATCCCCGCGGGCAGGTCCACCGACCCCCAGGTGCCCAGGATGTCGTTGTTGTGGCCCCACATGAGGAACTCGTTGTTGCCCAGATTGCTCGGGGAGTGGATGTGCACGATGCTGCTGCCGCGGGCGCTCGTGTGTTGGTTGGTCGCGTCGATCCGCCCGATGCCGGCCACCTCGTGATCGAAATCACCCGATCCCGCATTGTCCATGCGGTACACTTCGTTCGCGCCCAGGGCCAGGTCGTACTTGGCCGCGAGGTAGTTGCTGATGATGATGCGCTGCGCGCTGTTCACCCGGCTGTTGTAGAAGACCAGCTCCGCAATGTCGCCGTCCAGGTTCCACCCAGCGGCCCCCGACGCATTGCCGATCCGAAGGGGTTGGTTGTTCTGCTGCGGCAGCTGCAACAGGTTCAGGTCCGTGTAGATGCTCACGCCATTGCGGTACACCGTGCGCGAGGGGAAGAGCCCCAGGATCACGTTGTTGGTGTACTGCTCCAGGGTGAAGGCCGCGCCGGTGACGTTGGCCACGGTGGTGGGGGCATTGAACAGCGTGAGGATGTCGTAGATCGGCATCCGCATCGCGTTGGTGGAGGTGCTCCACCAGCCGTAGTTGCAGGTGGTGCTGCTGCTCTTGGTGAACCACGCGTTGTTGTCCTTGGCGGCATCCACCGCGTTCACCAGGAAGAAGTCCCAGCCGCTGAGGTCGAGCGAGCCGGCATCGTTCACCAGCAGCTCGTCATCCACCCCATCGAAGTCGATGCTGGGGTAGCCGTTCTGCGACGCTGCCACGAGCGAAGGCCGGCGGGTGGGCTGGCCGACCTGGAAGGCCGCGTGGTTGTTGTTGCCCGAGCGGTCGTTCCAGCTGTTCACCGCGGCGCCGGTGGTGTTCACCCCGGCATCGGCGCTCAGCCACAGCACGTTGGTGGTCGCCGTGCCCACCCCGCCAGGTCCGGTCTGGGCGTTCGCGTGTACTGCGATCAGGAACAGCAGAAGAGAGGTCCGGCGCATTGACATGGGTGCATGGTCGCGCACGCTCATACGGACGCTGGTCGGAATCGTTCGACAAAGGTCCACGATCCGGCCCTTTGAGTCAAGCTCTGGCGATCCATTACATCCGTTCGTCGACGGAAACGACGACCTCATCGCCGGTCGGTGTGCAAGATCCCCCTCCCCAAGTCTACCCTACGGCCCCACCTCGCCCGCCCGGATCGCCGCACCCGCGACCCGCTGGAAACCGCTGCTTTGATAGGCAATGCCGCTGGCTTCCGTCCGCACGGACACCCAGCCACGGTATATCGCGCCCGCCACCGTGCGTTCCACCCCGAGGAAACCGGTCATGGGAACTGGCCAGAGCCCGCTGACCCCGCCACCGGACAGCTGTTGATGGAAGGTGATGGCGGAGGACCAGGTCAGCCCATCGTCGATCGGGTCGCCCTCGAGCAGGGGGAGGTAGCCCCCGCCGATCGTGCCGGCCGTGAACCCTGGAGCTGGATCTTCCGTACTTTCGAGATGGAATGGCCGCACACACTACCGGATCGGTCTTTGGGCGTGCAGGGGTCCTTGCGGCGCTGTTCGTGATCGCGCCGATCCACAACCTGCGGTCTCAATTGGTGTGGACCTATTTCAACACGGACATCCGTGTCAATGATCCCGATGGACCCACCGGTCTCGACGTGGACCAGGATTCACTGGCAGATGCAGCTTATTCCTGCCATAAGTGGTTCACACAGGTCCATCAGGACTGTTGCTGGAACTATTCGTATGGTTTCGGGAGCCCGAACGACAGCCTGCTGTTCGCCCATCACCACGAGGATTCCTCGTTCACCGCACCCTGCACTCAAGTGTTCTTCCTGGAAGGGGATAGCATCAGTGATACGTACGCGTGGCAGGGGTCCGCTCCCTTTTATCTGGCCGGGCCGTCAGGGAGTGTAGGCTGGGCCTGCTCGGCCCCCTCCATGGGGTACGACCACCTTCTGTTCAAGATCAAGCGGGGAGGGCGCGATTGCTTGGGGTGGATCAGATTCGGGCCGTCGGTGAGCGGGTGCATGAGGATCCTGGAGAGTGCGCTGGATACGTCATGTGCGGCGGGGCTGCTGATCAGCAAGGCGCCCCCACAACCTCCACGTTCGATCACGACCTATCCGAACCCTGCGTCGGATCATGTCTGGATCAAGGACCTGTCCGGCCGAACATTGGAAGGGATGGACCTGAGCCTGTGGGACCTGACCGGAAGGCTGGTCCAGGAACGCAGACTGGGGCCTGGTTCCGAGCATCGGGTCGAGCTGTCCACCGGTCATGGCCTCCATGTCCTGCAGTGGGGCGAGGGGTCGAACAGCCAGCGGGTGAAACTGCTGGTGCTCGGGCCATGATAAGCCTCCACGAGCCTGTTTGGCCGTGGTCCGATCCATCTCGACCCGACCGAATGCAGGGCGTTATCCCTTCAGGGCTTCGGCCCCGCCCACGATCTCCAGGATCTCGCCCGTGATGGCCGCCTGACGGGCCTTGTTGTAGGACAGCTTGAGGTCCTTCAGCAGCGCATCGGCGTTGTCGGTGGCCTTGTGCATGGCCGTCATGCGCGCGCCATGCTCGGCGGCGAAACTGTCCAGCAGCGCTTTGTAGAGCTGGATCTTCAGGCTCTTGGGGATGATCTCCTCCACGATGGTGCGCCGGTCGGGCTCCATGATGTACTCCCCGGTGGCGGTCTTCGCATCGGTGGGCGCCGACGCGGGCAGCACCGGCAGGAACTGCTCGGTGGTGACCACCTGGGTGGCGGCGTTCTTGAAGCGGTTGTATACCAGCATCACCCGGTCGTAGGTGCCGTCCGTGAAGCGCTGCATGATCAGCTCGGCCACGGGGGCGGTCTTGTCGAAGCTCAGGCCGTCGAACAGGCCGGCGAGGTCCTGCGGCAGCTCGGGCCGGTTCAGCGGCGTGCGGCGGAAGGCGTCCAGGGCCTTCTTGCCCACGCAGAGCACGTGCACCTCATGCCCGGCCTCCTGCGCCAGGCGGCGCACCACGCGCGTCACCTGCGTGTTGAAGGCGCCGGCCAGGCCACGGTTGCTGGTGATGGCCACCACCAGCGTGCGCTTCACCTCGCGCTGCTGGGCGTAGCGGCCCTCGCTGGCGTCCAGTGTGGCGCTCACGTTGCCCAGGATGGCCTGCAGCTTTTCGGCGTAGGGCCGCATGCGCAGGATGGCGTCCTGCGCACGGCGCAGCTTCGCCGCGCTCACCATCTTCATGGCGGCGGTGATCTGCTTGGTGCTGTTCACCGAGACGATCCGGCTGCGTACCTCCTTCAGGCTGGGCATGGTGCAGTGCTGGTGATCCGGTGTCGCAGGTCGACCCGGTGGGTCGACGTTACACCGTCTTCGCGATCAATTATCCAAACTCTTCACCAGGTCGGCGGCCACCTTCTCCAGCGTGCCGGTGATCTGGTCGTTGTATTCGCCCTTCTTCAGCGCGGCCAGCACATCGCTGTGCTTGTTGCGCAGCATGGTGATGAACTCGGCCTCGAACTGCTTGACGTTCTTCACCGGCACCTTGCTGAGCAGGCCCTTGGTGCCGCAGTAGATGATGGCGATCTGCTCCTCCACGCGCATGGGGCTGTTCTGCCCCTGCTTGAGGATCTCCACGTTGCGCGCGCCCTTGTCGAGCACGCTCTTGGTGGCGGCGTCCAGGTCCGAGCCGAACTTGCTGAAGGCCTCCAGTTCGCGGTACTGCGCCTGGTCGAGCTTCAGGGTGCCGGCCACCTTCTTCATGCTCTTGATCTGCGCGTTGCCGCCCACGCGGCTTACGCTGATGCCCACGTTGATGGCGGGGCGTACACCGCTCAGGAACAGGTTGCTCTCCAGGAAGATCTGCCCATCGGTGATCGAGATCACGTTGGTGGGGATGTAGGCGGATACGTCACCGGCCTGCGTCTCGATGCT
>JADLBK010000173.1 GCA_020847755.1 Flavobacteriales bacterium | reverse complement strand
GAACGGCCGGGCGGTGGGCGCGGCGAAAGCGGCGGAAGGCACATGACCGCGCGGACGACCAGGGCGGACAGGCGGTCATGTGGTCATGTGGTCATGTGGTCATGTGCACATGGGCACATGCGCACACGCGCACATGTCATTGGTCGCGCGGCGATCCTGCTGCTCGGCGGCCTGCTGTGGGCCGGATCCGTTCACGCGCAGCGCTCGCCCTTCAACGGTCTGGAGGTGCTCCCCGCCGACAGCACCGGGCACTACCGCATCCTCATCGGCGGGCACTTCCACGGCGAAAGCACCAACCGCAGCGGCTACCCGGCCGCCACCCTGCTGGCGAACCTCGATACGATCAACCGCCTCGGCGCCCACCTCTTCCTGAGCACCGGCGACCTGTTCATGGATCCGGTGAAGGACCTGCCGCGGTACCAGCGGTCGCTGTTCAGCAAGCTGAAGATGCCCTTCTTCAACGCGCCGGGGAATCATGATCTGAGCGCTGTACGTGGAGCCGATGAGCTGCAGGATGTTCGGACATGGCAGACCGACCATGTCCTTATCATCAACACCGAGGTCCAGTCCGGCACGCTGAGCGATGCGGTACTGGACCGTCTGGCCTCCTTGTTGAACGCGGAGGACCTCTACATCCCGAAAAGACTGTTCATCATCTCCCACCGCCCCATCTGGGCCGAGGACGACCCGCAGTACAGCTCGCTCTTCAAGGACAACACCCGCTCCACCTTCGGCACCAACTTCAAGAAGGACGTGAACCCGGTACTGGAACGGATCGCCCAGCATGCGCACGTGTACTGGATCAGTGGAAGCCTCGGTGGCCAGGCCCCCAGCAGCATCTTCTTCCAGCGGCACGCCCCCAACATCACGTTCATCCAGTGTGCCATCCGCGACGAGCCCCGGGACGCCCTGCTGATCGCCGATGTGTACCCGGACACGGTGACGTGGAGCGCGCTCTCGCTGACGGGCCGGCCGGTGCAGGACCCGAAGACCTACGATGCCGCCTGGTGGCGTGCGCGGGTGGGGAAGGAAGAGGGATTCCACTGGCGCCTGCTGCCATACCTGGCGAAGAGCACCGTGCTGCACCGGGCTTTCTGGTGGGGCGCCGGCCTCATGCTGCTGCTGGTGCTGCTGATGCGTCGTCTCCTTCGCCGCTGAGCAAGGGTTTCACCGTGGATGGACCTTGCTACGAAAGGCCACGGGTGCGCCTGCCCCCATCTGCGTCCATCTGCGTTCATCCGTGGTTGAACTCGCATTCCGAGGACGATCCGCGTCTATCCAGGGCGGCTTAGCTTCGCACCGCACCATGGCCCGTATCCTCGTCACCGGCGGCGCCGGCTTCATCCCCAGCGAGCTGGCCGCGCGCCTGGCCGCCGACCCCGCCCACCAAGTGGTGGCGGTGGACAACCTGCTCACCGGCGACGTGCGCAAGCTGCCCCTGGCCGAGCGGCCCAACCTGCACTTCATCAAGTGCGACGCCAACCGGTTCGAGGACATCAGCAGCGTGTTCTACGCCTACCGCTTCGAGTACGTGTTCCATTACGCCGCGGTGGTGGGGGTGAAGCGCACCACGGACAACCCCGTGATGGTGCTGCGCGACCTGGACGGCATCCGCAACGTGCTCGACCTCAGCAAGAACACGGGCGTGAAGCGCGTGCTCTTCAGCAGCAGCAGCGAGGTGTACGGCGAGCCGGTGGAGATCCCCCAGAACGAGCGCACCACCCCGCTCAACAGCAAGCTGCCCTACGCCATCGTGAAGAACGTGGGCGAGGCCTTCCTGCGCAGCTACCACAAGGAATACGGACTGGACTACACCGTGTTCCGCTTCTTCAACACCTACGGCCCCAAGCAGAGCCGTGATTTCGTGGTGAGCAAGTTCATCCGCGCCGCCCTCCAGGGCGAGGACATCACCATCTATGGCGATGGTGGCCAGACGCGCACCTTCTGCTACATCGACGACAACATCGAGGCCTGCGTGAACGCCTTCACCAAGGGGCTGGTGGTGAACGACGTGGTGAACATCGGCAGCGATGTGGAGATCACCATCATGGACCTCGCCCGGCTGATCATCGCGCTCACGGGCAGCAGCAGCCGCATCGTGCACCTGCCCCCGCTGGAGGAGGGCGACATGACGCGGCGCATGCCCGACATCAGCCGCATGCGTGAGCTGCTGGGTCGTGAACCGTTGCCGCTGCGCGAAGGCATCCAGCGCATCCTGGCCGACACACGCTTCATCCTGTAGGCGCGGCCACCGGGCATGTGCGGCATCGCAGGCATCGCAGGACATCCACTGCCCGGGGAGGCCGCCACGGCCGTGGGCCGGATGAACGAGGCGCAGCACCACCGCGGTCCTGACGCGGGCGGCCTGTGGTCCGATGCCGATGTCGCCCTGGGGCACCGTCGCCTGAAGATCATCGATCTCAGCAGCGCCGCCGACCAGCCCTTCCACAGCGCGGACGGTCGCCATGTGCTCGTTTTCAACGGCGAGATCTACAACTACCGCGAACTGCGCACCGAGCTGGAACGCCTGCCCGGCGTGGCCCCGTTCCGCACCGGTTCGGACACCGAGGTGCTCGCCGCCGCCCTCACCGCCTGGGGCATCCGGGCGTTGGACCGCCTAGCGGGCATGTTCGCCTTTGCCTGGTGGGACCGCACGGAGCGCAGGCTGCTGCTGGCGCGCGACCGGCTTGGCATCAAGCCGCTCTACGTGCACGAGGCCGGAGGTCGCCTGGCCTTCGCCTCCGAACTGCGTGCCCTGCTCGCCTCGGGCCTGGTGCCCAGGGCGCTGGACCCCGATGGGCTCGTGGACCATCTGCGCTACCAGACCGTGCACGCCCCACGCACGCTGGTGGCCGGTGTGCGGATGCTGATGCCGGGGCACTGGATGTCCTGGCACGACGGGCGGATCGAACAGGGACGCTACTGGGACCTGGTGGCCAACGCACGCCGCGAGGCCGCGGAGCTCTCGATCGACAGCGTGCGGCGCGAGGTGCATGAGCGGCTGTCCCGTGCGGTGGAACGGCGCCTGGTGGCCGATGTGCCCTTCGGCGCCTTCCTCAGCGGCGGCATCGACAGCAGCGCGGTGGTGGGCCTGATGGCACAGGCCGGCAGCGCCCCGGTGAGCACCTTCTCCGTGGTCTTCGATGAGGAGGAGTTCAGCGAGGAGCGCTATGCCCGCATCGTGGCGAAGAAGTTCGGCACCCGCCACACGGCCATCCGGCTGCGGCCGGACGATATGCTGCGCCTGTTGCCCCACGCGCTGGCCGCCATGGACCACCCCAGCGGCGACGGTCCCAACACCTACGTGGTGTCGAAGGTCACGCGGGAGGCGGGCATCACCATGGCCTTGTCCGGGCTGGGGGGCGACGAGGTCTTCGCCGGCTATCCCGTGTTCACCCGCACCGATCGGCTCTGGCGTTGGCGGGCTCTGGGGCTGGTTCCACCGGGTGTTCGGGGCCTTGCGGGCGATCTGGCGGCGCGGCTGCGGCCGTCGGCGGCCACGGCCAAACTGCCCGGCCTGCTGCGTGCACCCGGCCTCGGGCCCGAGCACAGCTATCCCTTCTCACGCATCGCCTTTCTGGACCCTGAACTTCGGCGGCTGGTGAACACCACCGCGCTGCCGCGGAACGCTGTGGCGGACCTGTTGCACATGCGGTACGGAGCGGGCGCCGGCACCCTTCCCCTGCTCTCGCAGGTGAGCGTGGCCGAGCTCGACACCTACCTGCCCAATGTGCTGCTGCGCGATACCGACCAGATGAGCATGGCGCATGCCCTGGAGGTGCGCGTACCCTTTCTGGACCACGAGCTGGTGGAGTTCGTGCTGGGCGTGTCCGACGCCCACAAGTACCCGCACAGCCCCAAGAAGCTGCTGGTGGACGCCCTGGGCGACCTGCTGCCCGAGCGCATCGTGAACCGTCCGAAGATGGGATTCACCCTGCCGTGGGAGCACTGGATGCGCAACGAGCTGCGCAGCTTCTGCGAGGCCCGCCTGCGCACGATGGGCGCCCGCCCCGTCTTCCGCAGCGATGGCGTGGAGGCCTTGTGGACACGCTTCCTGGCGGGTGACCGGCGCGTGAACTGGGCCCGCGTGTGGGGGCTGGTGGTGCTCGCCGACTGGCTGGACATGAACCGCATCGAGGCCTGAAACGCGGAACGGGGACCGCGGCCCCCGTTCCCTTGTGCGATGAGCACCGCTTAGAACTTCGCGCGGCTCTTGCGTCCGATGCGCTTCTTGCCGCGGATCCAGCTGTAGCGCTGGCGGTAGAAGTTGGACTGGCCCTTCAGCACGTAGCTGTAGGTCAGCGTCATGGTCAGGTAGCAGTCGTTGTGCGTGGGGTCGCCGCGCTTGTTCTCCGATGGTTTGCTCGGTCCATCTGGATCCCAGTAACCATACTGGTACTTGTCCGGGGTTTGAACAAGGTCACCACCAGCAGTGGTGACCAGCACACCATCCTGATAGTCCGTCGTGCTCAAATATGCAGCCACGGTCGGATAGAAATGCTGGTGTTGATCAGCCAAGGCGCTGGTCGTTGGGTCACTTCCACTATGGTCAATATAGACCGTGCTCGCATCATCCAGGTAATCCGTGAAGGTGGTGCGCCAGCCGAAGTCGAAGCCGTAGCGGTGGCGGCGCTTCTTGGTGATGTGCATGCCCAGACCGGCAGGGATGGCAAAGCCGAACTTGGAGTAGGCCACACCTTCGGTCTGCAGCGGCTGCAGGGCATAGAACGCACCCTCGCGGTTGATCTGCGCCTTGGGGTTGTGATAGAAGAGCGCGGCACCGGCATAGAGGAACAGGCGGAAGTCCGTGCGATAGCGGCCCTTGCCACCGATGTCATTGTCCTGGAAGATGGTGAACTCGGGCCGCACGTACAGCTCGAACATGTCGTTGCGGAAGTTCAGGTTGCGGCCCACGCGCTGGGGGTTGGTGCTGAGCGCATCAGCGCCCTGCAGGCGCAGGTACATCAGGCCGGCGCTGACCGAGAACGAGCGGTTCAGTTTGCGGCGGCCGAACACGCCGATGCTCCAGCGCGTCTGCCCCAGCTTCATGTCCCAGATGAAGTCACGGCGCGTCTGTTCCTTGCCGCCCATCTCGCCCAGGTAGTTGGCCCCACCGAGGTGGACGCCGATGTCCCAAGCGTATTGGGCCTTCACTTGGGTGGAGAGGACCACCACGAGGAGGGCAAGAAGGGAGCGTTTCATCATCGTCGACATGCGCGGTCAGGACCCGCTGGGGATCCATCGGGCAAACATAACAAAGATCCGCGGCCTTCTACGGTGATCCCAAGCCGTTGGATATCAACAAGCTGCCCACGATCCCGGCGGGTCCGGTGGGCTATCTTCGCCGCCCCGCCCACACGCCCGTGGACCAGCCTGCCCCGAACCCGCTCTGCACCCTGTTCGGCATCCGCTATCCGATCGTGCAGGCCGGCATGATCTGGTGCTCGGGCTGGCGGCTTGCCGCCGCTGTCAGCAGCGCGGGTGGCCTGGGCCTCATCGGGGCCGGGTCCATGTATCCCGAGGTGCTGCGCGAGCATATCCGCAAGTGCAAGGCCGCCACGGACCGGCCCTTCGGGGTCAACATCCCGTTGCTCTATGCCGACTTGGACAAGCATGTTGGCATCGTGCTGGAGGAGGAGGTTCCCATCGTATTCACCTCCGCGGGCAACCCGGCCCTGCTCACCCCGCGCCTGAAGGCCGCCGGCCGCACCGTGGTGCACGTGGTCAGCAGCGTGAAGTTCGCCCGCAAGGCCCAGGAGGCCGGGGTGGATGCCGTGGTGGCCGAAGGCTTCGAGGCCGGCGGACACAATGGCCGCGAGGAGACCACCACCCTCGTGTTGGTGCCCCTGGTCCGGGACGCTGTGCAGGTGCCGGTGATCGCCGCGGGGGGTATCGCCGATGGACGGACCGTGTTGGCCTGCATGGTGCTGGGCGCCGATGGCGTTCAGGTCGGCAGCCGGTTCGTGTGCAGCGCGGAGTCCAGTGCGCATCCAGCCTTCAAGGAAGCGGTGACCCGGGTGGAGGAGGGCGGCACGATGTTGACGCTCAAGGAGTTGGCTCCGGTCCGGTTGATGCGCAACGCTTTCTTTCAGGAGGTGCAGGCGGCCTATGCCCGTGGGGCCGGGGTGGACGAGCTGAAGCAGGTGCTCGGTCGGGCCCGGGCCAAGCGGGGCATGTTCGAAGGCGACCTGGACCAGGGGGAGCTGGAGATCGGGCAGGTGAGCGCGGCCATCCGGAATGTGCTTCCTGCCGAACGGATCGTGCAGGGCCTGGTGGACGAGTTCCACACCGCCGCCGCACGGATCGGCCTCAACGGACGTTCCTTGATGGCCCCATGGCAACACCCCGGCCCTGACCAACGTCTTCCGAAGTGACCACGATCCGAATGCGACCCCTGGCGACCGGTATCCGCCTCTTGCTGCTCTGGGCAGGCCTCGTTGCGCCGGCCGTCGCCCAGGTGCTCGATCCGCCGTCGCTCCGCTGTGCCTCGGTGAACGTGTCCGGCGATGTCACCCTCAATTGGGTGGTGCCGCCCGATCCGAACGGGGTGTTCCAGCAGTACGAGGTATACCACAGCGCGGCGCTCGGTGGCCCGTATGCGTTGGTGCCACCGGCGATCCTGGTCTACGGTACCACGTCGTTCACCCATTTCGGGGCCGGCGCGCACCTCGCTCCGCAGTACTACTACGTGGTCGCTGTGTCCTCCGCGCCACCGCCGAACAGCTCCGCTCCCAGCGACACGCTGGCATCGCTTTTCCTGGACGTCACCCAGAGCAGCCCGCTGGGCAGTGCCGTTCTCGACTGGACCCCGCAGCATGTGCCCCATCTGCCCACGGCGGACACGCTGTACGACATCTGGATGGAGTACCCGGTGGGCAGCTGGCAGCTGATCGGTTCGGTGGAGGAACCCACCACGCACTTCGAACACGTCATCAGCATCTGCGAGGATTCGCTCACCTTCCGGGTGAGCGTGGCCAACGGCGGTCTCTGCACCTCCTTCAGCAGTCGCGACGGGGACGAGTTCCGCGACGACACGCCGCCCTCGCCCCCGGTGATCACCACGGTGTCAGTGGATACGGCGAACGGTCAGGCCACCATTGATTGGGGCGCGAGCCCGGAAGGGGATACGGACGGGTATATCGTGGTGCTGATCGATGCGCTGGGCAACACCATCATCGACACGGTGTGGGGACAGAACAACACCTTCTATCAGTATCTGCTGAGCGATGCCGCCACCCTGCCCGAGTCGTTCACGGTGGCGGCCTTCGACACCTGCTGGACCGGCAATCCGCCCAGCCCCAACACCAGCGCCACGCTCGATCCGCACACCACCATCCACGCGTCCACGAGCTACAACGAATGCGCCTCCTCCGTCACCATCACATGGACGCCGTACGGGGGATGGCCGGTGGCGAACTACGAAGTGTACGCGCAACAGGCCGGGGGCACCTGGTTCCTGCTGGGCATCTTCAACCCCACGGCAGGAACCGCCCTGCACGAGAACGTGCTGCCGTTCACCACCTACTCCTACGTGGTGAAGGCGATCGGCGCCAACGGCACCCCGTGGTCGCTGAGCAACAAGGCCATCCGGCCCACGGACTATCCGCCCGTGCCGCAGTTCAACTACATCCGGGTGGCCACGGTGCTGGCCGATGATCACATCCAGGTGGTGGACAGCGTGGACGGTTCGGCCGCGGCCAAGCGGTACATCCTGGAGCGGAGCGCCAACGGTGAGCCCTTCGAACCGATCGCGACCCGATCGGGAGCGGGCGTGTCGGGCGGAACGCTCGTGTTCGATGACCTTGACGTGGAGGCCGACCAACGGAGCTACAGCTATCGTGTGCAGGTGGAGGACAGTTGCGGCACGCCGGTGGTGACCTCCAACACCGCGGCCACCATCCACCTGCGGGCCGAGGCGGACCTGGAAGGGTTCAGCCGGCTGAGCTGGAACGGGTACGGCGAATGGGCCGGCACGGTCGGCGCCTACGCCGTGTACCGCAGCATCTCCGGCGGTCCGTGGGAGCAACTGGTGCTGCTGCCGGGAGGTCAATGGACCTACAGTGATCCGGTGCAGGACCTGATCGCCACCGACGGAGGCTTCTGCTACTACGTGGAGGCCTTCGAAGTGGGCAACCCCAGCGGCATCGAGGCGTACAGCCGCAGCAACGAGGCCTGCGCGGTGCAGGAGGTCCAGTTCTGGCTGCCCAATGCGTTCATCGCCGGAAGCGCCATCGAGGCGAACACCGAGTTCCGGCCGGTGACGGCCTACACGGGCTTCGCGAGCTATCAACTGATCATCTACAACCGATGGGGCCAGAACATCTGGTCGACCAACGATCCTGCGCAGGGATGGGATGGAAAGGTGGGGGGCACCTACGTGCCCCAGGGGATGTACGGCTACTACTGTGCGTTCGAGAACGGCGAAGGCCGCAAGCTGGACAAGCGGGGAACGGTGACCTTCCTCTGGGGACGGGAGTGATCCGGTGATCGCGCCGCGCGTTCTACCTTTGTGCATGGAACGATCCCCTGCCGGTGCGACGGCCGCAAAGGCCTCCCGGAACTCCGCCAACGGCCGTGCCGATAAGTTCGTGGGTGAAGGGCTCACCTACGATGATGTGCTTCTGGTGCCCGCCTACAGCGAGGTGCTTCCTCGCGAGGTGGCCATCCGAACGCGGTTCTCCCGGCGCATCACGCTCAACGTCCCCATCGTCAGCGCTGCGATGGACACGGTGACCGGATCGGAGCTGGCCATCGCCATCGCCCAGCAGGGCGGCATCGGCGTGGTGCACAAGAACCAGCCCATCGCCGCACAGGCCAACGAGGTGCGTCGCGTGAAGCGCAGCGAGAGCGGCATGATCCTCGATCCCGTGAAGCTGGAGGAGAAGGCCTTGGTGGGCGATGCCCTCAAGCTCATGGCCGAGAACCGCATCGGTGGCATCCCCGTGGTGTCCGCCGACGGACGGCTCGTGGGCATCGTCACCAACCGCGACCTGCGTTTCGAGAAGCGCATGGGCCGACCGGTGACCGAGGTGATGACCAAGGACCAACTCATCACCGCCAAGCGCAACACCACCATGGGGCAGGCGGAGAAGATCCTGCAGGAGCACAAGATCGAGAAGCTGCCCGTGGTGGACGAGCAGGGCCGCCTGGTGGGCCTCATCACCTACAAGGACATCCTGAAGCTCAAGCAGCGCCCCAATGCCTGCAAGGACCATCTGGGCCGTCTGCGTGTGGCCGCGGCCATCGGCATCGCCGCCGACAGCATGGACCGCGCCAAGGCGCTTGTGGAAGCCGGGGTGGACGCTCTGGTGATCGACACCGCGCACGGCCATACCCGCGGGGTGGTGGACATCCTGCGTCGGGTGAAGGAGACCTTCCCCGATGTGGACGTCGTGGTGGGCAACGTGGCCACCGCCGAAGCCGCCCGCGCGCTGGCCGAGGCGGGCGCGGACGCCGTGAAGGTGGGCATCGGGCCCGGCAGCATCTGCACCACACGGGTCATCGCCGGGGTGGGTGTTCCACAGCTGACGGCCGTGCTGGATTGCTCCGGAGGCCTGGAGGGCACCGACGTGCCTGTGATCGCCGACGGCGGCATCCGCTACACCGGTGACGTGGTGAAGGCCCTGGCGGCCGGCGCCAGCACGGTGATGATCGGCAGCATGTTCGCCGGCGTGGAGGAAAGCCCGGGAGAGACCATCATCTACGAAGGCCGGAAGTTCAAGGCGTACCGGGGCATGGGCTCCATCGAGGCCATGCAGCACGGCAGCAAGGACCGCTACTTCCAGGACATGGAGGACGACATCAAGAAGCTCGTGCCCGAGGGCATCAGCGGTCGGGTGCCGTTCAAGGGTCGGCTGGAGGAGGTGGTGCATCAACTGGTGGGCGGTCTTCGGGCCGGCATGGGCTATTGCGGGGCGCCGGACATCGGCTCCCTGAAGCGGGCCCGCTTCATCCGCATCACCTCGGCCGGGGTCCGCGAGAGCCATCCGCACGACGTCTTCATCACCCGCGAGGCGCCCAACTACAGCCATCTCTAGGGATCGACGATCTTCGGGCCATGCCGCCCGTGCGCATCCTTGTGGTGGACGCTCTTGAACTGGTCCACGAGGGCCTCAGGGCCCGCTACGCCGACACACCCGACCTGGACCTTTCCGCCTACGCAGGCACCGGTGAGGTCATGCTGGAACAGGTGCGGCGGGATCCGCCGGACCTTGTGCTGCTGGACGTTTCGTTGCCTGTCATGGACGGCATCGACGCCATGCGGGCCCTGCACAAGGCGCATCCGCTCGTGAAAGCCTTGGCCCATTCGCTCCTACTTGGCGTCGAATACGTCAACAGCATGCTGCTGGAGGGCGCATCGGGCTATCTGGTGAAGAACGGTCCGCGGGAGGAACTGCCCCTGGCCGTGCGCACCGTGATGGGCGGAGGGCGTCACCTCAGCCCGGCCGCACAGGAAGCGGTGGACAAAGGCTACACCTTCACCGAGAAGCGGCCCGACGGGGAGTACATCGGCCTCACGGCGCGGGAACGGGAGATCATCCGGCTGGTCGCCCTGGAACGCACCAACGCCGAGATCTCCGCAGCGCTCTTCATCAGCGAGGACACGGTGAAGACGCATCGGCGCAACCTGATGACCAAGCTCAACGTGCGCAGCACGGCAGGCCTTGTGCGGTATGCCGTGGACCGCTGCTGGGTGTGACCACGGCACCAGGAACACCCTTTGTGGGTATTGGTCAGCCGGGTCGATGGGTCCACTTTTGGATCATCAATTCATGCACCATGCGCCCTCTGAAGTCCCTCCGCCTCCTGTGTGCCGCCGCCCTGCTCGCCGCACCGTTCACCTCGCGCGCCATGGAACACGTGATGATCACCGGCTGGCTCAGCGCGTCCGAGGCCGATCAGGATGACGCTGTGCTGTCCGTGGAGCTGGAAGGCGAGACCTGCGTGTACGCCCTGCTGGAACCGGACGGCCGCTTCGCCTTCAGCCTTCCCGTGGATACCCGGGCCGAACTGTTCTTCGGCAAGCCCGGGCACGCCGGAAAGCGGATCGTGGTGGACACCCGCAACGCGGATGGCAGCGCCAAGGCCCGCCGGGTGAACAAGGATGTCCGCTTCGAGGTGGTCCTTGATCGGGAGGGCGAACGGCCGCTGGCGCAGGAGGCCGGACCGGTGGGCAGCATCAGTTTCCTGAAGGGGACCGGTCTGATGAAGGTGCGCTACCACGCCGGTGCCGCCGCCCGCGCAGCGCAGCGGCGCTGAAGCGGGTGTCCTCCGCGCCGTTCAGATCTTTTTGCACGGCTCCGGGAGGCGCCGCTCAGGCGAACCGGTTACATTTGCGACCCTTCAACCGAGATGCCTACTGCAATGGAAATGAGGAAGTTCGTTCTGCTCGCCGGCCTCTTCGTGGCCGGGCACCTGGCCGCTCAGGACGGTGCCGCCGACCCTGTGGTGATGACCGTGGACGGCAAACCGGTCAGCCGGAGCGAGTTCGAGGCCATCTACAAGAAGAACAACAAGGACGCGGCCGTCACCCAGCAGGCGTTGGATGAATACCTCGACCTCTTCATCAACTACAAGCTGAAGGTGCGGGAGGCGGAAGTGCTCGGCATGGACACGGTGACCAAGTTCCGGACGGAGCTCGACGGCTATCGCAAGCAGCTGGCCCGTCCCTACCTGATCGACCGCGAACTGAACGACCAGCTGATCAAGGAGGCCTACGACCGGTCGCGCACCGAGATGCGGGCCAGCCACATCCTGGTGCAGGTGGGCGAGGAGGCCACCCCGGAGGACACCACTGCGGCGTGGAAGCGCATCATGGCCTTGCGCGAGCGCGTGGCCAAGGGCGAGGACTTCGCCACCGTGGCCAAGGGCAAGGGGGGCAGCGATGACCCCAGTGCGCAGAAGAACGGCGGCGACCTGGGCTGGTTCAGCGCCCTGCAGATGGTCTATCCCTTCGAGAGCGCCGTGTACACCACCCCGGTCGGCCAGCTGAGCCAGCCGGTGCGCACCCGCTTCGGCTACCACATCATCAAGGTCACGGACACGCGCCCGGCGCGTGGCCAGGTGAAGGTGGCCCACATCATGCTGCGCGCCTCCGACCAGGATACGCCCGAGCGGCAGGCCGACACCGAGCGGCGCATCCGCGAGATCCATCAGCAGCTGGCCTCGGGCAGTGTGACGTTCGCCGATGCCGCACTGAAATACAGCGAGGATGAAAGCTCCAGCACGAAGGGGGGCGAGCTGCCCATGTTCGGAACGGGGAAGATGATCGAGGAGTTCGAGGATGTGGCCTTCGGCCTGAAGGCCAATGACGAGGTGAGCGCGCCGTTCAAGACCCGCTACGGATGGCACATCGTCAAGCGCCTGGACGCCATGCCCCCGCCCGCCTTCGATCAGGCCAAGGCCGACCTCAAGAGCCGCATCAGCCGCGACAGCCGCGCCGACATCACACGCCGCGCCTTCCTCGACAAGCTGCGCGCCACCTACAACTACAAGCCCGACGTCAAGGCCGTGAAGGCCGTGGTGCCCCTGCTGGACAGCACCATCTTCCGCAAGGGCGCCCAGGTGCTCGACACGCTCAGCCGCAAGGACGTCGTGGAGGGGCCCATCGCACGCAAGGATGGCCGCTACAAGCGTGAGATCAACGGCACCATCAAGGAGGGCAAACTGGTGAACGTGCGCAGCCGCAAGCACGACGACCTGGCGCAGACACCGGCGGATACCGTGGTGGTGCGCGATGTGCATGAAGGGTGGACGCCTGATGCCGCCAAGGCCGCCAAGCTCACCAAGCCGGTGTTCACCATCGACGGACGGAGCTACACCCAGGCCGATCTGCTCACCTACCTGGAGGACAAGCAGCGCCGCGAGCCGGGCCGCTCCTTCTCCGCTTACGTGGATGAGCGCTTCCAGCAGTTCGTGGACGACAAGCTGATGGAGTACGAGGACGGCCGGCTGGAGGAGAAATACCCGGAGTTCCGCCTGTTGATGAAGGAATACCGCGACGGTATCCTCCTGTTCGAGCTCACCGACCAGAAGGTGTGGAGCAAGGCCGTGAAGGACAGCACCGGGCTGCAGGCCTACCACAAGGCGCACGAACGCGATTTCATGTGGGATACCCGCTACCGCGGCGACATCTACACCTGCGCGAATGCCGACGTGGCGAAGAAGGCAAGGGCACTCTACAAGAAGGGGAAGCGCGGCGCCGACCTGCAGGCCGAGCTCACCAGGACCTCCGCGCTCGACCTGGAGCATGTCAACGGCACCTGGACCGCCGAAGAGAAGCCCTACCTGAAGGGCATCGTCAACGTTGGTCTCTCCGACAACTTCGATGTGGACGGTCGTGTGGTGATGGTGGACCTGCAGGAGGTGATCCCGGCCACGCCGAGAACGTTGGACGAGGCACGCGGCCTGATCACCGCGGCGTACCAGGACCAGCTCGAGAAGGACTGGATCAAGGAGCTGCGCGACAAGTATGAGGTGCGCGTCAACAAGGACGTGCTCTATTCCATCCGCTGACGCTTGCCCCGAAGCGCCCGTCACGCCATGCATGCTGTGCTCATCGGCTGCGCACTGGCGGTCGGGTGCGGTACCGATCAGGACGGCGCTGATCCTCCTGTTGCGCGGGCCTACGGCAACACACTGTATTGGAGCGACCTGCGGCAGATGGTCCCGCTGGATGCCACAGCGGAGGACAGTGCCACCCTCGCCCGCAGCTTCGTGGACAACTGGCTTCGGGAACAGGTGCTGCTGGCCAGCGCCGAACGGAACCTGCCGGAGGTCCGCATGGATGTCGAGTCCCGGATCCGCGACTACCGCAACTCCCTCATCATCTACGCCTACGAACAGGCCGTGGTGGAACAGAAGCTGGACACGGTGGTCACCTCCGCCCAGCTTCAGCAGCATTACGAGAGCAACCGGAAGGATTTCGCGTTGAGGGAGGACATCCTGCGCGCCCGTTGGTTCAAGGTGCACGAAGAGGACCCCCGGCAGTTGCGGAAGGTGGAGCGCTGGTTCACGGGGGGAAGGCCCGAGGACCTGCATGAACTGGAGGTCTGGCTCGCGCTCAAGGGCATCACCATCAACGACCCCGGGCCGGTCTGGTCCACGTTGGGCCAGTTCGCCGCCCAGGTGCCTGTGGTCACGGGCGAGGTGCTGGGCCGGTTGCGCAGCAACGATCGGCTGGTGCTCGCCGACAGCGCGGCCACCTACTTCGTGGAAGTGTTGGAGCACCGGTCAGGCGGCGACGAGCCGCCCCTGGTCCTGGTGGCCCAGGACATCCGCACCATCGTTCTTAATCAGCGCAAGATGAAGCTGATCGCCGATATGCGTGACGATCTTTACCGCCAGGCCCTGGCCAATGGGGACATCCATGCCGATCGATAGCCGCATCCTCAGCCTATGCGCCGCTCTTGCGACGGCGGGCCCGCTTTGGGCGCAGCCCGTGCCTGAAGTGATCGATGGTATCGTGGGCGTGGTGGGCCGGGAGGTGGTGCTGCTCAGCGACCTGCAGGGGCGCCAGGAGCAATTGCGGCAGAACGGCGTGCCCATCACCACGACCGCCACCTGTGAGGAATTGCGCGGACTGCTCTACGAGCGCATGCTCTTGGACCAGGCGATGTTGGACAGTGTGATGGTGGATGAAGGCCAGGTGCAGGCCGAACTCGACCGCCGGATCCGTTATTTCATCATGCAGCTCGGCTCCCAGGAGAAGCTCGAGGAGTTCTATGGCAAGGCCATCGCCGAGATCAAGGACGACTTCCACGACCAGGTGCAGCAGCAGTTGCTCGTGCAGCGCATGGAAGGCCAGGTCTCCGGCGAGATCCGGGTCTCACCCCGTGATGTCGAACGCTTCTTCAAGGAGATCCCCGAGGACAGCCTGCCCTACATCAACGCCCAGGTGGAGTTCGCACAGATCGTGCGCACCCCGCGCGTGAGCGATGCGGAGGACAGCAGGGTCCGGCGGAGGATCGAGGGCTTCAGGGACAATGTGGTGAAGGGGGAGAAGGACTTCTGCACCATCGCCATCCTGTACAGCGAGGATCCGGGGTCGGCCCAGAATTGCGGGGAGCTCGGTCTGGTGCCTTTGGGCGCCATGGTGCCCGAATTCGACGCGGTGGCCATGAGCCTCAAGGAGGGCGAGGTGAGCCAAGTGTTCAAGACCAGCTACGGGTATCACTTCATGCAGCTCATCGAGCGCCGGGGTGAGCAGTACAACGCGCGGCACATCCTGCTGAAGCCGCAGGTGGGCAACGAGGACCTGCTGGCCGCGCGCCGCTTCCTGGACAGCCTCGCCACGCTCATCCGTTCCGGCACGCTCGATTTCGGCACCGCCGCCGCTGACCACAGCGACGACGAGGAGTCGCGGTCCTCCAGCGGCATCGTCATCGAGCCCAACAGCAACAGTGCGCGCTGGTCGATCGGCGAGCTGGACCAGCAGACCTTCTTCGTGGTGGACAAGCTGGCGGTGCAGGAGGTGAGCGAACCGGCGGTGATCACTTCGGAGGACGGCACCCGGAGCTTCAGGATCATCAAACTGCTGCGCCGCACCGAGCCCCATCGGGCCAACCTGAAGGACGACTATCAGCTCCTGCTCCAGGCCGCCGAGGGCCGGCTGCGCACCAAGGCGGTGGACGATTGGGTGCGCCTGAAGCTGGCCGACACCTACATCCGCGTCGATCCCGCGCACGCCGGCTGTCCCTTCCTGCGCGATTGGAACATCGCGGAAGGCGAATGACCCTTCGGATCGCGGTATTTTCGGCCCCGCATGAGCAACCTCCCCGCCAATGACGTCCAGGCCGTTGAACGATTCGGCGTCCTCTACCGCCGCCTGAAGTCCGAGGTCGGACAGGTCATCATCGGCCAGGATGCCGTGGTGGACGATGTCCTGATCGCCGTGTTCAGCCGCGGCCACTGCCTGCTGGTGGGCGTTCCCGGCCTGGCGAAAACGTTGTTGGTGAACACCGTGGCGCGGGCGCTCGGGCTGAGCTTCAATCGCATCCAGTTCACGCCCGACCTGATGCCCAGCGACATCGTGGGCAGCGAGATCCTGGATGAGGAGCGTCGTTTCCGCTTCGTCAAGGGGCCGCTCTTCGCCACCATCATCCTGGCCGACGAGATCAACCGCACACCGCCCAAGACCCAGGCCGCCCTCCTGGAGGCCATGCAGGAGAAGGCCGTCACCGCCGGAGGGCACACCTACAAACTGCCCGAGCCGTTCTTCGTACTGGCCACGCAGAACCCCATCGAACAGGAGGGTACCTATCCGCTGCCGGAAGCCCAGTTGGACCGCTTCATGTTCAACATCTGGGTCGATTATCCGACCTACGCCGACGAGCTCGCCGTGGTGAAGGCCACCACCAGCGACCTTCTACCCGAGGTGAAGCCGGTGCTCACCGCCGACGAGATCCAGTTCTACCAGGGGCTGGTCCGACGCCTTCCCGTGCCGGACAACGTGGTGGAGTACGCGGTGAAGCTGGCCACCCGCACCCGCCCCACCTTGGACGGAGCGCCCGCGATCGTGAAGGACAACCTGGGTTGGGGCGCCGGGCCCAGGGCCTCCCAGTTCCTGGTGGTGGGGGCCAAATGCCATGCCTTGGTCCACGGCCGCTTCTCGCCGGACATCGATGATGTGAAGGCGGTGGCCAAGCCGATCCTGCGGCACCGCATGGTCCGCAATTACAAGGCGGAGGCCGAGGGCATCACGGCCGACCGCATCGTGGAGGCCATTCTGTGAAGCGCCCTCTGCGCTCGTTCGCCCTTGTTTCGGCGCAGTTCACCCTGTTGGCCGGGCTGGCGTGGACCGCACCCTGGGCCGCGTTGGGCGCGCTGAGGATCACCCTGTTCGCCGCATCGCTCCTGCTGGTGGGCCGGGCCATCCTGACCATGGGTGGGCACCTTCAGCGTGTTCCCTGAACCACGGCCCGCTGTGCAGCTCACCTTGAGGGGGCCTTACCGCTGGGTGCGGCATCCGATGTACCTGGCCGTGCTCCTTGCCGCCGCCGCCGTGGGCTCCGCCCCGCCGGTCGGTCCGCATACCGGATGTGCCCTGCTCCTGGTGCCGGTGATCGTGGCCAAGGTCGGGGTGGAGGAACATCTCCTTGACGCGGCCTTTCCGGAACGGACTGATCGGATGCGCGGGGTGGCCCGGCTGGTCCCCGGGTTCTGGTGAGGTCCCGCGCATCGTTCTGCGGACTACCTTTGGAACGCCGGTGCCCATCATCGACATCCGATCCCATGACACGCTCCCTCTTCGCTGCGATGGCCATCTTCCTGTCCACCATCACCTGGGCCCAGTTGCCGTTGGTGGACATCACCCTGGCCGACAACGGTGCCGGGGAGCTGGAGGTGCGCGTACGGCCCGATGGCGACTTCGATGAGTTCTTCGCCAGCATCGTGTTCACCATCCGTTGGGATGCGGCCTCGGGTGCGAACCTTGACCAGATCACACAGGTGGCGCCCGTGAGCGTTTACATGCCCATCATCAAGTCCGGACCGGAGACCGATGCCGGAGGATACCGCTACCAGATCTTCGCGGGTTTCGGTACCAACGCGCTCAGCGCGTTCGGCGAGAACTGGACCGCCGGCAACGAGGTCGTGCTGATGACCATCCCGGTCGTGAACGGCACCTCGTTGTTCGAGATCGTCAACGACAACTGGACCGGCGACGTGAACAACAACGGCGACTATTACGTGTCCCTCAACGGTCAGGATCAGACCGGCGTCATCTATGAGCTGAACACCGGCATCCGGGTGGAAGGGGCCCTTGGAGCGGGCTTCTCCGCACATCCCAATCCGTCTGCCGGTCCGGTGGTGCTCGAGCTGAACATCCCGTCCGATGTGCGGTCCGCGCTCGTGGAGTGGCACGATGCCTCCGGGCGCATGGTGCGGGCCGACCGCATCACGGGTCGCGGGGCGGTGCGTTTTCCGGTGGATGTCACCGGCCTGGAGCGCGGCACTTACATGGTGCGTCTCACCACCGATGGGAAGATGACCACGGAACGCGTCGTTCTGCGATAGTCCCTCACGCGCTCACGACCCTGGCCCATGCACCGGTCGTCGCTCCTGTTGCTCTCCGCGGCCGTGATCGCTCCGCTCTGGAGCGGAACGTCGGCTCTCGCCCAGATCCCGTGCATCAACGGCTTCGCCGGAGGGTATCCCTGTGAGAACATCGACCTGCTCGCGCACATGACCCTGGCCCAGCTGGGGGCCTCGGGGTCGCAGCCCAATGCCGCCGACCTGTGGGGATGGACCGATCCCCTGACCGGCAGGGAGTACGCGATCGTCGGGCTCAACAACGGTACCGCCTTCGTGGATGTCACAGTTCCGACGGCACCGGTGCGCATCGGCAACCTGCCGAGCCACTTCGCCACCAGCAACCTCTGGCGGGATGTGGACGTGGCCGGCACCTGGTGCTACATCGGATCGGAACTGGCAGGCCACGGCCTGCAGGTCTTCGACCTTACTCGGTTGCGGAACGTGCCGAACCCGCCGGTGATCTTCACGGAGGATGCGTGGACGGGCGTGATCGGGAACAGCCATACGCTGTACGCGGACAAACAGCACCCGTTCGTGTACACGGTCGGCACCACCAGCATCAACAACGGTGGGCTCACGGTCTTCGATGTCAGCGACCCGCTCGCGCCCGTGCTTGTGGGGACGCACACGGTGGACGGATACATCCATGAGAACGTGGTGTACACCTATGCGGGTCCGGACCCGGATCACCAGGGGAAGCAGCTGAGCTTCAACTTCCACTCGGGCACTCCGGACAAGATCACGATCGTGGACGTGACGGACAAGACCGACATGAACACGCTGGCCACCATCACCTACTCCGGTGCGCGCATCAGCCACCAGGGCTGGCTCACCGAGGATCAGCGCTATCTGCTGATGAACGATGAAGGCGACGAGACCCAGTTGGGTCATGGCACCCGCACGCGGATCTTCGACCTGCTGAACATCGACGCGCCGGTGTACCTCGGGGCTTACACGGCCCCGATCGCCAGCGTGGACCATAACCTTTACGTGCATCGGGGCGCGGTGTACGAGAGCAACTACACCAGCGGCCTTCGGATCCTGGACACGGCCGGGGTGAGCACGGGCACACTGACGCCGGTGGCCCATTTCGACACCTACCTGCCCAACGATGGTGCCTCCTACAACGGCGCCTGGGGCAATTACCCCTTCTTCGGCAGCGGCATCGTGGCGGTGAGCGGGCTCGGCGAGGGCCTCTTCCTGCTGCGCCCCCGGGTGGGCGTCCGGCTGAGGGCGTTCCTCGAGGGACCCTTTGTGGCCCAGGATGGAACGATGCGGGACGACCTTCGGGCGCAAGGTCTGCTGCCGCTGACCGAGCCATACACCGGATCGGGTTATGTGCACACCGGTGGGGGAGGAGGGGAGACGGTGCAGACGTCGGTACTGAGCCTTACGGGACCGAACGCGATCGTGGACTGGGTGGTGGTGGAGCTGCGTGCACCGGCCGACCCGACCATCGTCGTGGCCTCCCGCAGCGCCCTCCTTCAGCGCGATGGCGACGTGGTGGCTGTGGACGGCAATGGACCGGTGCGGTTCGACGTGGCGCCCGGACCGTGGCATGTGGCCCTGCGTCACCGCAACCACCTGGGGGTGATGACGGCCCAGCCCGTGCACATGGCCATCGGTGCACGCACCGTGGACCTCAGCATCGGCACCCCCTTGTTCGGTGCTGCGGCGGCCAAGGACGTGGCCGGGGTATCCGTACTGTGGGCGGGGAACGCCTTGCAGGACGACCGGCTGCGCTATACCGGGGGCGCCAATGATCGCGATCCGGTCCTGGTGGCCATTGGTGGGGCGGTGCCCACGGCCACCACGGCCGGATACCTCGGCACGGACATCAACCTGGACGGGGTCGTGAAGTACGCCGGGGGCGCCAACGACCGCGATCCGATCCTGGTGAACATCGGCGGGACCGTGCCCACGGCCACCCGACAGGAGCAGCTTCCGTAGCGGAGCCTGCCAACTTCCCTACATTTCGGGACCTTTCCGTTCACCATGCGCCATCTGCTCCTGGCGGTCGGCTCCGCCGCCGCGCTCCTTCCGTTCACCGTCCATGGCCAGTGCGTCACCACCTTCCCTTCCACCGAGGCCTTCACGGGCTTCACGGTGGGCACCCCGGGGACCTTCGTGAACAACTGGACGAACCTCACCACGGACGACCTGGATTGGTTCGCGGACAACAACGGCACGCCCACTGCGGCCACCGGGCCCATCGGTGACCACACCTCCAACAACACCTCGGGCAAATACCTCTATGTGGAGGCCACGGGTTCCACCGCCTCACCGAACAAGACGGCCATCGTCCAGTCGCCCTGCTACAACATCAGCGGCCTGGCCTCACCCTACCTCACCTTCTGGTATCACATGCAGGGTGCACAGATGGGTGCATTGTACGTGGACCTGAACGTGAACGGCACGATCCACTCCGGGCTTTGGACGGCCTCCGGCGATCAGGGGCGGTATTGGAAACAGGGGTGGCTTAACCTGGCCCCGTGGGTGGGGCAGACCAATGTCCGGGTCCGCTTCCGGGCCGTGACAGGCACCGGTGAACTGAGCGATATCGCGCTCGACGATGTGGTCGTGCGCAACCTCAACCCCGTGTTCGGATGCAGCGAGCCCACCGCAGCGAACTACAACGCCGGGGTGAACATCAACAACGGTTCCTGCGACTACAGCTGTCCTTCGGGGCAGCAGCGGGTGCGGATCGATCTGGTGGCCGACAACTACCCGAGCGAGATCTCGTGGACGCTGAAGAACGGGGCCACCAATGTGGTGCTCGCCAGCGGCACCTCCACGGGAACCACGGTCTGTGTCCCCGCGGGCACCTGCCTGGTGTTCCGGATCAATGACACGGCGGGCGACGGCATCTATCATCCATCATACGGCTATGGCGGCTATGCGATCTTCCTGGATGGTACGCTCATCCGGGAGGGTGGGCAATACGGCCAGTACGAGGAGACCGTGTTCAACTGCCCACCGGGCTTCAGCTGCACGGAGGCCATCCCGATCGGTCTTGGACAGCATACGGCACCGAGCGTGGAGTACTGGTACGATTTCACCCCGGCGCAACCGGGTTCCTACACCATCACCACGTGCGGCCTCAACACCTGCGATACCAAGCTCTGGCTGTACGACATGGCCTGCAACCTGGTGAACCCGCAGCCGGGGATCGAAGGGGCCACCTTCGGTGATGACAACGACGGAGGCTGCGGCCTGCAGGCCGTGGTGAACGCCAACATGCCCGCCGGGGTCACCCATCACCTCCGGGTGGGCACCAATGGCGGCAGTTGTTCGAGCGTCACCTTCGAGATCATTTACAACGGTCCCGTGGTGGGCTGCATGGACCCCGGGTCCTGCAACTACGAACCGCTGGCCACGGTGCCCTGCGTGGGTTGCTGCATCGCGGCCGGTTCCCCGGACTGCCCGGACGGCCCCGACCTCATCATGAGCCAGAGCGCCTTGCAGGGCAGCCTGAACCTCGCGCTGGTGAACATCACCGATGCCTGTGCGCCGGTCGAGGGCTGCACGAAGGGCCTGGGCCAGCGCTATGTCCTGCGCTTCACCACCCGCATCGAGAACATCGGCACCACGGACTATTTCATCGGAAGCCCGGGCGCTCAACCCCAGATGTTCGACTTCAACAACTGCCATGGGCACGCGCACTATGCCGGCTACGCGGACTATGTGCTGTTCGACACCCTGGGCAACAAGATCCCCGTGGGCTTCAAGAACGGCTTCTGCGTGATCGACGTGGGCTGTTACCCGGGCAATACGGGACAGTTCGGATGCAGCAACATGGGCATCAGCAAGGGCTGCTATGACATCTACGGAAGCGGCACCACCTGCAACTGGATCGACATCACGGACGTGCCGGCCGGCAAATACACCCTGGTGTTGCGCACCAATTGGCAGCACGCACCGGATGCACTGGGCCGCCATGAGCAGAACTACGCGAACAACTATGCGCAGGTGTGCATCCAGATCACACGCAATGGACAGAACGTGCCATCCTTCAGCGTGGTGGGGAACTGCCCGACCTATACTGATTGCCTCGGCCAGCCTTACGGCGATGCCGTGCTGGACTGCACGGGCCAGTGCGCGGGCACCACGAGGACCGGTGACCTGAACAGCGACGGCTTTCAGACCCAGCCCGATGCCCAGGCGTACGTGCAGGGCATCCATGGCAACGATGTCTCCACCACCGCGTGCACGGACCTGAACAACGACGGCGTGGTGACGGTGACGGACGCCGCCCTGATGGTGAACTGCTACAGCACCCAGGATGCCCACGACCAGTCGCCCCACCAGATCCACTACCACCCGTGGTGCGATTTCCCGCGCGGGTGGGTGAGCAGCCTCGACACGGTGCGCCTCGCCATCGGGGCCTTCGACCAGGTGAACGGAACGGTCGACATCCACATCAAGAACCCCGATTGTCGTGTGCTGGGCTATGAGTTCGAGCTCTCGGGCCTCACGATCCAAAGTGTGCAGAACCTGGTGCCCGCCCTTCAGGGGGATATCAGTGTGTCCTCCACCCTGGGCGGCACGAAGGTGATCGGACTGAGCTACCTGGACAGCACCCTGGCCAAGAACACGAGCTACGTACCCCTGGTGCGCATCACCTACCTCTCGCTCACCGGGTCGCAGGTCTGCATAGCCAACATCACCGACATCGTGAACGACCAGGCCAACAACGTGATCACCCGCGTGGAGAACGGATGTGTGGCCGTGAACAATGTGCTCACCTTGGCGCCCAAGGTGTTCCTGGAGGGCTCCTACGATACCGGTACCGGGCTGATGCGCGACGAGCTTCGGACCTCGGCGCTGATCCCGGCTTCCGAACCGTATACGGCGCTGGGGTACGTGCAGGCCGGTGGAGGAGGAGGCGAGCAGCTCGTGGGTGGCGTTCTCGACGTCACCGGCCCGAACGCCATCGTGGATTGGGTGATGGTCGAGCTCCGCAGTGCCGTGTCCCCGTCCACCATCGTGGCCACGCGCTGTGCCTTGCTGCAACGTGACGGGGATATCGTCGGGGTGGACGGCGTGAGCAATGTGGTCCTGAACGCTTCACCCGGGACCTACCACGTGGCCGTCCGGCACCGCAACCACCTCGGGGCGATGACGTCCGCCGCTCTGGCCTTGTCCGGCACCCCGGTGACCGTGGACCTCCGTTCACCCGGCACGGCCACCTGGGGCACACAGGCGCGGAAGACATCGGGCGCCGTGCAGCTGCTCTGGGCCGGCAACGTGGTGCGGGATGGCAGCCTGAAGTACGCGGGCGCGAACAACGATCGTGACCCCATCCTGAACGTGGTGGGCGGCAACACCCCCACGGCCGTGGCTTTCGGCTACTACCGGGAGGATGTGAACATGAGCGGGGTGGTGAAGTACGCCGGCACCGCGAACGACCGTGACCCCATCCTGGTGAACGTCGGCGGAACGGTGCCTACCGCCGTGCGCGTCGAGCAACTGCCCTGATCCGATGGAACCACTTCGACCGGTCCGGTTCAGGGAGGGAACCCAACGTTCGGTCGATCGATGATCGTCCGGATATGGTCCGCACCCTAGCTTCGTCCGCATGAACACCGCCCTGCTACGCGGCCTTGCCGCCACCGCCCTGGCCCCGCTCGCGGGCACCATCTGCGCCCAGTGCCCTCCGGGCGAGGTTGAGGTCGTGATCGAAGTGGTCACCGACGCCTATGGCTATGAGACCTATTGGGAGCTCTTGCCGGGTGGTTCCGCTTGTGGCAACGGCACCATCTTCAGCGGTGGCAATGCCCTGGTGGGCTGTGGAGGAGCGGGTGCGCAACAGCAGCAACCAGGGGGCTACGGCAACAACCTCACGATCTCGGAAGGGCCGTTCTGCCTGACCCAAGGGGCCACCTACGACATTTTCTGGGCGGACGATTGGGGGGATGCCGGCTTGAGCTTCGCGGTGCTGGTGCAGGGGGTGAACGTCGCGAATTTCGTGGGCACCGGCGATGGCGAGACCTTCAGTTTCGTGGCCCAGCTTCCCCTGGCGCGTGATATGAGCGTCACTGGCCTGACCACTGCGCTCTATGCCTTCCGGGATGAACCGGTGCGCATCATCGGCACGGTGGCCAGCCTTGGATCCGATCCCGTCACCTCCTTCGACCTCAATTACCGCATCGATGGTGGGGCGACCGTGGTGCAGGGCGTGGGGCCCGTGAACCTGCAGGCCGGCGATGTGCTCGAATTCGAGCACAGCACACCGTGGCTGCCTTCCTCCGCAGGGACCTACACGGTCGAGGTCTGGGCCAGCAACATCAATGGCGGCGCCGACCTGGTGCCTGCCAATGACCTCGCGTCCTCCTCCACCCTGGTGAATGAGCCGATCCCCAACATCCTCGACCAGTACCTCACCGGTCCGCCCGTGGTGGAAACGATCGCGGATTCCGATCAGGACCTGCTCGTGCCGCGTGATCTGGATTTCCATCCCGACCTATCACGCAACGAGCTGTGGGTGATCAACAAGGACACCCCGCAAAGCGGGGGGAGCACGGTGAAGTTCACCCAGGTGGGCGAGCCCGGCATGACCTGGCTGATGCAGGAGGATCCCAACAATTGGCATTTCATGAGCCTGCCCACGGGGATCGCTTTCGCCGACAACGGCAACTTCGCCACCTGCCCGGGCATCTTTGATGCGAACCAGAATGGTGGCGACCCCTTTACAGGCCCAAGCCTGTGGAGCAGCGACCCGGCCATCTACGCCCAAGGCATATTCGGTCCGCTCGGCAGCCATCTGGACATGCTGCATGTGAACCCCAACAGCCAGGGTATCGCTCATGAACAGTGGAACCGCTTCTGGGTCGTCGACGGGTTCAACGGCGATATCGTGATGAACGATTTCCGCGTGGACCATGGTCCGGGGAACGACTACCACGGTGATGCCATCATCCGCAGGTACTCCGACATCACCATCACCCGCGACCCGAACGACCATGTCGTCAGCCACTGTGTGCTGGACAAGAGCAGCGGCTGGTTGTATGTGGTGGACCACGGTGGACAACGGGTGCTGCGGATGGACATCCGCTCGGGGACGGTGACCGGGCCGGCCACCTTCGGCCCCTGGGAGAGCTACGGGGAGTACAGCACGGTGAGCGGATACACCTGGGAGGTGATCGTGAGCACCGGGCTGGTGCAGCCGGCCGGCATCGATGTGGTGGGCGACCGGATGGTGGTGAGCGATCACGCGACCGGTGAGCTGATCATCTACGACATCTCCGCCACGCCCGCGGTGGAACTGGGTCGCGTGGCCACCGGAGCCGCAGGCCTCATGGGTGTGAAACTCGGCCCGGACGGCCGCATCTGGGCCGTGAACGCCACCACCCATGCCTTGCTTCGGATCTCGCCGGAGTCCACCGTCGGAACCCCCGAGCTTTCGGACACGGAGCTGCGCCTCGCGCCTGTCCCTGCGGATGACCTGCTCCAGGTCACCGGCCTGGGCCTGGCCGGCCGGAGCGTGTTGGTGGAGGTGCTCGACGCCTCGGGCCGCGTGGTCCTGTCGGACCTCCTGGACGGCGGAACGGACGTGCTCGACCTGACCGCACTGCGGAGCGGTACCTATGTCCTGCGGGGCAACGGCCGGGTGGCACGCTTCACCCGGAACTGAGCCGATCCCGTTGGGATCCCGATCGGTCGCGATCGGTGGCTGTGGACCCGGGGGGGCGAAGCTGGTATCTTGCCGACCCTCACGTTGCGCGAAACCAGATGAAGACGATCCTATTTGCGGCGGGCCTCGTGTCCGTCGTGCTCTCCACCGCTGTGGAAGCTGACGCTCAGGGCCCGCTGCGCGACCCTGTGACCATCGCTCGGGCCGAGCTGCTGCGGAAAGGGCATGCCGCCGCTGATCTGGACGGTCTCACGCTGACCGACGTCTATACCGACCGGCGCACCGGTGTCATGCACGCCTACATGCGGCAGGCGGTGAACGGCATCGAGGTGTACGGCACGGAGATCGCGCTGCACGTGAAGCCGGACGGGACCGTCATTTCCCTGCACGACCGGATCGTGAAAAGCGCTGCGGCGCGAGCGGGCAAAGGTGGCCCGGGCCTGACCCCGGAGCAGGCGTTGGAGCGGGTGATGCAGATGGAGGGACTTCGTCCGACCACGCTCGTGAGGAAGCAGTCGGACGAACGTCGGCACCGGGTGGTCTTCGCCGGGGAGGGGTTCACCACCGAGGATCCGGAGGTGCGTCTGTTCCTGATGGAGCGGGAGGGCCAGCTCGTTCCGGTATGGAACGTCACGCTGTACATGCCCGATGGCTCTCATTGGTGGAACATCCGGCTCGACGCCTCGACCGGGAAGGAGCTCGACCGCAACGATTGGGTGAGCCAATGCCGGTTCGACGAACCCGCAGGCGCGCATGCCAGGCACGATCATGGGGCTGCATCCCCTCCGCCGGCCCCGGCTGCGGCCAACGACCTGAACGTCTTCCCGATGCCCTTGGAGAGCCCGAGCCATGGTGCCCGCGCCATGCGCAACGCGCCCTGGACCGCCGCACCGAACGCCTCCCCGTTCGGATGGAACGACACCGACGGTTCGCCGGGGCCAGAGTTCACCATCACCCGGGGGAATAACGTGTACGCCGCGGAGGACCGTGACAACAACAACACACCGGGCTTCAGCCCCGATGGCGGACCCACGCTCGATTTCGACTTCCCGCTCAACCTGGCCCTGGAGCCCATCGACTATGAATCGGCGGCCATCACCAACCTGTACTACTGGAACAACATCATCCACGACGTGATGTACCAGTACGGGTTCGATGAGGTGAGCGGCAACTTTCAGGCGAACAACTATGGGAACGGCGGTGCCGGGAACGATGCGGTGAACGCCGATGCCCAGGACGGCAGCGGCACCAACAACGCCAACTTCGGCACCCCGCCGGACGGCAGCGCACCGCGCATGCAGATGTTCCGCTGGACCAGCACCTCGCCTGCTCGGGATAGCGACCTGGACAACGGGGTCATCGTGCATGAGTACGGTCACGGCATCAGCAATCGGCTCGTAGGGGGGCCGTCGAACACCAGCTGCCTCTCCAATGCCGAGCAGATGGGGGAGGGTTGGAGCGATTATTACGCGTTGATGTTCACCATGGAGCCGGGTGACCAGGGGCCGGACCCCCGGGGCATCGGGACCTACGTGCTCGGACAACCGGTGTCGGGTGCAGGCATCCGTCCGGCGCCATACTCCACCAACTTCGGAGTGAACGCGTACACCTACGCCAGCACCAACTCGGGCTTGAGCCAGCCGCATGGCATCGGCTTCGTGTGGTGCACCATCCTGTGGGAGATGACCTGGGACCTGATCGCTCAGTACGGTTTCAGCGCCGATCTCTACAACGGCACGGCCGGGAACAACATCGCCATGAACCTGGTGACCGAGGGCCTGCGCTACACGGCGTGCAACCCCGGTTTCGTGGACGGCCGTGATGCCATCCTGCAGGCGGATCAGGTCCTGTACGGTGGGGCGAACCAGCAGCTGATCTGGGCCGCTTTCGCCCGTCGGGGCCTCGGATTCAGTGCCAGCCAGGGCAGCAGCTCCAGCCGCTCCGATCAGGTGGAGGCTTTCGATGTCCCATTGGACATCAATGTGGGCGTGTCCGGGATCATCGAACCCCTGCAAGGCATGTACCCCGATTGTGCGAACGATCCCCGGCCTGTCAAGGTGGCCGTGCGCAACAACGGACTGCTCCCACAGTCAAACATCCCGGTGAGCTACCGGCTGGACAACGGCGCTGTGGTGAGCACGGTCCTGACAGGCCCGCTCAATTCGGGTCAGGTGGTCGAACTGAGCTTCCCGAACCCCTTGCCGGTCTCGGGTCTCGGAACGCACGTGCTGAAGGCATGGACATCGCTGCCCGGCGATCTGGCCGCGGCCAATGATACCAGCACGGCCACCTACCAGTTGTACGCGGGGACCACTGTCGCCGCGCCTTTCCTGGAGAACTTCGAGAGCGGCGCCCTCTGCGGCACCTCCAGCAACTGCGGATCGACCGTGTGTGCCCTGCCCAATGGCTGGGTCAACGTCACCAGCGGCAGCTACGATGGCAGCGACTGGCGGACCGATGAGAACGGCACGCCCAGCTCTGGTACCGGTCCAAGTGTGGACCTGGTGCCAGGGACCACCTCCGGGAACTACCTCTACCTGGAAGCTTCCTCCTGCCTGAACAACGAGGCCCAGTTGCTGAGTCCCTGCATCGACCTTTCCGGGGTATTGCTGCCTAGGCTCCGGTTCGGGTATCACATGTTCGGTCCGGCCATGGGCTCGCTGCGTGTCGATGTGTTCGATGGCGAACAGTGGCTTCTGGATGTCACCCCTGTGATCCAGGGCGATCAAGGCAATTCGTGGAAGACCCGGATCGTGAACCTGGACGCCTTCGCCGGTGAGACCATCATGGTCAGGTTCCGGGGGCGCACGGGATCGGATTTCACTTCGGATATGGCGTTGGATGCGATCGAGGTCTATGAAGGTGCCATACCGCCCGTGGTGGATCACAGTGCCACGCCGGCCACCTATTGCGTGGGCGGCAAGGTGACGCTCACCGACCTGTCGATCAACGATCCCACCGGATGGAGTTGGAGCCTGAGCCCGTCCACCGGGTTCACGTTCACCGATGGAACCAGCGCCACCAGCGAGAACCCGGTGCTGCTGTTCACCAGCGCGGGTACCTACGACGTGACCCTTCAGGCGACGAACCCCTATGGAATGGGGAGCCTCACACGCACCGGTGCGATCACCATCGGGACGAGCGCAGCGGCCCGGTTCGACCTCCGGCTGGACCGGTGGGGGGCCGAGACCACGTGGAGCATCAAGCGACTGAACGGGACCACGGTCGCCTCAGGTGGTCCCTTCACCAATGTATCCTCCAACGGAGTGTATCCCCAACCACCGGAATTCCTCTGCCTTGACGCCGATAGCTGCTATGTGCTCGAGGTGAACGACAGCTATGGTGACGGCATGTGCTGCGCCTATGGCCAGGGCAACTACCTGCTCACCACCGGGGCAGGTGACACCCTGGTCTTCGGCAATGGACAGTTCACCTCCCAGCGCAGGGATACGTTCTGTCTGGCCGTCACGCCGCGCTTGTCGGCGCGGGTGTTGCTCGAAGGCCCCTGGGATGGGACCACTGGGCTTATGCGGGCTCAATTGCGGTCCAACCCGTCGTTCCCGCTCACCGAGCCCTACACGGCGCTTGGGTTCACCCAGCTGCTCGGCGGGGGCGAGACCATCGATCCCGGTCTGCTTTCGGTGGCCGGCAACGATGCCATCGTGGACTGGGTGCGGATCGAAGTGCGCGATCCGGCCACGCCCACCTTGCTGCGCGCCGCCCTGCATGCCCTGGTGCAGCGCGATGGGGATGTGGTGGACATCAACGGGTCCACGAGCATCGCCCTGCCGGTGGCCGCAGGCAACTACCACGTCGCCATCCGTCATCGCAATCACTTGGGTGCGATGACCGGTGATCCGGTGGTGCTCGGCGGCACGCCCACCATGGTCGACCTCTCGTCGCCGTCCCAGTCCACCTTTGGCACCGATGCCCGGAAGGCCGCTGTCGGAGTGAGGCTGCTGTGGGCCGGTAACGTCATCCGCGACGGCCAGATCAAGTACGCCGGTGGTTCCAATGACCGTGATCCCATTCTGGTCCGAATCGGAGGCAGTGTGCCGACCACGACCGTGTCAGGATATTGGAGTGAGGACGTGACCTTGGATGCCGTGGTGAAATACACCGGGGCCGCCAACGACCGTGATCCGATCCTCGTGAACGTCGGCGGTGTCGTGCCCACAGCCATTCGTAACGAGCAGCTGCCCTGATGGAGGTCATGCAAGCCATCCCGCAGGCACTCCCACCTTGCCGTATGATCCGGAACAAGGTGATCCAGGGGGGGGCGTGCGTCGGCATCTTCCTCTCACCCTTGCTGTCGGGGGCTCAGACCTGGGAGGTGTTCGACATGGTCACCGCCGGATTTCCGAGCAACACGGTCCGGGCGCTCTCGCCGGACAGCAGCGGCAACATGTGGGTCGGAACCGATTGGGGGCTCTGCAGGTTCGATGGCACGGATTGGACCGTGTACCAGACCGGCAACTCAGGCTTGCCGGAGAACGACATCCGCTCGCTGGCCGTGGCCCCGAACGGGGATCTCTGGATCGGCACGGCACTGTACGGTCTGGTCGTTCACGACGGTACGAACTGGGAGGTGTTCTCCACCCAGAACAGTCCGCTGCCCGACGACCAGATCAACTGCATCACCTTCGACCATCGGGGTTGGGCGTGGATCGGAACCGTGGGTGGCCTGGTCTGCCACACGGGCACCGAGTGGCGCGTGTACAATGATCAATCCACGAGCTATAACGGTCTGGTGCTCAATGGTAATCACATACGGGATGTGGCCGTGGCACCGGATGGCCTGGTGGCCTTTGGAACGATCAACGGGGGATTCCACTACCTGACGGATACGGCGGTCCAGGTACACGCCACGTACATCGACATGTTCCCCGATAACACGCAGTATGGCGTGCTGATCGATACGCTGGCGAACGAACGCTGGCTGGCCTGCCCGGCCGGCGGATTGCTTCGTCAGGGTGGGGCCTGGAACGGAGGGCCGTGGTTCCAATACACCACGTTCAACTCGCAGATCCCCTCCAATGCGCTCACGTGCATCGTGCAGGACGGGTTCTCCCGCTTGTGGATCGGCAGCCAGTTGAACGGCCTGATCCTGCGGGAGCCGAACGGCGATTACAGCCTGTTCAACACCGGCACGAGCGGTATACCGGACAATTCGGTGGAACGGTTGTGTTTCGCTCCGGACGGCAGCCTGTGGGTGGCCACCTTCTTCGGTGGCGCGGCCCGGTTCACCTTCGACGTGGGCATCCACGGTGAGTCCCAGTTCGACCGGAGTCTGCACGTGTTCCCTAACCCTACGGACGGACCGGTGCGGGTCGCGACCGAAGGTCTTGCTGCCGGATCGGAGTGGCGGGTCATGGATGCCGTGGGACGTGTTTTACGGAGCGGCCGAACGGACGCTGCACAGCTGACCTTCGACATTCGAGGCAGCGCTCCGGGTCTGTATGGCCTGGTGATCGGTGACCCGGACGGGCCCCGGTCGGTGTGGTTCCAGCTGTATTGACCTTGCCCCTCGGCTGGTGTATCTTGCGGCTCCCCGAACCGGGGACCCTCCAGAATCCGAATGACATGATAAAGCGCTACGCCTGGGTGCTTGCCGCACCCCTGTTCTTCTGCGACCTGAACCCTGCCGAGGCCCAATGCACGGTGACGAACGCCACGGGCTGTACGTGCGCCAACGGCACAGGGAACTGCGAGCTGCTGCCCGACATCCAGATCAGCTGGTTCGCCCTGCAGAACTATGCCTCCGGTCCTTCCGAGTACAGCCAGACGTCCTCCGGGAATGCCGGTCGGCTGCGCATCAGCGGCTCCACGCCCAACCAGGGCCGCGGCCCGCTCGAGGCTCGAGGCGTGAACGCCCAGGGCTACCGCACGTTCATCTGTGGAACGGACACCAATACGGTGTATCTCCCCACGGACAACAACGGCTACACCTGCTCGAACGGTTACGCGGCCAAGCAGCGGTTGTATCAACGGGTGTACTCCAAGAACGGCAACAGCATGACCTATGTCGACCAGTTGGCCGGCACGATGACCTATCACCCCACGCACAACCACTATCACGTGGATGACTGGACGACGATGACCCTGCGGTTGGAGCAACCGGGGGAGCCCGACCCGCGCAACTGGCCGGTGGTCGCCAGCGGAGGCAAACTGGGTTTCTGCCTGATGGACCTCAGCAACTGCACCAACAGCGCCGGACACTGCCGCACTTCTCACCTCTATAATCAAGGGACGACCTTGACCCAGACGCAGTTCCCCAACAGCGGATTGGGCGTGGGCTACGGCTGCAGCGAGAACTTCCAAGGGATCTCCGTCGGTAAGAACGATATCTACCAAGAAGGTTTGGACGGCATGTGGATCAACCTGCTGCCAGGTCTGTGCAATGGCAACTATTGGATCGTGGCTGAAGTGGACCCGCTGAACAGCTGGCGCGAGGAGAACGAAGAGAACAACTGGACGGCCATCCCTTTCAACCTGACCCAGCAATCCGCGGCGAACAGCGGTGGAAGCGCCTTCATGAACGCCTCAGGCCGGCTGGTCCTGGCCCCGGGCGGAAGCGTTACGCTCTCCGCCACCCCGGGCTACAGCTACCTGTGGAACACGGGGGCCACGACCCGGAGCATCACGGTGAGCGCGGCGGGCACCTACTCCTGCACGGTGACCGCACCCTGCGGGTCCCTGGCCACCCCGAGCATGACGGTCACCCAGCTGTCCGCTCCGAACGCCCCGATCGGTACGGGGGCCACGGTCCCTGTCGGCAGTTCGGCACAATTGACGGCCACAGGCAATGACCTCCGGTGGTTCGATGCGCCCACGGGCGGGAGCGAGGTGGGTTCCGGTGCGAGCTTCACCACCCCGAACCTGGCCCAGACCACCTCATATTGGGTCGAGGACCGCAACGTATCGGCCGGTGCCGATCTGAACGTGGGCAAGCCGAACAACTCGGGGAGCGGCGCCTACAGCGACTCCAAGCAATACCTGCTGTTCGACGCGTACCAACCCTTCGTGCTGGAGTCCTTCAAGGTCTATGCGAACTCCGTGGGCAAGCGGCATTTCGTGCTGTTCGACCGCGTGGGTAACCTGATCGCGGAGAAATACATCGAGATCCCGAACGGAATGAGCACCATCACGGTGAACTGGAACGTCCCGGCCGGAACGCAGCATCGCATCACGGCGTACGATGACAACGTGGATGTTTATCGGCAGCTGTGGCGCAATGACGGAGGCGTTTCGTACCCCTACCCGATCGGGACACTGGGCTCCATCACCGGAAGCACGGGCGGTAGCCAGTACTACTACTATCTCTACGACTGGAAGGTACGCACGGCGGATGTGGTCGCGAACAGCGCGCGCACCGAAGTGGTCGCCACCGTCACCAATGCCATCCAACTCGACCTCCGTGTTTTCCTGGAAGGGCCTTACGACGGTGGGACCGGTCTCATGAAGGATGACCTGCGCTCCAATGGGCTCATCCCCACGACCGAACCGTTCACTTCTCTGGGCTTCACCCATGTGGGAGGTGGCGGGGAGATCATTGCGCCGGGTCTGCTGGCGATCACGGGCGCCAACGCGGTCGTGGACTGGGTGCTGCTGGAGTTGCGTTCCTCCACGGACGCGACCCAGGTGTTGGCCACGCGCAGCGCGCTGGTCCGACGGAACGGTCAGGTGATCGGGGTGGATGGCGGAGTGCCACAATTCGGCGTGCCGGCAGGCAACTATCGCGTGTCCGTGCGTCATAGGAACCACATGGGCGCCATGACCGCTGCTGCGGTGACCTTGGGGGGAAGCCCCACTTTCGTGGACATGACCGCTGCCGCCACCGGAACGTGGGGCACCGACGCCCGCAAGAACGTGGGCGGGACGATGGTGCTTTGGACGGGCAATGCCCGTCGGGACAATGTGCTGAAGTACACCGGCACCAGCAACGACCGCGACGAGATCCTGCAAGCCATCGGTGGCACCCTCCCCACGGGTGTGCTTCCCGGCTACCACACCATGGACGTGACCTTGGACGGACTGGTGAAGTACGCGGGCGCTGCCAATGACCGGGATCCGATCCTGGTGAACATCGGCGGCACGGTGCCCACGGCGACGCGTGTCGAACAACTGCCTTGACCGATCCGGGAACTTCTTTACCTTCCGCCCCTGTTGTCGACCCTACCCTGTGACCAAAACCAAACCCTGATGATGTTCTCTCAAACCAGAACCAGGAGCCGTTCCTTGTGGGGGGCGCTCCTTGCCTTGTCCCTGGGGACCGGTGCCACGGCGCAGCCGCTCGTGGACATCGGCCTCTTCCCGAACGCCAGCCCGAACACGCTGGAGGTTAGGGTCCGTCCTGACGCCTCCTTCAACCAGGTGGTGTCCTCGCTCACGTTCACCATCCGGTGGAACAACGCGTCCGGAGCGAGCCTTGATGTGAACGCCATCACCCAGTTCTGCCCGGGAGGCTTCTTCATCAGTCCGTCCGGCGATGGTGAGATCGTGGATGGCGGGTTCCGCTATTACACGTTCAATGCGTTCGGTTTTGCTCAATTGAGCGCGGCCTGTTCCGGCCAAGCGTGGAGCGCCAACACCGAGCGGGTGATCATGACGATCCCGGTGATCAACAACACCGGCTGTGCCACGTTCAACATCGTGAACGATGGATACACCCAGGCCAACAACAAGGACTACTTTATTTCCTTGAACGGTCTGGATCGTACGGACGTCATTTATAGCACCGACTTCAACATCGGCAACTGCACGGCCGATTGCCTCGGCGTGATCGGTGGTCCGGCCCTGCCAGGCACCGCCTGCAACGACGGCAACGCCAACACGGGTAACGACACTTGGGATGCCAATTGCGTTTGTGTAGGGCAAGTGATCGATTGTCTGGGTGTGCCGGGTGGTAGTGCCCTGCCGGGCACGGCCTGCAACGACGGCAACGCCAACACGGGCAACGACACATGGAGCGCGAACTGCACCTGCGAGGGTCAGGTGATCGACTGCCTCGGTGTGCCGGGCGGTAGCGCCCTGCCGGGCACGGCCTGCAATGATGGCAACGCCAACACGGGCAATGACACGTGGAGCGCGAACTGCACCTGCGAGGGTCAGGTGATCGACTGCCTCGGTGTGCCGGGCGGTAGCGCCCTGCCGGGCACTGCCTGCAATG
>JADLBK010000172.1 GCA_020847755.1 Flavobacteriales bacterium | reverse complement strand
GACTTCATGATGGCGGTGGGGCCGCTGAAGCGCTTGTCGGGCATCAGGTCCCACATCCACGTGTTGTAGAGGACGATGCGCTTCACGTTCGCCGGGTGTTCCAGCGCATGCGCAAGGCCGATGCCGCCCCCGAAGTCGGTGACCACGAGCGTCACATCCCTCAGTCCCAGATGATCGATCAGGTCCTGCAGCCGGCGGGCATGCGCGGCCACGGTGTAGTCCGCTCCTTGGGGCTTGTCGCTGAGCCCGAAACCCAGGTGGTCCGGCGCGATGCAGCGATGTGTGTCAGAGAAGGCCTTGATCAGGTGCCGGAAGCCGAAGCTCCAGTCCGGGGTGCCATGCACGAAGAGGATCACCGGGCCGCGGCCCTCGTCCACATAGTGCATGCGGCCTTCCGGATGGTGGAAGGTGTGCGCGCCGAAGGGGTGGGCCTTGCGGTCGACCCAGGTGGGATGGGTGATGTCCGTGACCATGCAGCGAAGTTGGCTCCTGGGTGCCACCGGTGCGCTTGACGGGGATCAAGAACGCCGGATGCGATCACGGACCTCGAAGCGCCATCGCAGGCCGTGACGGTCGCAGGGCGGCTCCTCCAGCGGATGCAGGGTGGTGAGGTGCGTGGTCAAGGGGCTACGGCCCCGCCCCGAGGAGGTCTTCCAGCATGGAGGCCATCAGCCTGTCCGTCGGGCGGTCATTCCCGGTGAACACATGGACCCGATCACCCTGCAGGTCGCCGAGGCGGAGGATGCGCGGGTCCCGGGCCCTCAGCTCAGCCCACCGCTCTTCCGCACCTCCGATCACGAGGATGGTCGGGTGGATCGCCTGGCCCTGTTCCGTTCGTTGCCAATGGCGTCGCTCATATCCGTACAGATAGGTCGGCGGAAGATCAGGGACCAGCGTGGGGTGCAGATAGGCCCGGAACTGGGCCCAGATCCTGGTGCCCAACCGGATCGGCACGACGATCAGGTCGACATCGTGGGCCTCGCAAAGCGTCTTCAGCGCAGCAGCGTCCTCCTTCAGTTCGGCGAACGGGCGCACCGAGACCCATTTCGACTGGGCCGCCACCTGGTCGGCACCCACACGATCGACATGTGCGGCCTTGTACGCGATGGCGGTCACGGAGGCCAGCAGGGCCAACAGGACGTGGGTCCGATGCGCCGCGACGGGCGGTGCGGAGAGGCTCAAGGCCCACGCCACGAGCAACGGGATGGCGAGGAACATGCGGGAGAGCGGGAAGAACACGGAGTCCCATCCGTCGTGCACCTTGGGCAGGGAAAGCGAGGCGACGATCCCGGCGAGGGCCACGGGAATGACGGCGGACAGGATCCGGTCTCCGCGTCGGAACGCCAGGATCGACAAGGCCACAAGCCCCGGGGCAAGGACCCCTTCATATCCCCAGAACACGGGACACAGCCATTGGAAGTGTTCGTCCAAGCGCCCCAGGCCATGCCACGTGGCCGCTCCATCGAAGTGCCAGCCTGAATACCCGAGGCGATGCACGATCGCCCCGGGTCGGGATGCGCACCAGGCCTGGCTGGTGATGTGGAGCGCGATCGCCGGAAGCGTCCCTGCCAGCAGAGCGGAGCACGTCCGGATCCCCGGTTTCGTCATGCCAATGAGCCAGAGCAGGTAGGGCAGGCTGAAGACCAGTGAGTTCGGGTTGAGATACCAGGCGAACGACACGGCCGCTCCGGTGAGGAGAGCGCCCGGGATCGTGTCGCGCGATCGGAAAAGCCAGGGCAGGACGGCCAGTGCTGCCAGACCGGTGACGAAACCGCGCGGCATGGTGGTCATCATGCCGAACTCCACGGGGAGGAGCAGCGGCATCAGGGCGAAGGTCAGCGCGGCCCGCGGCCTGCCGTGCACATGGTGGAACAACGCGAACGACCAGAACGGAAGCAGGGTCAGCGCGGAGGAAATGGTGGGCAGCAGGCGGTCCAGCGGGAGCCCGAACGCTGTGAACGGTGCGGCGATCAGGGCTTCGAACATGGGCCCGTAGTCCTGCCCATAGTAGTACGGCCAGCGCAGGATCCCCTGGGCGAGATCGACCGTGCCGGCCCACAGGATGGCGTCGTCGGTGCTCACATAGCGTGCGCCGAAGCGAGCGATCAGGATCCACCTGTCCAACACGCCAAGCACGAGGAACGGCCATGGGCCGGCTTTCAGCGCGATGTCCCACACGTGGACCACATGGTTCCGGAACGCCTGCCACATCGGTCGTGTCCGCCGGTCGTGCGAAGGCCCTCCTGATGCCTTATCCGTGACCTGATCGCTCGAATGTAGCGCAACCCGATCATCCTTATGCGATCATGCGGCGCGCCTCCGGCCCGCAATTGCACACCAGGTCGATGATGCTCGCGCGCGGGACGAAGCCGTGCCGATCGGCGAAGACCTGGGGGTAGGCCGGCACTGGCGCGACTTCCGGTGGCAGGGGCCTCTTGGGGTGGAGGTTGGTGCGGAGATCCACGTAGTGTGCAGTGAGCGGCGCGTGGCGAGTGGCATCGGCATCACGGGCCACGCGCCACTCATCACTCGCCACGTCCACGTATTCCTCTGAGATCACCACCTCCGTATCCAGCCCCAGCCACTTCAACCCCAGACGCATCGTGGCCAGGTCCAGGTCGATCAGGCGCGCATGGCGTTGCACCAGCACCGCTTCCAGGTCAACGATGAAATGGATGAACCACGGGGTCTTTCCATACGCGCTTCGGATGGCATGCAGGTGCTGCTGCGGCCAGGTCTCGGCGAGGCTCAGGGCCGCTTCGCGCATCGGGATCTTCCTCCCGTTGTCGTGCATCACCTGCACGCTCAGGTCCTGCACGCCGTTGGGCCCCACGATGCGGGTGCGGGTGCGGTAGCTCTGCCGCACGTAGTGTTCGCCGGTGTCCACGATCACCTTCGGGTGCCGTGCGAGCAGCCGGTAGTGCTCCACGCTGCCAACGTAGAAGGCGGACAGGACCGGCACCATCATGCGGCGAAGATGCGCATGTAGTTTCGCAGGCATGAAGTACGCCCCCTTCTTCATGGTCCTCCTGGCGGCTTGTGGATCGCCCAGTGTGCCCGCTGCCGTGGTCGAGGAAAGTCCCGCTTTGGCGGAGGTGCCCGCCGCCGACCGGCCCGGCTACTACACGGATACGCTGCCCTGCGCAGACTGCCCGGGCATCCTCACCGATCTGTGGGTGCGCAGCGACAGCACCTTCATCCTGCAGCAGCGCTACCTGGACCGGGACAGCATTCCCTTCGGCACCGTCGGGCAGTGGCACGTGGTGAACGGGCTGATCACCATCGGTTACACGGGCGACAAGCCGGACTTCTACCGCCCCGTCAAGGAAGGTCTGTTGCTGGTGGATGAGATGGGCGAAGCGGCGGAGACGAAGCTGGACCTCACGTTGGACAAGCTCGCTGGCGAGTCCGATGGGACCATTCCGCGCATGCGCTTGAAGGGCACGTTCACCTACAGGGCCGACGCGCTGAGCTTTCAGCCGTGCCGCGCGAAGTACAGCTGGCCCTGTGCCGGCGGCATGGAGCTGGGCGAGGAGGAAGGCGAACCGCTGATCGACTTCACCAACATCGATCTGCAGAAGGCCTACCTCAGCGCGGTGAAGCAAGGAGGGGAGCCGTGGGTGGTGGAGGCCATCTGCACCATGGCCATGGGCCCTGCGATGGAAGGTGACGGTGCGGACGAGTACATCTTCATCGAGCGTGCGCCGACGACGATCGGGGCCTGTCCGTGATCACTTCCCGATGCAGAACCTCCCGAAGATGCTCCCCAGCACATCGTCCGGCGTGATGCGGCCGGTGATCTCGCCCAGATGGTGCTGCGCGCGGCGCAGGTCGATGGCCAGCAGGTCGCCGCTGACCCCCTGGCTCAGGCCGGCGCGGGCGTCCTCCAGGGCCTGACGGGCGTGGGCCAGGGCCTCCACGTGCCGCGCGTTCGTCACCACCACGCCACCGTCGCCCTCGTGCAGGGCATGCACGTGATGCATGAAGGCCTGCTTCAGCTGGTCGAGACCCTGGCCCGTCCGGGCGCTGATGCGCAGCACGCGGCCTCCCGGGCCCCCTCCGGAGAGGTCGCTCTTGTTCAGCACCGGGATCACATGCGGGCCCTCGCCGATGCGGCCTCGCAGCAGGGCCGTCTGTGTCAGGAAGGCGTCCTCGTTCAACGCGGCCGCATCACCCAACAGCACCACGATGCCGGCCTCGCGCGCCTTGCGGTAGCTGCGCTCGATGCCCATGCGCTCCACCGTGTCGCTGGTCTCGCGCAGGCCCGCCGTGTCGATGAAGCGGAAGAGGACGCCGTCCAGCGTGATGGTCTCCTCCACCGTGTCGCGCGTGGTGCCCGGGATGTCGCTCACGATGGCGCGGTCCTCCTGCAACAGGGCGTTGAGCAGGGTGCTCTTGCCGCTGTTGGGCGCCCCCACGATGGCCACGGGCACACCCTGCTTCACCGCGTTGCCGTAGCGGAAGCTGTCGATGAGCCGTGTGCAGAGGCCGGTCAGGTCCACCAGGAGGGCGTCCAGGTCATCGCGTCGGGCGAAGGTCACGTCCTCCTCCCCGAAGTCGAGCTCCAGCTCGATCAGGGCGCAGAAGTCGATGAGCTGCTGGCGCAGGGCGTCGATGTGCGCGCTGTAGCCGCCGCGGAGCTGCTGCAGGGCGAGCCGGTGCGCGGCGGCGCTTTGGCTGGCGATGAGGTCGGCCACGGCCTCGGCCTGGCTGAGGTCCAGCTTGCGGTTGAGGTAGGCACGCAGGGTGAACTCGCCCGGTCGCGCGAGCCGCGCACCGGCCTTCACCATGGCTTCGAGGGCACGCTGCACGATGTAGGGTGAACCGTGCAGACCGAGCTCCACCACCTCCTCGCCGGTGTAGCTCGATGGCGCGCGGAACACGGTCACCAGGGCCTCGTCGATGGGGCCGTCGGCATCCACCAAAGGCACGAGCACCGCTCGTCGCGTGGGCCATGCGCGCGCAGGACCGGCCGCGAGGCTGTCGAGAACGGCCACCGCCCGGGAGCCGCTGAGGCGCACCACCGCCACGGCCGCCGCACCGCCCGCAGTGGCCGGAGCGCAGATGGTGTCCTGGTCGGTCATCGGTCGCGAATTTCCGGAACTTCACGCCCGCTCCACCATGTCACAGGCCCGCCGCGCATATGAGGCCCTGCCGCACCCGCAGGTGGTGGTGGTGGGTGGTGGCTTCGCCGGACTGGAGCTCATTCAACGCCTGGAGGGCGCGCCGTACAAAGTGCTGCTGCTGGACAGGCACAACCACCACTGCTTCCAGCCGCTGCTCTATCAGGTGGCCACCGCCAGCCTCAGTGCCGACAGCATCGCGCACCCCTTCCGCCGCACCGTGGCACCGATGCCCAATGTGGCCTTCCGCATGGCCCGTGTGCTGGGGGTGCGACCGTCGGAGAAGCGCGTGGTCACCGATCATGGCGGGTTCGCCTACGACATCCTCGTGTTGGCCACGGGCAGCACCACCAACTTCTTCGGCAACGCCCAGCTCGAGCGTGAGGCCATGCAGCTCAAGAGCATCGGCCAGGCCCTCGACATCCGCAGCGATTTCCTGCAGGACTTCGAGGCCGCGCTCTACGCGCAGGATGAGGCCGGCCAGCGTCGTCGCCTCAATTTCACCATCGTGGGCGGCGGCCCCACCGGCGTAGAGCTGGCCGGTTCCCTGGCGGAGATCCGGCGCACCGTGCTCAAACGCGAGTACCGCGAGATGGAGAGTGACCGCATGCAGATCTGGCTGGTGGACAGCAACGATCGCGTGCTGGGCAACTTCAGCCCGCAGGCCAGCGAGCACGCCCTGACCTACCTGCGGGCGATGGGGGTGAACGTCAAGCTGGGCGCCCGCGTGACGGGGTACGACGGCGATGTGGTCACCTTCCAGGACGGCACGAGCATGGACAGCAACACGCTCATCTGGGCCGCAGGCGTGAAGGGCGCCACCCTGCCCGGGCTGGAGGCCATGGAGGTGCCCAAGGCCAGCCGTTACCAGGTGGACCGCTTCAACCAGGTGCAGGGCCTGCCCGATGTGTATGCGCTGGGCGATGTGGCGCTGATGGCCGAGGGTGCCTGGGAGCGGGGTCATCCGCAGGTGGCGCAGGCCGCGATCCAACAGGCGCGGCACCTGGCGGCCAACCTGCGGCGCAAGGCTGCCGGCCGGCCCATGGAGCCGTTCACCTACCGGGACAAGGGCAGCATGGCCGTCATCGGCCGCTACAAGGCCGTGGTGGATGTGGGCCGCCTTCACCTGGCCGGCCTGGTCGCCTGGCTGGCGTGGATGTTCGTGCACCTGATGGCCCTGGTGGGCTACCGCAACCGCCTGCAGGTGCTGATGGCCTGGGCGTGGAAGTACCTCAGCTGGAAGAACACCATCCGCTTGATCATCCGGCCTTATGTGCCTCATGGCGCGGTGAAGGAGCAGGAGGTCGCCTCCGGCGGGCGTTGATCGGTACCGCAAATACCGCCGGCGTGCCGCCTCAGTCGTGGCTGAACTGCGTGTCGATGAGCCGGCCATCCACGAAGTAGGCGAGCCCCCAGTCCGAGTCGCCCCAACCTTCCCGGGTGTGGGTGAAGCACAGGTACTCCACCCGTTCGCTCAGGGTGGGGTATCGGTCGCGCAGGCGGGCGAACACGAAGCCCCTGCCACTGCCGGATAACCGGAAGCGGGCCATCTTCCGGATCGCGTCCTCCTTCGTGTCGCCCACGGCCAGGCCATGGAAGTTCCGGAGGAAGGGCTTCCGGCTGTTGAAGTCCCAGTAGCGCATCGACAGCACCAGCAGGAAGCCGAGGAGCACGATCGCCATGCGGGCCACGAACGCGCTGCCGGCCGACACCCAGGCTGCGACGGCCGCCGTGAGCAGGCCGAGGGAGAGGGTGAAAGGCCAGCTGGCATGCAGCGGCATCCACGGATCGATCAGCAGGCTGAGGAGCACGACCGTGAGCACGGCCAGGGAAGCGGAGGTGCGAAGGGCGGTCCTCATGGGCGTGGCGTGGGTGGAACGGGCGGGCCGGTCGCGTGGTATGCGCCGGTGGCGGAACTGGAAGTCCATGATCCGACCGACCTTCGCGCGCCATGGACCGTCGCCTGGTCATTCTCTTCCTCACCATCTTCATCGACCTGATGGGCTTCGGGATCTTCATCCCGGTGGTGCCCTTCGTGGCGCGCGACCTGGGCGCGAGCGATGCGCTGGTGGGCGATACGGCGGTGGTGTTCTCGGTGCTGATGTACCTCTTCGGGCCGTTCTGGGGCGCGGTGAGCGACCGCTACGGCCGCCGACCGGTGATCGCCATCGCCGTGGCCATCAGCGGGGTCAGTTACCTGCTGTTCTCCTTCGCGCATGGCATCGTGCTGTTGTTCATCAGCCGCATGCTCACCGGGGTGGGCTCGGCCAACATCGCTGCGGCCCAGGCCTACATCACCGACATCACCCCGCCGGAGAACCGCGCCAAGTCGCTGGGCCTCGTGGGCGCCGCCTTCGGCCTGGGCTTCATCGCGGGCCCGCCGCTCGGCGGCGTGGTGTACCACTACCTCGGCACCGCCTGGGTGGGCTATGTGGCCGCGGGCCTCTGCCTGGTGAACCTGCTCGGCATCTGGCTGCTGCTGCCCGAGTCGCTGCATCAGCGCGATCCGCACGCCCCCATCCGGTTCGCGCCGATCACCGCCACGGTGCGGGCGCTGCGCGACATCCGGTTCCGCGACATCTACCTCATCGGCTTCATCTACATCGCCGCCTTCAGCATGATGCAGACCGCCGTGCCCCTGCTGTGGAAGGACGACTATGGCCTCACCGAGGCACAGATCAGCTACATGTTCGCGGCGGTGGGCCTGGCCAGCGCCATCGTACAGGGCGGGCTGCTGGGCTGGCTCAACAAGCGCTTCGGCGAGCGCCGCCTGGTCATCATGGGCACCATCCTGGTGGCGGCCGGGCTGGCGCTCACCGGCCTGGTGCCCCGGGCCTGGTTCATCCCGGCCGCCTTCGTGCCCATCGCCTGCCTCGCGCTGGGCAACGGCATGCTGTGGCCGTCCCTGGCCGCCATGCTCACCCGGCAGGCCGATCAGAAGGAGCAGGGCCAGGTGCTGGGCATGAACCAGAGCTTCGGCAGCCTGGGGCGCATCGCCGGTCCCTTCATGGCGGGCCGCGCCTACGAGCTGTGGCACCTGCTGCCCTTCCTGGGCGGTTCGGCCATCATGCTCGCCACCTATTTCTACATCCGCGGGTTCCTCCACCGGCTGGACCAGCGCATCGGCCTCCGTCCCGATCGGGGGTGAGGCTTACTTTCGCGGCCTCCGGATCAACCCGGACCCGCATCCTCCCATGAGCGTCCTCGTCAATTCGAAGAGCAAGGTCATCGTCCAGGGCTTCACCGGCAGCGAAGGCACCTTCCACGCCACGCAGATGATCGAGTACGGTACCAACGTCGTCGGTGGCGTCACCCCGGGCAAGGGGGGACAGCAGCACCTGGACCGTCCCGTGTTCGAGACGGTGAGCGACGCGGTGAAGGCCACCGGGGCCGACGTCAGCATCATCTTCGTCCCGCCCGCCTTCGCGGCCGACGCCATCATGGAGGCGGCCGAGGCCGGCATCCAGGTGATCGTGTGCATCACCGAGGGCATCCCGGTGAAGGACATGGTGATGGCCCGCGAGTACATCCGCGGCAAGGGCTGCACGCTCATCGGCCCCAACTGTCCGGGCGTGATCACCGCCGATGAATGCAAGGTGGGCATCATGCCGGGCTTCGTCTTCAAGAAGGGTCCCGTGGGCATCGTCAGCAAGAGCGGCACGCTCACCTACGAGGCGGCGGACCAGGTGGTGAAGGCCGGCATGGGCATCACCACGGCCATCGGCATCGGTGGCGATCCGATCATCGGCACCACCACGCTGGAGGCCATCCATCTCTTCGCCAATGACCCGGAGACCGAGGCCATCGTGATGATCGGCGAGATCGGCGGCGACCTGGAGATCCAGGCCGCGCGGTGGATCAAGGCCCATTGCAAGAAGCCTGTCATCGGCTTCATCGCCGGCGAGACCGCGCCCAAGGGCCGCACCATGGGCCACGCCGGCGCCATCGTGAGCGGTGCCGATGAGAGCGCGGCCGCGAAGAAGGCCGTCATGCGCGAGTGCGGCATCCACGTGGTGGACAGCCCCGCGACGATCGGCGCGAAGGTGAAGGAGGTGCTGGGCTGAAGGCCTTGGACCTTTTCCACCTCCATCCCCTCCAACAACGCAAAGGCCCCGCTCATCGAGCGGGGCCTTTCTGCTGGTCGGATGTTCCGTGTCAGGGCTTTTCCCTCTCCCTGGCCTTTTCCTCCTTGATGCTGTCGAGCGCGGCGGGGTCGTTGCTGCCGGGGCGGGGGGCCTCCGTGCGTTCCCCGTCCTTCACCACCACCTTCTGCGGACCACCCGACGCCGGTGTGGCACTGCTCTCGGTGGCGCCTTTCTGCCCGCAGCACGCCATGAAGAGCGCGGCGAGCACCACACTAATGGATGACGAGGGGCTCATGCGCGATGGGTTGTGATCCGTTGCGGATGGCGATGACGTACTGGCCGGCGCTCAACGCGTTGCGGTTGAAGGACAGCTGGTGGTCGCCTGCGGTGAGCCCGTCCTGGTACAGCGTCTTCACCACGCGGCCGTTGAGGTCGAGCACCTCGATGGTGTAGATGGCGAAGGCGTCGATGTGGAAGGTGAGCCGGAAGAGGTCCACCGTGGGATTGGGGGCCACCGACACCGCCATGGCCGGGGTCTGCTCCGGAACGACCGATGAACCAACGTCGCCGACCTCGGCCACCCAGGTCTTCCAGGTGTTCTGCAGTCCGCCTTGGATGTTCGAGCCGTAGCACGCCGCCAGCCATACGCGCGGCGGGTTGGCGTTGTGGCGACGGGCCATGCCGGTGTAGTCGCCCCAGCGTTCATCCCCTTGTTGCAGGAAGTCCACGTACGTCTCACCGGACTTCACGAGCGTGCTGTTCGACCACTGCAGATTGGCATCCACGTTCACCACACGCACCTCGGGGAACACCTGCGCGGAACTGCGCGTGAAGGCGATCATCACGCTGGGGTCGTTGTTGTTGGTGGAGTAGGAGGCGAGCGCGGGGTAGCACAGGTCGGCCGTGCCCTGCTGCCCCAGGTTGGTGCGCTGGTCGTTCAGGGTGCTGATGTTGATGCGCCCGTAACGCAGGCCGTTCCAGCCCCCGCCGATGTCCGTGCAGAAGGTGTAGTGCACCAGCCCGTTCATGAAGAAGCTGCTCAGCATGCGGCAATCGCCATTGCTCAGCGGGTCCGGGCTGCCGGGCATCTGTGCCGGGGCCGCCGGGGCGTACGGCTGGGTGGACACATCGTACACGTTCAGCGCCGGGTTGCCCGTGAGGTCGTCCGTCAGGTCCCACAGGCGCAGGCTGCTGGCGCCCGGGCTGTTGCCGCTCAGCAGCAGGATGCCAGGACCGTAGTTGGCCTGGCCGCCGCTCACCGGCACCACCGTGAAGGCGGCGAAGGGCTGGTTGCTCAGGTTGTACCAGTAGATCCAGTCCAGGTTCGCGGCACCATTGTACCCGCCGCTCTTGGTGATCTGGAACAGGATGGCCTGCTGGAACTGGTTGTTGCCGTCGGTGAACAGGTTGCCCGACACGTACACCTCGTTGTTGCTCACACCGATGCTCGGGTAGTCGAACCAGGTGCCGTTGCCCAGGGGGCTGCCCGGCAGGTAGTAGATCCACCAGCCGTCCTGCGGATTGTTCGTCTTGCTGAAACACAGCAGCAGCAGGCTGTTGCTGGAGGTGGTGCCGTGCAGCACCGTCAGGAAGAACCGATCGGCCTGCGGATCGTAGATCACTTTCGGATCGTAGATGTTCGCGTTCAGCTGGTTGTCATTGAAGAAGTCGGGCCAGAAGGTGGACGCCAGGAACTGACCGTTCGCGTTGTAGAGCTCGATGCCGTCGTTGTTGCAGGTCACGATCTGCCCACCGTTCGAGATGGCCATGGTGTTGTCCGGCGGGGTGCTCACCTGGCTCCAATTGGCCTCCATGTTGACCCCGATCGCGGGTGTCACGGCCTTGGGTATCACCGGTTCGCCGGACTCACCGCGGAAGCTGGCCACCTTGCCCGGCCACTTGGCCTGCTTGATGGCCTCCACCTCGGGCAGCCGCGGGTTGGCCGGGCTCATCCGGCTCACCCGGTTCGCCCAGCGCGTGGTGCTCATTTCGATCCGCGCCTCGCCCTTCAGGGTCGCCGCCATCACCGGGGAACGCTGGCCGGCGTTGGTGCTGCCGTTCACCTGGGCGGTGGCGGCAGGCAGGGATCGGCCCACTTCCTGCGCGTGCAGAAGGGGACTTAGGGACAGCAAGGTGGCCAGGGCGATCATGCCGCCGGCCATGTTCAGGTGTAGGGATCTGCGCATCGGTTCTGGCTTTGTGCTGTGAAAATACGACCCTTCGTGTTACCGCACGGACCTCCTCCCGGATCTTCGTGAGCCGCCCGCATGGTCCATGCCCTCCGGCACCATGGTGCGGCCGATCGCCTGCGCCGCTACCTTAGCCACCGCCGGTTCCACCGGGATCCGGCCCGAACACCCATGGGACTGTTGGACGGCAAAGTGGCCCTCATCACCGGCGGATCGCGCGGCATCGGCCGCGGCATCGTGGAACGTTTCCTGGAGGAAGGGGCCGACGTGGCCTTCACCTTCGTCAGCAACCCGGACAAGGCGAACGCGCTGGCCGGTGAGCTCGCCACGAGGTCCGGTCGCAAGGTGATGGCCATCCAGAGCGATGCCACGCAGTTCGATGCCGCCCAGGCCGCAGTGGACCAGGTGACCACCGCCTGGGGCCGCCTGGACGTACTGGTGAACAACGCCGGCATCACCAAGGACCAGTTGCTCATGCGCATGAGCGAGGCCGACTGGGACGCCGTGATGGACACCAACCTGAAGAGCGTGTTCAACATGACCAAGGCCGTGATGCGCACCATGCTCAAGCAGCGCAGCGGCAGCATCATCAACATGAGCAGCGTGGTGGGGGTGAAGGGCAACGCCGGGCAGGCCAACTACGCCGCCAGCAAGGCCGGCATCATCGGCTTCACCAAGAGCGTGGCCCTGGAACTGGGCAGCCGCAACATCCGCAGCAACGCCATCGCCCCGGGCTTCATCGAGACCGAGATGACCGGCGCCCTCGACCCCAAGGTGGTGGAGCAGTGGCGCGAAGGCATCCCCCTGAAGCGTGGCGGCACGCCCACCGACGTGGCCAACGCCTGCGTCTACTTCGCCAGCGACCTCAGCACCTACGTCACCGGCCAGACGCTGCACGTGTGCGGGGGCATGCTCACCTGAGCCGCTGCGCCATCGGCACCGCCCGGACCAACCCGAAGCACGCCGAGCAGGGACGCGCGGGGTGTGCCACGCTCCGAACGCCGACGCGGAACCCTGACCTTTGCACCCCGTGGACCTGACCCTCACCCATAGTCCCTGGCTCATCCCGGTGTGCATCCTGCTGGGCATCGCCTATGCCTGGGTCCTGTACCGGGGCGCCGCCCGCACCCATGGCTGGGGCCGCACCCTGCTGTGGACCCTGGCGGTGGCCCGGGCGACCGTGGTGGCCCTGCTCGCCTTCCTGCTGCTGGGGCCCCTGGTGCGTGCTTGGGTGCGCGAGGTGCGCAAGCCCGTGGTGGTGCTGGCGCACGACGGGAGTTCGTCCCTGCTGCTCGCCGGGGACACGACCGCCCTGCGCACCACGTACGCCCAGGAGCTCGATGCGCTGATCTCCGCCCTGGGTGAGCGCTTCGATGTCCGCACGTTCACCTACGGCCGTGAGGTGCAGGAGGGCATCGACCGCGGACAGCAGGCCAACCGCACCGACATGGCCGCGCTGCTGCGCGAGGTGCACGACCGCTTCGCCGGTCCCGACCTGGGCGCGGTGATCCTGGACGGCGACGGCATCATCAACCGCGGCCGCGACCCGCGCCACGAGGCCGCCCGGCTGGGTGTGCCCGTGCACACCATCGCCCTGGGCGACACCACCGTGCGCCCCGACCTGCTCGTGCGCACTGTGGAGGCCAACCGGGTGGCCTACCTGGGCAACGAGTTCCCCCTGGTGGTGCGCATCGAAGCCCATCATCTGCAGGGACGGCGCACGCGCCTCGCGGTGGAGCAAGGCGCACAGGTGCTCGTGGAGCGCGAGGTGGTGGTGACCGGGGATCCGTACCTCCAGCAGGTGCCCCTGCTGGTGAAGGCCACCGCCACCGGCATGCAGCGCTTCACCGTGGCGCTGCGCCCGGTGGAAGGCGAGCACTCGGACCGCAACAACTCCGCCGAGGTGGTGGTGCAGGTGCTGGACGACCGGCAACGCATCCTGCTGCTGGCCGATGGCCCGCATCCCGATCTGGGCGCCCTGGCCCGCGCCCTCTCGGGCTCCGAGGCCTACACGGTGACCACGGCCACGATGGACAAGGCGCCTGCGGATGCGGCCACCTTCGACCTGGTGGTGCTCCATCGGATCCCCAATGTGCGTCAGGACGGCCGTGCGCTGATCGCGCGGTGCCGCGAGCGGAACATCCCCCTGCTCTTCATCCTCGGCACCGAGGTCGATGCGGAAGCGGTGAACAGCCTCGGTATCGGCCTGCGGATGGAGGGTGCCCAACGCACCGCCCTCACCGATGCCCGTCCGCTGTTCGAGCCGTCGTTCGCCCTGTTCCAGGTGGACCCGGCCACGGCCCAGGCCTTCGAGCGCTTCCCGCCGTTGCAAGTGCCTTTCGCGCAGTATCAGGACGGGCCGGGTGCGGTCGTCTGCTTCCGTCAACGCATCGGCCTGGTGAGCACGGACCAGCCGTTGCTGCTCGTGCAGCGCCCGCAGACCGGGCCGCGTGCCGCCGTGATCACGGGTGAGGGCCTCTGGCGCTGGCGGCTGGCCGATCAGCAGCAGAACGGCGGCACCGACCGGTTCGATGGCTTCTTCCGCAAGCTGGTGCAGCTGATGGCCAACCGCTCATCGGCCGACCGCTTCCGCGTCCAGCACGCCGATGTGTTCGACGACCAGGAACCGGTGGAGCTGCAGGCCGAGCTGTACGATGCGGCCTTCGAGCTGGTGGACGACGCCGAGGTGGGCCTCGTGCTGAAGGACGAGCAGGGGCTTGAGCGTCCCTACACCTTCAGCCGCAGCGGTCGCGGACATCGCCTGGTGATCAACGGCGCCGCGCCGGGGCGCTACACCTACACGGCCCGCACCACCTACGACGGCACCCCGTTCACGGCCAGCGGCGAGTTCGTGGTGCGACCCGTGCAAGTGGAATCGGTGAGGACCGTGGCGGACCACGGCCTGCTCGCCGATCTCGCGGCCGGCACCGGTGGGTGGATGGTGCGCCCGGGCGGGCTGGACGGCCTGCGTGAACTGCTCCTGGCCGATCAGCGGCTCGCTCCACGGAGCCATGCGTACGCCAGCACCACCGACCTCATCGCCCTGCGCTGGCCCTTCCTGCTGTTCCTGGCGCTGCTCACCCTCGAGTGGGCCCTGCGGCGGCGCAGCGGCACCTATTGACCGCCGGCGCATGACCGTTCGTTCGCTGCCCGGCCGCGCGCTCGCCCTGCTGCTGGTCCTGCTCGCCATCGCAGGAGGGCTGTGGCTGTTCCGCGTGCCGCTGCTGCGCTCCGTCGGGGCCTTCCTGATCCGCGAGGATGCGCTCCGCCATGCCGATGCCCTCTACGTGCTGGGCGGCGCGTCACTTGATCGGGGACGCGAGGCCGCCCGGGTGATGCAGGACGGATGGTGCGACCACGCCTGGTTCACCGGCTCCAACATCCCCACCTCCTTGGAGTCCGTCGGCATGCTGTTGCCCGAGGCGGATGTGTCCCTGCTCGCCGCACAACGGGCCGGCCTTCCTCCTGGCCGGGGCTCGGCCCTGCACTACGGCACCAGCACCGCCGAAGAGGCCGATGCCGTCCTGGCCCACGCGCATCGCGCCGGGCACGACACCATCATGGTCCTCTCCTCGCGCTTCCACCTGCGACGCATCCACCGGGTGTTCGCCCACCATCCGCAGGCCCGCGGCATCACCGTGCTCCTGCACGGCGCACCGGCGGTGCTGTTCCGCGAGGAGGAATGGTGGCGCTACGAGGACGGCCTCATCATGTGCGCCAACGAGTACCTGAAGCTCGTGTACTACGCCTGGCGCTACTGAGGCTCAGTGCTGCACCAACAGGGGCAAGGCGCGCCGGAGACCGCCGCCCGTGCATTCCACCACGTAGCCGCCGGCCGCCAGCGTGGTGATGTCCACCGCATGGCGCACCGCTCCGGCGCGCACACCATGGACCCGCAGCGGGCGACCCGTCAGGTCGTACACGGTGATCCGCTCGGCCCAGGCGCACTCCACGGTGAGCTGGTCGTTCGCCGGGTTGGGCCAGAGGGTGAAGGCGGCGGCGTCATCGCGTGAGGCTATGCCGGTGCCGGTGATGCAGAAGGTGACCTCCTCCAGGTCCGCGAACTGCCCGTCGCTCTCGGCCAACAGCACGCTGTCTCCATCCAGGATGACCAGACCACCATTGCCGTAGTCGCAGCAGATCCCGTCTCCCGCCAAATCCGCCATCGTGAAGGTGTAGCAGCCATCGCCCAGGCAATAGGCGAGCTCCACCTCGGCACCGGGTGCCCCGTTCTGATAGGGGCCGCCGCCGTCGATCACCGTGCCTTGGTCGGTGGCCAGCTCCCACGTGGTCTCGCTGCCCCAGGCATCGAGGGTGAGGATGATCGACACGTTCTGCGCCGGGAAGGCCACGAGGAACTCCTTGGAGCTGGCGTCGTTGGCGGGGTTACCGTCGGGCAGGCCGTTGGGCAGGCTGCTGGCCACCGTCAGCGTGTGCGTGCCGTTGCCGATGGTCAGCGTGCCGAGGGGCACGTTCATGGTCTGACCCGGCTGAAGGCTGCCGCTCCATGGCTCCGGGACGGGTGCCCCGGCGTCCACCGACACCAGCAGGGTGGCGCTTGTGAGGACCCCCGTGCCGTTGTTCTTCAGCGTCACGTAGGGGGTGATGCTGTCGATGCCGCAGAGCTGTTCGGGCAGGTCGAAGATGGCCGTCACCGCTGCGTCGTTCGTCACCGGCGTGGTGCCGTTGGGGTCCCAGCCGTCCAGGGTGCTGCCGCAGGTGCCCAGGTGGGGCTCCAGCAGGGGCCAGCTCAGGTCGAAGCGGCCATAGTAGTCGTTCACGCTGTTGCTGCAGTCGGCCTGGCCACCGAAGAGCTGGCCCACCAGGCGCTTGTTCTGGTCCCACACGCCGCTGCCGCTCGAACCGGGCTCGGTGGTGCCATGGTCCCAGGTCTGGATGTGCCAGCACTGGGCCGGCGGATTGCCGAAAGTGCCCTGCAACGGCGGGTCCAGGTCGCGGCTGATCTTCTTGATGTCGCCGCGCGGATGGTGGATGCCCTCCAGGCTGTCCGGGAAGGCGCCGCTGTTGTCCCAGCCGGAGTAGAACACGTTGAAGCTGTCCGGCGGCGCGGCGCTCAGCTCCAGCAGCGCCACATCGGTGCCGGGGTCGTTCACCAGCAGCGTGCTGCCGGCCACCGTCTCGTTGTCCGGTGCGTTGTTGGTGGGGGTGCAGGTGGGGCTGTCCCAGTTGAACACGAAGACCCAGTTGGCCGTGCTTCCGCTGACGCAGTGGTTGGCGGTGAGGAAGTAGGGCGTGCCGTCCTCGGCGCAGTTGTTCAGCAGTTGGCCGGTGCAGGATCCGCCGCCGGCCAGGATCAGGGCCACGCTGCGGATCTGGTCGCGCCAGGGGTCACCGTCGGGGCAGATGACGTTGATGTTGCACGAGCCGCTGTCGCCGAAGCCCTTGGCCCCGCCGAAGGGATCGCGGTAGGCATGGATCACCTCCCCGATGGTGAGCCGGGTGAGGCCCGCCACGGCGGCGGGTTCCTGCACTTCCACCACCACGGTGCTGCCCGCCAGCGGCACGGTGCCCATGCTCGTCATCCCGGGTGCGCTCGCCGCCGTGAAGGCCCCGCGGTAGGGACCGATCGGGTCGTACATGAAGACGCGCACCCCCTCGGGGAGGCGGAAGTCGGTGAAGGTGAGCCCCACCGACTGGGCGCCGGGACAGTGCAGGGCGAGCTGCCAGATGCGCAGGCCATCGGGCCCCGCGTGCCAGCTGCCGTGCTGCTGCAGGTCGAACGCGGTGGTGTGCACCACCCCGAACCGCGCCGGACCGGGCCGTCCCTGTTGGGCGTGGAGCGCGTCCTCGGCCAGCCGGGCCGCCACGTCCACCTCGGGCAGGGTCACCTGCTGCGGGGCCGGCAGGCCGTATTTCGGCGCGGACAGCCCGAAGGGGCGGCCACCGAACGCAGGCTGGGCCAGGGTGAGCAGGGGAGCGGCCAACAGGCCGAGCAGGATCGTGGTCCGGTGCATGGCGGTGGGTTCGGTGGAAGGACGTGCGCAGCTCTTCCGGCGTTGCCGCAAGGTACGAGCGGGCCGAAAAGCGGAAGGCGGCCCCAAGGCCGCCTTCCGGGATCGAGATCCGATCACGCTCAGCGCTCCAGCAGCAGGCGCTGCACCACGCGGCGGTCGTTCTGCCGCAGGTCCACCAGGTAGAGGCCGTCGGCCTGGCCGGCGAGGTCCAGCGTGAGGCGTTCGGTGCCACGGGCCACGGTGCGCTCAACGACCACCCGTCCGAGGGCGTCGGTGACGCGCAGCACGGCGGTACCATCGCCCAGGGCGGGCAGGGACACCAGCACGGTGCCGGTGGTGGGGTTGGGGGCCAGACCGATGCCGGCGGCCTCGTCCAGCTCCGGCACGCTCACCGTCGCGGGATCCAGACCGGGCAGCGTGGTGCCGCAATCACCCAGCCACTGTTGCAGGAGCGGGAAGCTCACATTGAACTTGCCGTAGTAGTCGTTGACGTTGAAGCTGCAGCTCGCCTGACCGCCGTAGAGCTGGCCCACGAGCAGACCGTTCTGGTCCCACAGACCGCTGCCCGACGATCCGCCTTCCGTGGTGCCGTCGTCCCAGGCCGCCACCTTCCAGCACTGCGCACCACCGTACGACGCGCTGGTCACCGGCTGCTCTTCGAAGGAGATCTTCTTGATGTCGCCCGCAGGGTGATGGATGGCGGTGACGCTCGTGGCGGCGGTGGTGCCCTTGTTCCAGCCGGAGTAGAACACCTCCCAGCTGTCCTGCGGGGATCCGTTCAGTTGGAGGAAGGCCATGTCGGAACCGGCGTTCGTGGCCAGCAATTGGCTTCCGCTGATGACCTTGTTGGTGGGAGCGTTCTGGGTGGGGGTGCAGGTGGGGCTTTCCCAACGGAAGCGGAAGAGGGCCGTGGCAGGGTTGAAACCGCCCAGGCAATGGTTGGCCGTCAGGAAATACGGCGTCTCGTCCTGGGCACAGTTGTTCATCAACTGGCCCGTGCATACACCACCGCCGCCCGTGACGATCATGGCCACCGAGCGGATCTGGTCGCGCCAGGGATCACCCTCCGGGCAGATCACGTTGTTGTTGCACGCCCCGCTGTCGTTGAGGCCCTTGGTGGTGCCCATGATGTCGCGGTAGGCGTGCGTCACCTGCCGGATGCGCAGGTCGCCCTGGCCCGCCACGGCGGCCGGCTCGATGTACTCGATGGTGATGCGGTCGCCGGTCATCGGGGCCACGCCCATCTCGGTGAAGCCGCCGTTGCTGGCCGCGGTGAAGGCGCCGAGCTGCTCGCCGTTCGGGGTGTGCACGAACACGCGCGCCCCCTCGGGCACCACGTACGTGTTGAACTCGAAGTTGATGCTGAAGGCGGCGGGGCACTCGATGCCGAGCTGCCAGACCCGATCGCCGTTGGGCAGCACGCTCCACACCCCGCTGTTGTCGAGCCCCAGGTCGGTGATGTGGTTGATGCCGAAGCGCCAGGGGCCTTTGATGCCCTGCGCGGCGCGGGCCTCATCCTCGGCCAGGAGCGGGGTGGGGTCCACCACGGGCATCACGGCCACCGGAGGCTCGGGCAGGCCGTGCACCGAGCGGTCGAGACCATAGGGGCGCCCGCCATATTCAAGCTGGGCGAGCAGAGGGAAGGAGGAAAGAACGGCGAGGGAGGCGAAGGTTCCGGGTAGGAGGTGTTTCATGGTGGGTGCGCAACAGGAGGCGCAAAGTAGCACGCTCATCGGCAGGGGCCGACGCCCGATCTCAGGCTTCGTTGGAGGCCTGCTGCCGCTCCTCCAGCAGCTTGCGCATGGCGAAGAGCTCGTCGCGCAACTGCGCGGCATTGATGAAGTCCTGCTGCTTGGCGGCCTTGCGCATCTCCTGCTCCAGGATGCGGCAGTTCTCCGCCAGCTGGTCGGCGGTCATGTAGGCCACCACGGGGTCGGCGGCGAGGCTCAACGTCTCGGGCTCCACGTACGCGGTGGCCGGCACCCTTTCGCTCGCCTCCAGCACGCCGGTCTGGCGCAGCACATCCTGCCGATCGCGCTTGATCTGCTGCGGGATGATGCCGTGCTCTTCGTTGTAGGCCATCTGCTTGGCCCGGCGTCGCTCCGTTTCGTCGATGGTGCGCTGCATGCTCTCGGTCACCGTGTCGGCGTAGAAGATGACGCGGCCGTTCACGTTCCGGGCCGCGCGTCCGGCCGTCTGGGTGAGGCTGCGGTCGCTGCGGAGGAAGCCCTCCTTGTCGGCATCGATCACCGCCACCAGGCTCACCTCGGGCAGGTCGAGGCCCTCGCGCAGGAGGTTCACGCCCACCAGCACGTCGAAGAGGCCCAGGCGCAACTGCCGCAGGATCTCGATGCGCTCCAGGGTCTCCACCTCGCTGTGGATGTACTTGCACTTCACCCCGTTGCGGCCCAGGAAGGTGCTGAGCTCCTCGGCCATGCGCTTGGTGAGGGTGGTCACCAGCACGCGTTCGTTGCGCTGCTCGCGCAGCCGGACCTCGTGCAGCAGGTCGTCGATCTGGTCCCTGCTCGGACGCACCTCGATGGGGGGGTCGAGCAGACCGGTGGGGCGCACCACCTGCTCCACCACCACGCCCTCGCTGCGCTGCAGCTCATAGTCCGCCGGGGTGGCGCTCACGAAGACCGTCTGCCCCAGCATGCCCTCGAACTCCTCGAAGGTGAGCGGTCGGTTGTCCATCGCGCGGGGCAGGCGGAAGCCGTACTCCACCAGGTTCTTCGTGCGGCTACGGTCGCCGCCGTACATGGCCTGCACCTGCCCGATGGTGGCGTGGCTCTCGTCGATCACCATCAGGAAGTCCTTCGGGAAGTAGTCCAGCAGGCAGAAGGGCCGCTGCCCGGGCTGCCGGTGGTCGAAGTAGCGTCTGTAGTTCTCGATGCCCGAGCAATAGCCCAGCTCGCGCATCATCTCCAGGTCGTACAGCGTGCGCTCCTCCAGCCGCTTGGCCTCCAGGTGCTTGCCGATGCTCTTGAAGAACTCCACCTGG
>JADLBK010000171.1 GCA_020847755.1 Flavobacteriales bacterium | reverse complement strand
CGCTGCTGTCGTAGTAGCTGATGTTGCCCACGCGGTCGTTGAGGCCGAACATGGTCACCATGGCGTAGGCCTGCTTGGTCACCTTCTCCAGGTCGCTGAGGGCGCCGGTGCTCACCTGGCCGAACATCACATCCTCGGCGGCGCGACCGCCCAGGGCGGCGCAGATCTCGTCGAGCATCTGTTCGGTGGTGGTGAGGTGACGTTCCTCGGGCAGGTACCACGCTGCACCGAGGGAGCGGCCGCGCGGCACGATGGTCACCTTCACCAGGGGCGAGGCGTGCTCCACCAGCCAGCTCACGGTGGCATGGCCGGCCTCGTGGTAGGCGATGGCCTTCTTCTCGTCGGTGGTGATGATCTTGTTCTTCTTCTCCAAGCCGCCGATCACACGGTCCACGGCGTCCAGGAAGTCCTGACGGTCGATGGTCTTCTTCTTCTTTCGGGCGGCGATGAGGGCGGCCTCGTTGCAGATGTTGGCGATGTCGGCGCCGCTGAAGCCCGGGGTCTGCTTGGCCAGGAACTCCACGTCCACGGTGGTGTCCAGCTTCAGGGGCTTGAGGTGGACCTTGAAGATGGCCATGCGTCCGTTGAGGTCGGGCATGTCCACGAAGATCTGGCGATCGAAGCGGCCGGGGCGCAGCAGGGCCCGGTCGAGCACGTCGGCGCGGTTGGTGGCGCCGATGAGGATCACCCCGCTGTTGGTGCCGAAGCCGTCCATCTCGGTGAGCAGCTGGTTCAGCGTGTTCTCACGCTCGTCGTTGGCACCCATGCTCACGCTGCGGCCGCGGGCACGGCCGATGGCGTCGATCTCGTCGATGAAGATGATGCTGGGTGCCTTCTCCTTGGCCTGCTTGAACAGGTCGCGCACGCGGCTGGCGCCCACGCCCACGAACATCTCCACGAAGTCGGAACCGCTCAGGCTGAAGAAGGGCACGTTGGCCTCGCCGGCGATGGCCTTGGCCAGGAGGGTCTTGCCGGTACCCGGAGGACCGACGAGCAGCGCGCCTTTGGGGATCTTGGCGCCGAGGTCGGTGTACTTCTTCGGTGTCTTCAGGAAGTCCACGATCTCCTGCAGCTCCTCCTTGGCCTCGTCCAGGCCGGCCACGTCGTTGAAGGTGATGTTGGTGGTCTTGCTGCCCTCGAAGAGCTGGGCGCGGCTCTTGCCGATGTTGAAGATCTGGCCGCCAGGCCCGGCGCCACCGCCGATGCGGCGCATCACGAACATCCAGATGGCGATCATGATGCCCACGAAGAGCACCCACTGCAGGATCTCGCGGCCCCAGTTGTCCTGGTGCTTGAAGCTGTAGCGCACCTTCTGCTCGTCGTAGTCCTTCTTGAGCTCGGCCTGGAAGGCGTCGATGCTGCCGATGTTGAACGCGTAGTGCGGACCGGCCACGTTGCTGCCGCTCATCACGTTGCCGCGGATGCGGTCCTTGTGGGGCGGGTTGGCCAACCGGTCCTTCTTGATGTACACCTGGGCCACCTCGTCATTGATCACCACCACGCGGTCCACGTCGCCGGCGGCCACGAAGGTGCTGTACTCGGTGGGTTCGATCTCCACCAGGCCTCCGCTCATGGTGAAGAGGTTGATCGACAGGATCACCACGATGATGATGCCGTAGATCCAGTAGAAGTTGAAGGAGCGCTTGGGACGGTCCTTGTCGCCCCGGGGGCGTTCGGTGTTGGGTTGTTCCACGGTTCGGTCGGTTCGTCAGGCCACGTTGTCGTAGCGTTGGCTGGCGGCATCGGCCCACAGGTGCTCCAGGCCGTAGTGTTCACGCTTGGCGCGGTGGAAGATGTGCACCACCACGTCCACGAAGTCGAGCAGCACCCACTCGGCGTTGCGAAGGCCTTCCACCTGCCAGGGGCGTTCACCGGCCTTCTCGCGGGCGAACTTCTCCACCGAGCCGGCAATGGCCGCCACCTGCGTGTCCGAGTCGCCGTGGCATACAACGAACTGGTCGCACACCCGGTTCGGCATGCCCCGCAGATCGATGCGCACGATGTCCTTGCCCTTCACCTCCTGGATGCCCTGGATCACGGCCTCCACCAAGCGGGCGCTGTTCCCCGCGCCCTGCGCTTTCTTCATCCGGTGTATCTTGGTCGTTCAAAGGTAGCAAGTTCCCCTGCCGCCGTCGTGGCCGCAGGCGTCTTGCCCACCAGGACCATGATCGGGTCGGCCCGCATCGAACTGGCGACCGTCGACAGCACCAACAAGCATGCTGCCGATCTGCTGCACCTGACGGAAGTGCAGCACGGCACCGTCATCCTGGCCCGCGAGCAGACCCTGGGCCGGGGCCAGCGCGACCGGCCCTGGCGCAGCCAGCCCGGGCTTGACCTCACCTTCAGCGTGGTGCTGCGGCCGGACGGCCTTGATGCCGGGCACCAGTTCGCGCTGGCGCAGTTCGCCGCCCTGGCGGTGCGCGACGCGCTGCAGCGCACCGGGGTGCCTGACGTGATGGTCAAGTGGCCCAACGACGTGCTGGTGGGTCCGCGCAAGGTGGCGGGCATCCTCATCCAGAACGAGCTGCAGGGCGGGCGGGTGCGTCACTCGGTGCTGGGCATCGGCCTCAATGTGAACAGCGACGGCGACGTGGACGGGGCCCTGGCCACCAGCGTACGGCTGGAACTGGGGCGGACGGTGGACCCGGAGGCCCTGCTCAGCGGCCTGCTGGACCGGCTGGAGCTGCGGTGGCGGCAGGCGATGGGCCACCGGGCGGGGTTGGAGGCCGACTACCGCGACGCGCTCTGGGGGCGGGGCCGCTGGCTGCCCATGGAGCTGGATGGCGCGCCGATCGAGGCCCGGCCGCTGGAGGTGGACGCCGAGGGGCGCCTGCTGGTGGAGCTGCAGGGGGGGGCGGTGGCCCCCTTCGGGTTGGACCGCCTGCGCTTCGGTCCGCGGTAGGGGGCTTGCCGGATCGGCCGGAAGGACTATTTTTGCGCCCCCAACGAACGACCCGTAGCCATGAAACGCACGTACCAGCCCAGCCGACGCAAGCGCGCCAACAAGCACGGGTTCCGCAAGCGCATGAGCACCGCCGCCGGCCGTGCCGTGCTGG
>JADLBK010000170.1 GCA_020847755.1 Flavobacteriales bacterium | reverse complement strand
TGGTGATGCGCAAGGTGATGAAGCTCGAGAGCTACATCACCATCAAGCACATCGAGTACATGAACATCGTGATCATCGTCACCGGCTCCATCGTGGGGGTGGCGTACATCACCGAGCTCTTCATCAGCTGGTACAGCGGGGTGGAGTACGAGAGCTACGCCTTCATCAACCGCGCCACCGGCCCCTACTGGTGGAGCTACTGGGCCATGATGACCTGCAACGTGGTGAGCCCGCAGGTGTTCTGGTTCAAGAAGCTGCGCACGAACCTCACCTTCACCTTCTTCATGAGCATCGTGGTGAACATCGGCATGTGGTTCGAGCGCTTCGTGATCATCGTCACCAGCCTGCACCGCGACTACCTGCCCAGCGCCTGGAACCTCTTCCATCCCACCTGGGTGGACGTGGGCATCTTCGTGGGCACGCTGGGCATCTTCTTCACCCTGTACCTGCTGTTCGCACGCTTCTTCCCGGTGCTGGCCCTCAACGAGCTGAAGAGCATCCTGAAGCTGAGCGGCGAGAGCTACAAGCAGCAGGCCCAACATCACCATCACTGAGCCCATGGCCAACAAGGTCGTATACGCGGTCTACGATGACCCCGAGGTGCTGAAGGGCGCCGCGCGCACGCTGGTGAGCGCGGGCGTCAAGGTGCGCGACGTGTTCAGTCCCTTCCCCGTCCACGGTCTGGATCCCATCATCGGCGTGAAGCGCACACGCCTGGCCATCGCCGCCTTCATGTACGGCATCACGGGCACGAGCCTGGCGTTGCTGGGCTTCTGGTACTTCATGATCCACGACTGGCCCATGAACATCGGGGGCAAGCCGAGCTTCACGCTGTACCAGAACCTGCCGGCCTTCATCCCGGTGGCCTTCGAGTTCACCGTGTTCTGCGCCGCGCACGGCATGGCCATCACCTACCTGATCCGCAACAAGACGCTGCCGGGCATGCCGGCGCGCAACCCCGACCCGCGGAGCACCGACGACAAGTTCATCATGGAGGTGCGCACCGAGGAGAACCACCTGGGCGCCGAGGCCATCGTGGACCTGCTGCGCGGCACGCCGGCCCTGGAGATCAACGAACGCGAACGCTGAGCCATGCGCAAGCCGCACCCGATCACCGCCATCCCCGCCCTGCTCGCCGCGGCCCTGCTGCCGTCGTGCGGGGGCGACCCCAACAGCCCCGGCATCGAGTACATGCCCGACATGTACCGCAGCCCGGCCGTGGAGGCCTATGTGGACCCCGGCCAGGACCCGTACTATGTGGGCAACGAGAAGGCCGCCGCTCAGCGATCCACGCAGAGCGCCCGCCTGCCGGTGGCCGGCACGGTGCCCTTCAGCATGGACCCGTCGAAGGCGGCGTTCAACTTCCCCTATCCGTACCCCGGCACCCCCGAGGGCTATGAGCAGGCCGGCCTCGAGCTGAAGAGCCCCCTGCCCATGACGCAGGCCGTGGTCGACCAGGGCAAGGTGGTGTACGACAAGTTCTGCCAGCACTGCCATGGCGCAAAGGGCGAGGGCGATGGCAGCGTGGTGAAGAACGGCAACTATCCGCAGCCGCCCAGCTACACCGCCGCACTGAAGGACCTGCCCGAGGGCAAGATCTTCCACAGCCTGGTGTATGGCAAGAACGTGGCCATGGGCAGCCATGCCGGTCAGTTGAACAAGGAGGAGCGCTGGCAGGTGACCCGCTATGTGCAGTTCCTGCAGAACGGTGGCAAGCTCACGCGCAGCACGCCGCCACCCGCCGCCGACAGCACCGCCACCGCCGCCAAGTGAACCCGGACGAACACGGATCAGCGATGAACTTCACCTTCAGCAAACGGGCCCGCACCATCAGCATGGCGTTGATGGTCATCGGTGCCGTGGCCGCCGTCATCGGCATCCTCGGCGACCACACCGACCACCACCAGCGCACCTGGGCGAGCCTCTTCGTGAACGGCTTCTTCTTCTTCGGCATCGCCCTGGGCACCCTCTTCTTCTATGCGCTGCAGAACGCCACCGAGACCGCCTGGAGCGTGATGGTGAAGCGGGTCTATGAGGGCATCCTGGGCTTCCTGCCCATCGGCGCCGGCGTGGTGCTGTTGTGCCTGGCCGCCGGCAGTCTGGGCCTGCACCACATCTGGCACTGGATGGATCCGCGCGTGACCGACCCCACCAACGCCGAGCATTACGACGCGCTCATCGCCGGCAAGAGCTCCTTCCTCAATCTGCCCTTCTTCTGGGTGCGTGCCATCGCCTACATGGCCACCTTCATCCTGTTCGCCCGCTGGTTCCGCAAGCAGAGCCTGGCGCTGGACGAGCTGAGCGGCGAGGCCCTGGTGAAGCGCCACCTGCTGATGTACCGTCGGGGCGCCCTCTTCCTCGTGCTGTTCGCGGTGTTCAGCAGCATCCTGTCCTGGGATTGGCTCATGAGCATCGATGCGCACTGGTTCAGCACCCTGTTCGGCTGGTATGTGTTCAGCGGCATGTGGGTGAGCGCCATGATCACCGCGGTGGTGCTGGTGCTGTACCTGCGCCGCAAGGGCTACCTGCCCCAGGTGAACAACAGCCACATCCACGACATGGGCAAGTGGGTCTTCGCGATCAGCTTCCTTTGGAGCTACCTCTGGTTCAGCCAGTTCATGCTGATCTGGTACGCCAACATCCCCGAGGAGGTCACCTGGTTCCAGACGCGGATCGACCATCACCCCGGGCTGCTGTGGACCATGTTCTTCATCAACTTCGCCGTGCCCATGGTGATGCTCATGAGCCGCGATGCGAAGCGCAATCCGCGCTTCCTGATCGGGGTGGGGGCCGTGATCTTCATCGGCCACTGGCTGGACGTGATCCAGATCGTGATGCCCGGCGCGCTGGGCCATCACTTCCACGGGGTGGGCCTCCTGGAGGTGGGCATGTTCCTGGCCTTCCTCGGCCTGCTGATCCACACGGTGCTCACCACCCTGACCACGGCGCCGCTGACCCCCGTGCAGCACCCCTACCTGGAGGAGGCCGTGCACCATTCCATCTGACGAACAAACACCCGCCCCTGAGGGTATTCCAATAGGCGAACGATGACGAAGCTGCTGATCCTCCTGGTCCTGGTCCTGGCCATCCTGGCGGTGGCCCAGCTGGCGCGGGTCTATGAACTGACCTCGAAGCTGCGCGGCAAGCGCGAGGAGGACATCTCCCCGGCCGACAACCGCATGAACGCCACCCTGTGGTGGGTGTTCATGGTGGTGTACTACGCCTTCTTCTTCTGGTTGATGTGGGCCTACGGTGACAAGATGCTGCCGGTGGCCGCCAGCGAGCATGGCGTGGCCCTGGACGCCCTGCTGAACTTCAACTGGGTGATCCTCTTCATCGTCTTCTTCATCACCAACACGCTGCTGTTCTGGTTCGCCGGCAAGTATGCCTACCGCGCTGACCGGAAGGCGTACTACTACGCCCACAACAACAAGCTCGAGCTGGTTTGGACGGTGGTGCCGGCGGCCTTCCTGGCGGTGATCATCATCTTCGGTCTGCGCACCTGGCAGGACATCACCGGCCCGGCCTCGCCCGATGCGCTGCAGGTGGAGCTGTACGCCAAGCAGTTCGACTGGACGGCCCGCTACCCCGGTGAGGACGGCATCCTGGGGGCCACGGACTTCCGCCTGATCAACGGCGACAACCCGCTGGGCATCGTCACCAAGGAGAGCATCACCAAGCGACTGGCCGAGCTGGCCGCGGACAAGGCGGAGATCGACTCCACGCTGCACCACGCCATCCTGCCGGACGGCAAGGTGGACGAGCTGCACGCGCAGATGGCCAAGATCGACCGCCAAGCCGCGCGCATCGTGAACCTGCGCACCATGATGGAGCAGGACATGGCCGAGAAGGGCGACGCGAGCGCCTACGCGCACGGCGCCGATGACGTGGTGATCAAGGAGTTCCACCTCCCGCTGCGCAAGGAGGTGAACCTGCTGATCCGCAGCCGCGACGTGATCCACAGCGCGTACATCCCGCATATGCGCGCCCAGATGAACGCCGTGCCGGGGATGACGACGAGCTTCAAGATGGTGCCCACCATCAGCACCGACAGCATGCGCCTGGTGATGAAGGACGAGGCCTTCGACTTCATCCTGCTGTGCAACAAGATCTGCGGCGCCAGCCATTACAACATGCAAATGCCTCTGGTGGTGGAGGAGCAGGGCACCTATGACGCCTGGTACGCCGAGGCGCGCAAGAAGCCCTTCCAGGCCCCGCCGATGGCCGCTGCTCCTGCGCCGCCCGCCGCTGCCCCGACCGCCGACAGCACGTCCACCACGGTGGACAGCACCGCCACTGCCGCCCTGAAGCCCTGAACCGACGAGCCGCCGAACCATGGGATCCGTAGCCACCGCCCCCCACGCCCACGCCGGGCACGCGCACGACGCGCACCACCACGAGGAGAGCTTCGTGTCGAAGTACGTCTTCTCGCAGGACCACAAGATGATCAGCAAGCAGTACCTGATCACGGCCATCGTCATGGCGGTGGTGGCGGTGATCATGTCGATCATCTTCCGGTTGCAACTGGCCTGGCCGGGTGAAAGCTTCGCCTTCACCAGCTTCTTCCTGGGCGAGAAATGGGCGCCCAACGGTGTGCTCGACCCCAACATGTACCTGGGCCTCGTCACCATCCACGGCACCATCATGGTGTTCTTCGTGCTGACGGGCGGTCTCAGCGGCACCTTCAGCAACCTGTTGATCCCCCTGCAGGTGGGCGCGCGCGACATGGCGAGCGGCTTCCTGAACATGTTGAGCTACTGGTTCTTCTTCCTCAGCAGCGTCCTGATGCTGGCCTCCCTCTACGTGGAGGGCGGTCCCGCGAGCGCGGGCTGGACGGTGTATCCGCCGCTGAGCGCGCTGCCGCAATCGATCCCGGGTTCGGGTGCGGGTATGACGCTGTGGCTGGTGAGCATGGCCATTTTCATCGCGAGCGCCCTGCTGGGCGGCCTGAACTATGTGGTGACGGTGCTGAACCTGCGCACCAAGGGCATGAAGATGACGCGCATGCCGCTGACCATCTGGGCCTTCTTCGTGACGGCCGTGCTGGGCATCCTGAGCTTCCCGGTGCTGCTGAGCGCGGCGCTGCTGCTGCTGATGGACCGCAGCCTGGGCACGAGCTTCTACCTGAGCGAGATCCACGTGGCCGGTGAGGCGCTGGACCATGTGGGCGGCAGCCCCATCCTCTTCCAGCACCTGTTCTGGTTCCTGGGCCACCCCGAGGTGTACATCGTGCTGCTGCCGGCGCTGGGCATCACCTCGGAGGTGATCGCCACCAATGCGCGGAAGCCCATCTTCGGCTACCGGGCCATGATCGGATCGATCCTGGCGATCGGCTTCCTGAGCTTCATCGTGTGGGGCCACCACATGTTCCTCACGGGCATGAACCCCTTCCTGGGATCGGTCTTCGTCTTCACCACCCTGCTGATCGCCATCCCCAGCGCGGTGAAGGTGTTCAACTACCTCACCACCCTGTGGCGCGGCAACCTGGTGATGAGCCCGGCCATGCTCTTCAGCATCGGCCTGGTGGCCACCTTCATCGCCGGCGGCCTCACGGGCATCATCCTGGCGGACAGCGCGCTGGACATCAACGTGCACGACACCTACTTCGTGGTGGCCCACTTCCACATCGTGATGGGCATGAGCGCCATCTTCGGCATGTTCGCGGGCATCTACCACTGGTTCCCGAAGATGTACGGGAAGATGATGAACACCAAGCTGGGCTACGCCCACTTCTGGCTCACCTTCGTGGCGGCCTTCGGTGTGTTCTTCCCGATGCACTTCATCGGCCTGGCCGGGGCCCCGCGCCGCTATTACAGCTACACGGAGTTCCCCATGTTCGATGGCGTGGTGGACCTCAACGTGCTGGTGACCATCTTCGCCATCCTGGGTGCGCTGGCGCAGATCCTGTTCCTCTACAACTTCTTCTACAGCGTGTTCCGCGGTCCCAAGGCGGTGCAGAACCCCTGGAAGGGCAACACCCTGGAGTGGACCACGCCGGTGGAGCACATCCACGGCAACTGGCCGGGCGCCATCCCCACGGTGCACCGCTGGCCCTACGACTACAGCAAGCCGGGCAAGGCGGAGGACTTTGTGCCGCAGACCGTGCCGTTGGAGCACGGCGAAGAGGAGGAGCACGGCTGATCCGTTCCGGAGATCGTTCGGGAATGTCCGCACCTTTATGGGCGGACATTCCGCTTTCCTGACCCATGCCCGCGCGGACCACGCACCGATCGCACCATCTGCTATCGCTGCTGCACCCGCTGCTGCCCCTGCCCCTGCCCCTGCCCCTGCTCCTGCTCCTGTTCCTGCGCCCGCTCCTGGTCCTTTCCCTGCTCCTGCCCCTGTCCGCCTCAGCACAGCTGGTGGACAGCCTGGGCCACTTCCTGCACCTGCGCCCGCGCTGGACCGTGGGGGTGGATACGCGCGGATCCTTCATCAGCAACCGGGGTGTGAGCGTGGCCGGGGTGCGCGTGGGGCTGGAGCACGGTGGCCGCCTGCGCTACGGGCTGGGCTATCAGTTCCTGCTGACCCAAGTGGAGCGCGACCGCCCGGTGTGGGAGGATGGCGCCGAACGCGTGGTGCCCACCCGGCTGCGGCTGGGCTATGTGGCGCCCTACATCAGCTACACCTTCCTGCAGCGCCGCCGCTGGTCCATGGCCATCCCCGTGCAGGTGGGGGTGGGGCGCGGATCGCTGCTGTACGAGGACCTCGGCGGTGACCGTCGCCCGCTGCAGCGCACCACCCTGTGGGTGTACGAGCCCCTGATGACCGTGCAGTACCGCTTCTGGCGCTACGCGGCCTTCCAGTTCGGATGGGGCTACCGCCTGGTGGCGCGCAGCAAGGGCCTCGACGAGCAACTGACCGCGCCGATCTACCAGCTGGGCCTGCGGCTGTTCACGCGCGAGGTGGTGGAGGACCTGCGGAAGTAGATGAGGACCATGTTCGGCGACATCCGGGCCGACCTGGTGGGCACTTCCGCGCCTTCCCGGAACGTCGCGATGACGGGTTGGGAATGATCGGTTCCTGCACCGATCAACTCCGCACCATCACTGCGGGGCGCATGTGTGGTGGGTCGTGCGCTGGGCGCCGTGGCAGTCTCCCCGTGGTGGATGGGATCCGTTCCAATGATGGGCCGCCTTCGCTGAAGCTTCGGCGTGCCGAAGAGATCGCTTCCGCCCCTTCGGGAGCGTCGCGATGACGGGTTGGAAATGACCGGTTCTGGTCCGATCACCTCTGCACCGTCACTGCGAGGCGAATGTGCGGTGGTTGGTGCGCTGGGCGCCGTGGCAGTCTCCCCTGAGCGGACGGGAACGCAATTGCCCCACCGCGTGAAGCCCACATGAAGTTTTCAACCAGCAGCACCAAGTAGCACGATGTCGACTATATTCGATCTGCCATGCCTGCCATGAACCCCATCCCCAGTGAACGCGGAGGCCTGCTGGAGGCTGGAGGCCGATAAGCCTGGGACCTACCAAGGTAACCTTTCCAACTATGGATGAAAGAAGCCCCCGGCGCGCAAACACCGAGGGCTCTGTCACTCATGTCCCACCTAACTGCGACGAAAGATGAACACGAGCTAGCGCAAAGGTACAGACCCTCGGGGAGCAGGCGCATGGCCCCTGGGGTGCCGGTCGCACCGGAGGGCCCAAGGCCGATCCGTGCGGGAAGGCAGCGCGTCCATCGGGTGTGCTGTCTTCCTGGTGACCAGGAGCGCCGCAACAAGTAAGGAGAACGTAGATGCCCAGAGCACTCCTTCTTCACTTGATGAACCTGGCCCTCGCCGCGATGGCGACGGCCCAGAACCTTGTGCCCAACCCGAGCTTCGAGGACACCACCCGTTGCTCCCTGTATCAACCGCCTTACGAGGAGGCGGTCGGCTGGTATAGCGCCAACTTGGCTACGCCTGATATCTGGGATTGCGACACCATTGCACCATGCGGCCGATTCATGGATGCAACAGACTCAGGAATCCAGATAAAAGGCTACAAGGCTGCATTTGATGGGTCTCGATTTGCTGGTGGATTTCACTGGTATGGTCCTGGAGGCACTGCTGGTACTCGGGAGTACTTGAGCACCCGGTTGCAGACGGACCTTGTGTCTGGCCAGGCGTACCGAGTGTCGATGTATTGCGCCCGCCCGAAAGGCCATCGACGTGCAATTGACCACATCGGTGTCTACTTCGGACCGGACAGTATCCATGCGCAAATCACAACGGCCTTGCCAGTTACGCCGCAAGTGGAACTTCGTGATCCGATGAGCCCCTATCTGGTTGACACTGCTTGGACTCAACTCGTGGATACGTTTCTGGCAGTGGGTGGTGAACGTTGGATGGTGCTTGGTACGTTTCAGAACGATGATGAGGTGATTGGAATTGATCTGATGCCGTTGTGGCCATCAGATGATGCCTACTACTACATTGACGCTGTTGCGGTAGAAGCGGTCACAGTACAGGCAGTAAACTCGCCATTGGCTTCGATACTTCGTCTATGGTCTTTTGCTGGGCACATCGGATGGCAAGGCAACGCGGCACTTTGGGAGTTGCTGGTTTTGGACACGCGCGGACGACTTGTTCTAAGGGTCAATCCGCTAACAGGAAACGAAGGCTGTATTCCATTGCCGCCTTATCTGGCCGAGGGACCATACATCGCCAGGGCGACCTCATCCACAGGGACGTCTGTGTTGAAGTTCATCAAATGAATGGAAGCTCTCGGGCAGAAATGCCTGAACAGATGAAGAACAGCGTACTGATCGGAATGTTGACCCTGAGCACTTTCACCGTTAAGGGTCAGTGGATAGAGTCTGGTAATACAGGAACGGACTGGACCACTGATTTTCTTGGAACCACTGATGATGTGCGACTGACGTTGCGCACATACGACAAGTTTCGACTGGTGGTAAACGAGGAGGACAATTACACCATTGAGAGCTTCTCTTCGATCCCTGCAATGGGCTTCGTAGGCATCAGCCCCAGCAGCTATTTCTGGGACAATGGGCCGGGCCCCTTCAGCCGGCTGCATCTGGCGGAGCCCGGTGCCTATGGGTTCCAGGGCATCGGCTACCGGCCGTGGATGCGCAACGGCGTCACCTTCACGGGCAACAGCGACCAGATGTACATCGGGCAGAAGTACACCTACGACAACCCCGAGGAGCCCGAGTCCGGTGAGCTGAACGACTACACCGATGCCATTGTGC
>JADLBK010000169.1 GCA_020847755.1 Flavobacteriales bacterium | reverse complement strand
TCCGCCGCTACTGGTGGGAGGCCATGACCAAGCTCAACGAGAACATCGTGGGCATCGACGCGGCCATCTTCATGCACCCCACCACCTGGAAGGCCAGCGGCCACGTGGACGCCTTCAACGATCCGCTGATCGACAACAAGGACAGCACGAAGCGCTACCGGGCGGATGTGCTGCTGGAGGAGCACATCGGCAAGTACGAGCAGAAGATCGCCAAGGAGATCGAGAAGGCGCGCGGCAAGTTCGGCGAGGCCTTCGATGAAGCGCAGTTCCGCGCCACCAACCCCAACGTGAAGCGCAGCCAGGACCGTATCGACGCGGTGGAAGGGCGCATGAAGGAGGCCCTCAACGCCAACGACCTGGAGGCCGTGCGCCAGCTGATCATCGACGAGGAGATCAAGTGCCCGATCAGCGGCACGGGCAACTGGACGGATGTGCGCCAGTTCAACCTGATGTTCGCCACCGAGCTGGGCAGCGTGAGCGGCGAGAGCAGCACCATCTACCTGCGTCCCGAGACCGCCCAGGGCATCTTCGTCAACTTCCTCAACGTGCAGAAGAGCGCGCGGATGAAGATCCCCTTCGGCATCGCGCAGACCGGCAAGGCCTTCCGCAACGAGATCGTGGCGCGGCAATTCATCTTCCGCATGCGCGAGTTCGAGCAGATGGAGATGCAGTTCTTCGTGAAGCCCGGAACCGAGATGGAGTGGTACAACGCCTGGAAGGAGCAGCGCATGAAGTGGCACCGCGCGCTCGGGCTTCCCACCGAGAGCTACCGCTTCCACGACCACATCAAGCTGGCGCACTACGCCAACGCCGCGTGCGACATCGAATTCCGCTTCCCCATGGGCTTCAAGGAGCTCGAGGGCATCCACAGCCGCACCGACTTCGACCTGGCCAACCACGAGAAGCACAGCGGCCGCAAGCTCACCTACTTCGACCCCGAGGCCAACGAGAGCTACGTGCCCTATGTGGTGGAGACGAGCATCGGCCTGGACCGCATGTTCCTCGCGATCCTCAGCGCGGCCTACGATGAGGAGAAGCTCGAAGGCGGCGAGGAGCGCGTGGTGCTGCGCATCCCGGCGGCACTGGCGCCCGTGAAGGTGGCCGTGCTGCCGCTGATCAAGAAGGACGGGCTGCCCGAGAAGGCCCGCGCCATCATGGACCGCCTGAAGCTGGACCACAACTGCCAGTACGACGAGAAGGACAGCATCGGCAAGCGCTACCGCCGCCAGGACGCCATCGGCACGCCCTACTGCATCACCGTGGACCACGAGACCCTCACGGACGATGCGGTGACCATCCGCGAGCGCGACAGCATGCGGCAGGAACGGGTGAAGATCAGCGAGCTGGAGCGGATCGTGGGCGAGAAGGTGGACCTGCGGGGGCTGCTGCGGAAGCTGTGATCAGCCCTGTAACTCAGTGCGTGCAAGGTCCGTCCCATGACGGACCTTCGCATTCCACGCCCATGCGCATCCTCACGCTCCTGCTCCTCGCCACGGCAGCCCCGGCCCTGCACGCCCAAGCCGGCATCACCGCCAGCATCGACCTGCGCGACCAGCGCAACGACCGCCTGGAGGTGGAACTGATCGTCCCTCCCCTGCCCGGCGATGCGCCGCTGGTCTTCGCCCTGCCGCGCATCGTACCCGGCATCTACGGCGTAATGGACCACGGACGATCGGCAGGCGCCGTGGAGGCCTTCGATGGCAACGGCGACCCGCAGCCCATCCAACGGATCGATGTGGACCGCTGGAGTTTGCCGTCACCACAGGGGCTTCATCGCATCACCTATTCCGTGGACGATGGCTGGGAGGAGTTCGACATCCGTTTCTCCATGGGCAACTACCGCTCGTCCGAAGGCACCGTGAAACCCACTGCCACCGTGCTGAACCACAACACGGTGGTGGGCTACTTCGAGGGCTTCGAGCACCTACCCTACACGCTCCATGTGAAGAAGCCCGCCGGCCACTATGCCGCCACCAGCCTGCCGCGTGCGCAGGAACAAGCGGAGCACATCACCTTCAGCGCCACCAGCTACCGCCACCTGGTGGACAACCCCATGCTGGTGGCACCGCCGGACACAGCGCATATCCTGTTGGAGGATATCCGGGTGACCGTGGCCTGCCACAGTACCACCGGCCAAGCCATCGCGCATGACGTGGCCCGCCACATCCGCCCTTTGCTGGCCGATCAGCGTGCCTACCTCGGCGGCACCTTGCCGGTGAAGGAGTACACCTTTCTCATCTACCATAACCCGAGCGATCGCGAAGGCAGCAGCATGGGCGATGGGCTTGAGCATTCCTCCTCCACGTTGATCCTGCTCTGCATGCCGCTGGACCCCGAGGCCATCGCCCAAAGCGTGTACGGCATCGCCAGCCATGAATTCTTCCACACCATCCTGCCCTTGGGCGTGCACAGCGAGGAGATCGAGCACTACGACTTCCATGCGCCGCGCATGAGCCGCCACCTCTGGCTGTATGAAGGCATGACCGAGTACTTCGCCATGCACATGCCCGTGAAGCAGGGCCGGCAAAGCGTGGAGGAGTTCCTGGGCGTGGTGAACGAAAAGGTGCGGATGATGCGCAAGTTCACCGACAGCATCCCCCTCACCACGCTGAGCCAGCAGGCCATGGAACGGCAGGACCAGTACTACAACTTCTATCTGAAGGGCACGCTCTTCTGCATGGGACTCGACATCGCCCTGCGCGAGCGGTCGAAGGGCGCCTACGGCGTGCAGGAGCTGGTGCGCGACCTGCAGCGTGAATACGGTCCGGGTAGACCCTTCAAGGACGAGGAGCTCTTCGCCACCATCGAGCGGCTCACCGGGCCGGACATCGGGACCCTGCTGCAACGGCACCTCAACGAGCCAGGCGCACTGCCGCTGGCCCAATGGGCGCAGCGCACCGGACTTCGCTTCGACGAGGGCACCGGACAGCTGAGCATGGCCCCCAAGGCCACCCGCCAGCACGTGCAGCTCAGGAAGTGGTGGCTGGGCCGGTGAGTGCTTCAGCAGGAACTACCACCGCCGCTGGGGCGGCTGGCGGTTCTGGTTCCTGCCCTAGCACAAGCGTCTGGGCTACGGGCGAGAAGGTGGACCCGAGGGGGCTGTTGCGGAAGTTGTGACGGGGGCCTCACCCGGCCAACTGTAGCGTCGACCCACTGGGTCGACCTACACAGGGTTGGCTCACACCAGTAATGCGCCCGGTTTCACTGGACCAGGTGATCTGATGCAGCTGGCATAGACCCATCCTCTAATGCATAGGCCGAACAAGCGCGTATATCCTCCTCGGTCAGCTGTGGGAAGTCCTCCATGATCTCCGCATGGGTCATGCCAGCCGCGAGCCAGCTCAGTACATCGTACACGGCTATGCGCGTATCGCGCACGCAAGGCTTGCCGAATCGGCGCTTGGGGTCGATGGTGATGATGGCGCGGTAGTCCATGACTGTTGGCCGTTTAAAGATAGGCGAGAACGGACCCGAGCGCCTGAAGCAGGAGCGAGTGGCCATCGGCGAGGTGGAGCGCATCGTGGGCGAGAAGGTGGATCTGCGGGGGCTGTTGAAGCAGCTCTGAGCTCGGGCCGCCATCCGCAGGTCCGGACGGAGAAAAGGCCCCTTGGTCGACCGTCCGCGGTCAACACATCAGCTCTTGA
>JADLBK010000168.1 GCA_020847755.1 Flavobacteriales bacterium | reverse complement strand
TCAGGTTTCCCTTCGGTGATGGTACCGGTCTTGTCCAGCACAATGGCCGTGATGTGGCGCGCACGCTCCAGGCTTTCGGCGTCCTTGATGAGGATGCCGTTCTCGGCGCCCTTGCCCATGCCGGCCATGATGGCGGTGGGCGTGGCGAGGCCCAGAGCGCAGGGGCAGGCGATCACCAGCACGGTGACGAGCGCCAGCAGGCCCTGCGTGAAGGCATGCTCGCCGCCCAGCACCCACCAGGCGATGGCGCTGAGCAGGGCGATGCCGATCACGATGGGCACGAAGACGGCCGCCACCTTGTCCACCAGCTGCTGCACTGGGGCCTTGCTGCCCTGGGCCTGCTGCACGGCGCGCACGATGTTCGCCAGCAGCGTGGCCGCGCCGACCTTCTCGGCCCGCATGCTCAGGCTGCCCTTCTGGTTGATGGTGCCGGCCAGCAGCTTTGCGCCGGGCGTCTTCGCCACGGGCAGGGGCTCGCCGCTCAGCATGCTCTCGTCCACGTAGCTGTCGCCGCTCAGCACTTCGCCGTCCACCGCGATGCTCTCACCCGGCCGCACCACCAGGATGTCGTCCACGTTCACGTCGGCAATGGGCACTTCGCGGGTGGATCCGTCGGCTCCTTCGCGCAGCACGCTGTTCGGACGCAGGCCCATCAGCTTCTTGATGGCGCTGCTGGTGCCGGCCTTGGCGCGCTCTTCCAGGAACTTGCCCAGCAGGATGAAGGTGATGACCACGGCCGCCGCCTCGAAGTACACATGCGGCATCAGGCCACGATCGGTCCAGAACGACGGGTAGGCGGTGTTGAAGACGCTGAAGATGTAAGCGACGCCGGTACTGAGCGCCACCAGGGTGTCCATGTTGGCGCTGCGGTGCTTCGCCTGTTTCCACGCGTTGATGAAGAAGCTGCGGCCGAAGACCAGCACCACCGGCGTGCTGAGCGCCCACATCACCAGGTTCGCCCACGGTTCGTGCATCAGGAACATGCCGATGACCACGAGCGGAATGCTCAGCGCCAGTGAGGCCCACAGCCGCCGCTTCAGGCTGGTGAGGTGCTCGCGCTGGATGGCTTCCAGGTCGGCCGCAGCATCCTGCTCCGCGCCGATGAGCAGGTCGTAGCCGATGCTCTGGATGGCCTGGCGCATGCCGCGCTCATCGATCACGCCCGGCACGTACTCCACCTGCACGGTGTTGGTGGCCAGGTTCACCGCCGCCCTGAGCACGCCGGGGGTGGCGAGCAGCATGCTCTCCACACTGGCCACGCAGCTGGCGCAGGTCATGCCCGTCACCGGGAAGGTGCGCTTGAGCGTGGGCACGTCGTAGCCGTTGTCGCGGATGGCCTGCACGGCATGTTGCACGGCTTCCACGGGACGGGTGCTGCTGAACACCGCGCGGCGGTTGTTGAGCTCCACGTGGTGGTCCTGCACCTCGGGCACGGCGCCCATGGCCTTGTCCACGATGAGGGCGCAATGCTCGCTGTCCATGTTCTCCACGGGCAGCAGCACGGTGGTCTTTTCGGCGGGCATGCTGGTTCGCGCTTAGGCGGCTTGGGGGATGAGCCCGTAGCCGGCGGGTTTGAGGGCAGTGAGCAGGTCGTTGAGCGCAATGGCACCCTGGACGACGTCCACCTGGGCCGTGCCGGTAGCGACATCCACGCGCACTTCCACCACGCCGGGCAGGCGCTTGAGGATGCTCGTGGCGCTGTTGGCGCAGCCTGCGCAGGTGATGCCCGTGGTGGTGAAGCGCAGGGTCTCGGTGGCGTTGTTCGTATGGTCCATGGTCGTTCTCGTATTGACGGTACAAAGCACCGACGACCGGCGGACCAGCGCGTTACATCATCACCGGAAAGGTTTGCATCAACCCACCTTGTCCAGCGGGGTGCGCCCCAGGCCCATGGCCTTGAAGGCCGAGGGGGTCATGCCGGTGAGCTTCTTGAACTGCGTGCTCAGGTGCGCCACGCTGCTGAAGCCGGTGCGGTCGGCGATCTCGCTCATGGTCAGCTCGCCGTACTTGATCAGCTCCTTCACCCGCTCCAGCCGCTGCAGCAGGAAGTACTGCTCGATGGTGATGCCCTCCACTTGGGAAAACAGCGCGCTGAGGCCCGAGTATTCCTTGTTGAGCGCGTCGCTCAGGTGCGCGCCCAATTTCACTCGCCCGCCGCTCTCCTCGCTGTGGTGCACGAGCTTCACGATGGCGGCCTTGATGCGGGCGATGGTGGCGGCCTCGCGGCTGTCCACCAGCTCGAAGCCTTCGGCCTCGAGCGATGCACGCACCGCTTCCAGTTGCTCAGGGTCAGGTTCGCGCTCGAGCTCCACCTCGCCCAGGTCCACGTGCTTCACGGCGATGCCCTGCGCGTCGAGCACGCGCCTCACCACCGCCCTGCAGCGGTCGCAGACCATGTTTCGGACCACAAGTCGCATTCCAGCGGTGAAAGTACGGCTGCGGCATCCGGCCCGTGCGGATCACGCATGGCCGTGGGACAAGCAGCCTCCCCGCGGCAAGCGGGCCGGCCGGCGACGCGCTCCTGCGTGGTGTGATCGGGTGCTTGGGGGACCATCGGATGGATCCGGTACCTTCGATGTACACCAACACCCGATGACCATGGACACGCGTACGCTTCTGGCCGCCCTGGTGGGCGGTGTCGTCGCTTTCCTGCTGGGCTGGCTGATCTTCGGCATGCTGCTGATGAGCTACATGGAAGCTCACATGCTGAGCTATCCCGGGCTGATGAAGACCGAGGAGGAGATGAACCTGGCGCTGATGTTCCTGAGCAACCTGAGCCTCGCGCTGCTGCTGGCCTGGGCCTTCGGGCGCATGGGCGTCAACAGCCTCGCCGGTGGCCTGGTCTCCGGAGCCATCGTGGGCTTCCTCTTCTACCTCAGTGTCGACCTGTCCTTCATGGCCATGATGAACCTGTTCGACGGGCCCATGGCCGTGGTGGTGGACGTGGCCGCCAACACGGTGTGGACCGCGGGCACCGGTGCTGCGGTGGGCTTCATGCTGGGCCGCGGCGCGGCGAGGGCGAGCTAGGCCACCGTGCCATCCCGGATGCAGTAGCGCGGGAGCGCCAGGGATACCCATGCTCCATCCGCCCGCTTACATTGGCGCCCTTCAACACCGCACCGCATGCGCACACCGTTCCTCTTCGCCGCCCTCCTCGCCCTCGGCACCACCACGGCCCAGCAGTTCGACCTGGCCTGGGCCACACCCAGCGTCAGCGCCATTCGGCGTGTGAAGTTCGCCGCCAACGGCGATGTCTTCGCCCTGGGCGAAGGCGGCTCCGGCGTGCAGCTCCAGCGCTACAGCAGCACCGGCAACATCCTGTGGACGAAGACCCTCAGCGCGCCCACCTTGTACTCCATCGACATGGACGTGGACGCCAGTGACAACGTGTACCTCTATGTGGGCTTCACCACCGGCCAGCTCGACCTGGACCCCGGCCCCTTCACCACCCTGGTGGACCCCGGCAAGGTGTACGCCAAGTACACCAGCAGCGGCCAGTTCCTCTGGGGCTTCAGCGTGGAGAACACCACCGACCTCAGCGAGGACTATGGTGGCATCAGCTGCGACGACGCCGGCAACCTGTACATCACCGGCGACCTGGGCACGGGCACCTACGACATGGACCCCGGGGCGGGGGTCAGCGACCTCGTGGTGCCCAACTTCTCCACCGGCTCCTTCATCGCCCGCTACCGCGCCGACGGCAGCCTGCACTGGGCCGATGTGCGTGCCTGGAACGCGGGCTTCAGCAACAGCCGCGACATCGCCGCCCTGCGCGACGGCAGCGGCTTCTACGTGGTGCAGACGCTGGACAACGGCGGGCCGCTCAGCAGCCAGATCGACGTGGACCCCGGCCCCGGCGTGTTCAACGTGTACACCGAAACGCAGAACCTGCTTCGCTACGACAGCAGCTTCGCCTTCGTGGCCCAGGGCGGCCTGGGCTTCGGCGACCAGCGCCTCGCCGTGGACGAGGCCGACAACGCCTACCTGATGGCGCGCGCCAGCGCCGGCGCCGGCTTCTGGGCGCTGAAGTTCGACCGAAGCGGCCAGGACCTCAACGAGATCTACCAGACCAGCCTGATCAGCACCGGCAACCTGCGCCTGGGCGACATCGTGCCCGATGAACAGGGCGGCGCCGTCGGCAGCTACAGCAACAACTGCACGGCCAACTATTACCGCTTCTTCAAGATGAACGTGAGCGGCCTGGTGGACTTCAACCTCTCGCTGTACAGCGGCACCGACTGCACCTA
>JADLBK010000167.1 GCA_020847755.1 Flavobacteriales bacterium | reverse complement strand
CATTGTACCGGCCGTGCGACCGAGCGAGCAAATCGGCCTTTCGTGGCTTCCAATCTCCATTCACCTTCTTGTAATGCCAGATATGGGCCGTTGCGGAACTGTGATCCCAGAAGTGCCAGTACTTGACCTGAAGCTTCCAGTTTACGTTCTTACTACCGGAGTTATACTCATCCCAGCAATACTGCCACCAGTCGCTCTTGCAATCCGGCAAGTTCACGGTGCCCCCTTTCTGCAAAAGCGAGCATGGGTCTTCCGGATCCACCGACTGCGGATCCACCAACCATTGTTCGTAGGTGGCACAATCGCAGAACGACCATTGTTCCCCGTCCGCGTCGATCACGTGGATGACCCCATCGATCATCACGGCGTTGTTCTCGTTGAACATGGTGGCCATGATGTCGTCATCATAGGGTGAGTTCAGCAGCGGGCTCTCCGCAGGATGGCCACCACTGCCCATGAAGAGCGCTTCCGCATCAGCCAAGGTACGACGAGCGGAGGTGAACGAAAGCGCGTTCTCAAAATCCACGAGCGGCTGCTCTTCCACAAACCCGAGCTGGTCTGCCATGTCATTGTAGTCATCTTCGGAAAGATGGCCGTACAGGGCCTCAAAGGCATCCAAGTGTGCTTCATACACGGCTTCGAGACAGTCATACACATCGGTGAAGTGCTGCTGGCTCGTGAAGGACAACATGCCGCATTCGATCGTAAGGCTGTCCTTGACACAATCCTCCCCACCGTGCTTTGGTGATACCGCACCTGTTGCAGAGGAGATGACCTCCTCGGGTTCCTTCCGGCATCCCGAAATGATGAACACAAGAAGGAACGCGACCACGGTGAATGGGGAAATGCGCGGCATGGTGGTTGGGTTTGCACCAAACCTAGAACCAAGGTGCTTTTCAACCGAACCCTCTGGTCGTCCATTCTCCTGAACCCATTCTAATCGGGGGGGGGGGGGGTATTCGGCTGTCGGTCAGGCCCTTACGATCACCCGGGGTTGAAGTCCTTCGAATTCAGTATCAGATCCGAGCCCAACCCGATCAACAGGATCACTCAGAGATGTTCACTCTCATTTTGTACGCCGGTTCCACCAGATACCCACGCTTCATTCGGTTCCGCGCAGATGCCGGGGCACCTTGCCCGGCCCGAAGCCCAAGGCGTAATGTGCTTTCAGGCCGATGTAGTTCAGGCCCTGCTTCCAGGTGCCCCGGCTCTCGCTGCTCGTGCCCGGATAGGCCAGGTAGGTGCCGCTATTGAAGTCGTCCACCCATGACCACTGCACCAAGGCCGTCACCCCCAGGCGGTTCTTGTTCGCGAACTGCCACTCCTTGCCCACCCCCAGGCGCACCAACGGCACGAAGCCATTGCGGTGCTCGGAGGTCATCGTGAAGATGGTGTACCGCACTCCCGCGCTATCGGGGTGTGTGACGCTGCGCGATCCGAATCGCGGATAGAAGTCAAGCTGTGACCATCCCACACCAGCAGCAAGATGCACGATGAACGGTGATCGCGATCGTGTAATGGCATAGTCGGCGCCCAACCAGAGCCCCATCAACCCCATGCGCTCCGCTTGATAGGTTTCCTGCCGCGATTTCCGATCCAAGCCATACACCTCCCGGGAATTCATCTCCCATGTGAAGGTGAACGGCAGCCTCAAATACTCCAACTCCGCCCTGACCAAGAAGCGGCCAGAACCCACTTGATGCCGCAAACCAGCCGCAAGCCCGTAACCAACCACATTGCGCCCGCCCATGAGGTCATAGGGGCCCGTTATGTGGTTGAATTTCACTGCTCCGCCATAGAGCCCGGACATGGACACTATCGCGGCCTTCCGGGGCTCGTCCTGCGCCATGATCCGCGCCGGAGCCAGCCATCCTCCCACCAGGCACACAACGAGAACGACCGCCCGAGCGCCCATGAGCGCCAAGATAATGCGGCGCGCGGTCGCGTTGTCCGGATCGGACGAAGACCGCACTTCAGCCGCCCATCGTGAGCGTGCGCGCACCCAGGCCCTGAACATAGCCCTTCCCCACCAGCAGCTCTGCGATCTGGACCGCGTTGGTGGCTGCGCCCTTGCGCAGGTTGTCCGCCACGATCCACAGGTTCAGCGTGCGCGGCTGGCTCTCGTCCCGGCGGATGCGGCCCACGAGGACCGCATCGCGGTCGTGCGCGATCAGCGGCATGGGGTATTCATCCTTGGCGGGGTCGTCGAGCACCACCACGCCCGGGGACTCGCGCAGCAGCCGGCGCACCGCGTCCAACTCGAAGTCGCGGGTGCATTCGATGTTCACCGCCTCGCTGTGGCCCCCGGTGACCGGCACCCGCACGGCCGTGGCGGTGACGCGGATGGCGGGGTCGAGGATCTTTCTCGTCTCGTTCACCAGCTTCATCTCCTCCTTGGTGTACCCGTTGTCGGTGAACGCGTCGCATCGCGGGATCACGTTGCGGTCGATCGGGAAGGGATAGGCCATGTCGCCGTTGATGCCCTTGCGCTCGTTCTCCAGCTGCTGCACGGCCTTCATGCCCGTGCCGGTGACGGCCTGGTAGGTGCTCACGACCACGCGCTCCACGCCGAAGGCGGTGTGCAGCGGCGCCAGTGCCATCACCAGCTGGATGGTGCTGCAGTTGGGGTTGGCGATGATGCGGTCGTCCGCGGTGAGCACGTCGCCGTTCACCTCGGGCACCACCAGCTTCTTGTCGGGGAACATGCGCCAGGCGCTGCTGTTGTCCACCACGGTGCAGCCCGCCTCGGCGAAGCGCGGGGCCCATTCCAGGGAGGTGGCGCCCCCGGCGGAGAACAGGGCGAGCTGGGGACGGGCGGCGATGGCGGCCTCCATGCCGATCACCGGCACCTCGCGCCCGCGGAACCACACCGTGCGGCCGGCGCTGCGGTCGCTGGCCACGGCCAGCAGTTCGTCCACGGGGAAACGGCGCTCCTCGAGCACCTTCAGCATGACCCCACCGACCAGTCCGGTGGCACCGACGACTGCGACCTTCATGTTGTCCGGTTCACGTTCAACGCAGGGCGAAAGTACTACCTTGCCTCCCACGCTGAAGTCCATGATCCGCGCCGCTTTCCGCGCCTTGTCGGGCTCGCTCGCCGCCCTGGCGACGCTGGTCGCCTCCGCCCAGTTCACCGACGACTTCGACGACAACGACTACACCAACGGGCCGGTGTGGAGCGGGGATGCCGCGCTGTTCGTGTGCGTGGGCGGCCAGCTGCGCAGCAACAGCCCGGGCGCGTCCAACTACCACCTGAGCACGCCCAGCACCCAGGCCGCGGGGGCGCAATGGGAGTTCTTCGTCAACCTGAAGTTCAGCACCAGCGGCGCCAACTACGCGGACGTGTACCTGATGAGCAGCGCCGCCGACCTGGCCAGCGGGGTGAACGGCTACTACGTGCGCATCGGCGGCACCCAGGACCGGGTGGAGCTGTTCCGCAGCGATGCGGGCGCGGGCACCTCGCTGATCGCCAGCGCCGACGGCATCGTGAACAGCAGCAGCGACAACCCCTTCCGGATCCGGGTGAAGCGCGATGTCGGTGACCTGTGGACCCTGGAGACCGACGATGGCGCCACGGGCACCTACACCCTGGCGGGCAGCGCCACCGACGCCACGCACGGCGGCTGCACCCACTTCGGCATCCGCATCGAGCAGAGCACCGCGGCCAGCCCGGTGAACAACCACTTCTTCGACGACATCAGCGTGGGCCCGATCCCGGTGGACGTGACGCCGCCGGCCGTGGTGAGCGTGACCGCCACCAGCGCCACCACCGTGGACGTCGTCTTCAGCGAACCCCTGAACGGCGCCGCCCTCGGCAGCTTCGACATCCTGCCCTTCATCGGGGTGAGCGCGGCGGTGCTGGACGGGCTGGACGCCGCGCTCGTGCACCTCACGCCGGGCATCGCGCTCACCAGCGGCAACACCTACACGCTGGTCGCCAGCGGCGCCGAGGACCCGGCCGGCAATGCGGCCGCTCCGAGCAACACGGACTTCAGCTGGTCCGTGCCCGATGAGGCGCTGCCGGGCGAGGTGGTGATCAACGAGGTCTTCGCCGACCCCACGCCCGTGGTGGGCCTGCCGGAGGCCGAATACGTGGAGGTGCTCAACACCAGCAGCACCAAGACCTTCGACCT
>JADLBK010000166.1 GCA_020847755.1 Flavobacteriales bacterium | reverse complement strand
TCATGGCCCGGTCCTGGATGCACGGCCGTGCCGCTGGCTCCCATCGTGAGCGAAACCCAGAACAGACCGTTGGAAGGGGTGGGGAGCCCGAGGAAGCCGCTGGTCTGACGGGTGTCCAGGTTGAACTTGGCCAGGCGCCAGGCGGACGCAACAGTGATACAGACCACGCCGATGGCTTTGGCCGCGACCAAGCCGAAGAATTGACCGTACGGATCCGCGAGGGTCGCGGGCGCCTCCCAGAGGATCATCCCGGGCGCCACCCCGAAGCTCACCAGGTCCGCCAGGCTGTCCAACTGGGCGCCCAACGGACTGCCCCCGCCCAGCGCCCGGGCGGCCAGCCCGTCGAACACGTCGAACACCGCCGCGGCGAACACCAGCCAACACGCCGCTGTTAGCTGTCCTTGGGAGGCCAGCAGGATGGACAGCACGCCACAGGCTAGGTTCGCGGTCGTGAGCAGGTCGGGAAGCCGCGGCAGCCGGGCCATGGAGGTTCGGGGAGGGCGTTTCCGGTTGGCACCGTCCCGGGCCGAAATTGGGATAATTTCGGGGCAATAAAGCAGGCCACCTTCTGTTAGAAGCTGCGTCAACCACCCAACGGATGAGGACCTTGAGCAGCACCGGCTTGCGCGGCATCGCGGCGGCCCTGATCACCTATGCCACCGCCCCGGGCCTGCTGGCCCAGGACGCCCCCAAGTACAGCAACGAGTTCCTGGCCATCGGGGTCGGTGCCCGCGCCCTTGGCATGGGCTACAGCTTCGTGGCCTCCGCCAACGACGTCACCGCGGGCTACTGGAACCCCGCCGGCCTGATGCGCGTGCGCGGCGATCTGCAGATCGGCGCCATGCACAGCGAGTACTTCGCCGGCATCGCCAAGTACGATTTCGTGGGCGTGGCCAAGCCGCTGGACACGGCCAGCACCCTGGGGGTCACCTTCGTGCGCTTCGGGGTGGACGACATCCCCAATACCACCGCGCTGATCGACAACGACGGCAACGTGGACTACGACCGCATCAGCACCTTCACCGCAGCGGACCACGCCCTGCTGATCAGCTACGCCCGCCGCATGCGAATCCCCGGCCTGGTGGTGGGCGGCAACGTGAAGGTGATCTACCGGCGCGTGGGCGAGTTCGCCAACGCCTGGGGCTTCGGCCTCGACCTGGCCGCCCAATACGAGAAGGACAAGTGGCGCTTCGCCGCCGTGGCCCGCGACATCACAGGAACCTACAACGCGTGGAGCTACTCGTTGGACCCGCAGACCATCGAGACCTTCCAGCTCACCGGCAACGACCTGCCGCAGAACAGCACCGAGGTCACCCTGCCCCGGCTGACCCTGGGCGCCGCGCGTGAGTTCCGCTTCGGCAACAAGGTGGGCCTCATCACCGAGCTCAACCTGGAGAACACCTTCGACGGCCAGCGCAACACCCTCATCAGCACGGGCACCTGGAGCGCCGACCCGCGCTTCGGTCTGGAGGTGGGCTATGCCGGTGTGGTCTTCGTCCGTGCGGGCGTCAACAACTTCCAGTATGTCACCGACATCACCGACGCCCGCCGCTTGAACTTCCAGCCCAACATCGGGGCCGGGCTCAAGATCCGCGGCATCGCGGTCGACTACGCCCTCACCGACATCGGCGACAACTCCATCGCGTTGTACAGCAACGTCTTCAGCCTGCGCTTCGACATCTTCACACGAAGCAGTTCATGAGGCGAACGGGCACGGTCCTTCTCGCGGTGCTGGCCGCTTCGGTGGTCTTCGCCCAGCCCTACGGCAACGAGTGGATCGACCCGTCCCGGCCCTACTGGCGCTTCACCGTCGCGGCCGACGGCATCTACCGCATCGACAGTGCCGCCCTGGCCAACGCGGGATTTCCCGTTGGTGCGGTGGATCCGCGCACCATCCAGGTCTTCGGGCGAGAGCAGGAGGTGCCCATCTTCATCGAAGGCGAGGCCGACGGCGTGCTGAACACGGCCGACCACATCGAGCTGCGGGCCACGCGCAACGACGGCTGGATGGACGGGGCGCTGTACGAGGTGCCGGGCACACAGAGCAACCCCTACCACAGCCTCTACAACGACAGCATCCGCTACTACATCACCTGGTCGGCGGGCAGCACCGCGCCCAAGCGCGTGAAGCCCTACACCAACACCGACTACACGCCGCATACGCCGCGGCCGTGGGTGTGGCGCGAGACCCTGTCCCAGTTCGGACTTGCCTATTACCTCGGTGACCGGGGCCTGTTCGGGGCCTCGTCCTCCTTCATGGTGGAAGGGGAGGGCTATTTCCGAAGCTGGCCGCTGGAGACCTACGGGGCCGACGGCACCCTGCTCTTCCAGGTGCCTTCGCAGAACCCCTACCAGCAACCCGACGCCCCGCCTTCGCGCATTGACATGGCCGTGGCCGGCGCCAACAGCGCCAGCGGCGGTGCCTGCGACGACCACCACCTGCGGGTTTACTACGGCGCCAACCTGGTGCAGGCGCTGGACACCACCTACCGCGCCTACCAGTACCGGCGGCTGGGCTTCGACCTGCCCACCGGTGCCTTGGACACCTGGGCCACGAACGTCCAGACACGCGCGGTCTACGACCTGCAGGCCTGCGCCGGGGCCAGCTACCAGGACCGGCAGAACATCGCCTACATCAAGCTGCGCTACCCCCGCGCGATGAACTTCGGTGGCGAGCCGATCGCCGACGTGCGCGTCCCGCACAACGGCACCACGGACACCCTGGCCTTCCTGCGCTTCATCGGCTTCTGGGGAACGCCCGTGGTGTACGCCTACGGCGATACCCTTCGACGCGTGCAGGTGGTGCAGGACGGATTCGGCTACTGGCAGGCCCTGATCCCGCTCGCGCCCAACGCCACCGAGACGCGGGTCTTCATGTACCGCCAGGAACAGATCACCGCACCTGCGGACCTGCGCCCCGTGACGGCCACCGGGCAGTTCACGGATCTCGTGCAGGCCCAGCAGGACTCGGCCATGCTCATCGTCACCCACGCGTCATTGCGCACTGCCGCGGAGCAGTACGCCATGACCCGGGCCACCAGCCCCACCAACCCCATGAACGCCGTGGTGGTGGACGTGGACGAACTGTATGACCAGTTCGGTGGCGGCGTGCCCAAGCATCCGCTGGCCATCCGTCGGTTCGCCAAGTTCGCGCTCGACCAATGGGACACCGATCCCCGGGCGCTTTTCCTGATCGGCAAATCGGTGCTGGCCCCCTCCATCAACGGCCTCAACGGGCACCGCGACGATCCGTCGGTCTACCCCACCTGCCTGGTGCCCACGCTCGGCTTTCCGCCCAGCGACATGTGCTTCACCCTGGGCCTGAACGGTGATCCCGCGGACATGGTGATCCCGGTGGGTCGCCTGGCGGCGCACACTCCGGCCGATGTGGACCTGTACCGGGCCAAGGTGGAGCAGTTCGAGAGTTGGGACGAGCCCGAGCCCTGGATGAAGAACATCCTGCACTTCCGCGGCGGTTTTGTGGAATCGGAGTTCCAACAGTTCGACAACTACCTCCGGCAGTATGAACTGCTCGCCGAGGACACGAACTTCATCGGCAAGGTCACCCAGTTCAACAAGAACACCCCGGGCGTCTACGGGCAGGCATCCGCCGACAGTGTGAAGCACCTGATCGAGGATGAAGGGGTGACCCTGATGACCTTTTTCGCGCATGCCTCGGGTGGCGGCTTCGACATCACCATCGACAACCCGGTCAACTACAACTGGGGGGGCAAGTACCCGGCCATCATCGGCAACTCGTGTTATGCGGGCAATGTGCATCTGGCCCCTTCCGAAAGCGCCAGCGAGAAGAACGTGCTGGTGCCCAACGCGGGGGCCATCGCCTTCATGGCGTCGGTGGACATCGGGCTGAGCAACATGCTCTACTTCTATACCCTGGAGTGGTACCGGAGCTTCAGCCAGGTGAACCACGGCGCCGGCATCGGTGAGCACATGCGGTTCGCCGCGAAACAGCAGCTGCAGGGCAGCGGCTACCTGAACGTGAACAACGCCCACACCTTCACGCTGCACGGTGACCCCACCCTGGTGCTGCATTCGTTCGACCTGCCCGACCTGTCGGTGAGCGAGCTAGATGTGCTGATCTCGCCCGATCCCGTGACCGCCGACCTGGACACCTTCACCGTGGAGGTTATCGTGACCAATCTGGGCAAGGGCATCGGGGCCACCACCAACGTGGTGCTGGAGCGCAGGTTGGTGGAGGAGAACCAGGTGCTTCAGCCGATGTTCGCCCCTGTTTCAGCGGACACCCTCAGGAGCACGGTGCGCTTCAGGTTGCCCGTGCTTGCGAACGAGGGTGGTCAGGGGCTCAACGCCTTGAACATCCGCGTGGACATCGACCAGGACCTGATCGATGAGATCGATGACCTGGGCAACAACACGGTGCAAGCCTCCCTGCTGATCACCAGCGGCGAGATCTTCCCCGTGGAGCCCTTCAAGTTCGCCATCATCCCCGATGCGGAACCCGTGCTAAAGGCCAGCACGGGTGACCCCTTCGCGCCCATGCGGGCCTACCGGTTCCAGATCGACACGGTGGACACGTACGACAGCCCGGCGTTCGAGGAGGTCGTGATCAACGCGCCCGGCGGGGTGGTCAGCTGGACGCCCCAGCAGATCTTCGGGCTCAACACACAGCAGGATAGCCTGGTGTTCTTCTGGCGCTGTACACCGGACAGCACCGGTGATGGTTCCTATGACTGGCGCGAGTCCTCGTTCCAGCACATCACCGACCGGCGCGGCTGGGGCCAGGCCCACTTCTTTCAGTTCAAGGAGGATGGATTCCCGCAGGTGATCTACGACCGTCCGCAGCGACTTTTCCGGTTCAATGATGCCCCGCGCGGCATCCGATGCGAAGTGACGGGCAACAGTGGGCTCATCTGCAGCTACTACATCGATCTGCAGTGGGTGGATGGCCAGGGCTGCGGTGGTGAGCGGGCGCTGCATGTGGCGGTGATCGACCCCGCCACCTTCGAGCCGTGGAAGACCTGCTGGAACGGCCAGGACCTCGACCATCAGTTCGGGAACATCAACAGCTGTGACAGTCTGTGCGAACGCAGCAGCCGGGCGCAGAAGTACTTCTCCTACTGGCCTTCACGCCCCTCGCACATGGCCGGTCTCACCGACCTGCTGGAGAACCAGGTGCCACCGGGTTACCACATCCTGATGTGGACCTATGTGGGCCTCAACAAACCGGGCATGGACGCCAACGGAGGCCAGGCCTTGTACGATGCCTTCAACAGCATCGGCGCCACCGATCTGCAGAGCGCGCCCGACACCGTGCCGTACATCTTCTTCGGCACCAAGGGCGATCCGGGGTCGGCCATCCAGGTGATGGGCGCCTCCAGCACTGCGGCGATCAACCTGTCGACCTTCGTCACCACGCAGGGCGTGGCCGGTGATATCGTGGCGCCCTGGGCCGGCCCCGCATCGGAGTGGAAGGGGCTGTACTGGGACGAGTTCCCGAACGATGTGCGCGACAGCGTCAACATCCAGGTGTACGGGGTGTCCCCGCAGGGCGCCGAACAGCTGGTGTTCGAACGGGGCGGGCCGCTGGATTCCATTCCCCAGGCGGTCTTCCAGAGCGGCATCAATGCAGCGCAGTTCCCCTATGTGCGGCTCCGCGCCAAGCTCCTGAACGACTCGGTCGCCGAACCGCTGCCCTCCCAGCTCGATCGCTGGCAATTGCTGATGACGCCGGAGCCGGAGTGCGCCATCGATCCCCCCCTGGGTTTCGTAAGCAACCTGGCAGGTATCGCAGAGCCGCTGCAGGCCGAGCTGGCCGTGGCCGTGCACAACATCAGCCCCTTCGACATGGACAGCCTGCTGATGCATGCCTGGGTGGTGAACGCGTCCGGCCAGCGCCGGCCCGTGCATGACAAGCGCAACGCACCCCTGCCGGCCGGTGGCGTGCTGATGGACACCATCCGGTTCAGCACCAGCGGTCTTGGGGGCCTCAACACCATCATCATCGAGGCCAACCCGGTGGACAGCGCGACCGGACGCTACGACCAGTACGAACAGTACCACTTCAACAACATCGCCCAGCTCCGTTTCACGGTGAGCGAGGACAACGAGAATCCGCTGCTGGACGTGACCTTTGACGGGGTCCATATCCTGGACGGTGACATCGTGAGCGCACGTCCCGAGATCCTGGTGACGTTGGACGATGAGAACCCCGTCCTCTTGATGGATCAGCCGTCCGACACGGTGAACTTCAAGGTCTTCCTCACGGAGCCTTCGGGCATGGTCCGCCGCATCCACTTCCGCGATGGCGCCGGCACGGAGCTCATGCGCTTCATCCCGGCCACGGGTGCCGACAACATCGCGCGCATCGACTACCGCCCCACGTTCACGACGGACGGGGTGTACAAGCTCACCGTGCAGGCCAATGATGCCAGCGGCAACATCTCCGGCGACCGCAACTACGACATCCGGTTCGAGGTGATCACGCGGCCCACCATCACCGACGTCCTCAACTACCCGAACCCCTTCACCACCAGCACGCGTTTTGTCTTCACAGTGACCGGTACCGAGCCGCCGACCTACCTCAAGGTGCAGATCCTCACCATCACCGGTCGCGTGGTGCGGGAGATCGGCCTGGCCGAGCTGGGGCCGGTGCGCGTGGGTCGCAACATCACCGAGTTCGCGTGGGATGGCACCGACCAGTTCGGCGATCGTCTTGGCCGCGGGGTCTACCTCTATCGCGTGATCGCCCAGCTGCACGGGGAGGAGATGGAGCGGCGCGAGTCGGGAGCCTCGCCCCACATCGAGAAGGGCTTCGGCAAGATGTATCTGCTCTACTGAGCCCAGCTACCTTCGGCGCCATCGTGCGCGACCTCACCCATCTGTGCCTGGCCCTGTTGGGCGGCGTCCTGCTTACCGTGGCCTGGCCCGCCTCAGGTAGCCTGTCGCCGCTGTTGTTCGTGGGCTTGGTCCCCTTCATGCTCGTGGTGGAGCTGCGCTGCCCTCCAGGTGCGCCGTGCGCCGGACGCGGCACCGGTTGGATGCTCTTCGCCGGGCTCGCGCTCTGGAACCTGGTGACCACTTCGTGGCTCGGGCAGGTGCAGGAGGGCTGGGGCACCCGTGTGTTGCTGGGTGTGGGCGTGATGCTGGCGAACTCCGGCCTGCAGCTCATTCCCTTCGCGATCGGCCGACGGGTGCGACGCCGGTACGGCCGATGGGCGGGCTGGGCCGCCTTCGCCGGATGGTGGATGGCCTGGGAGGTCCTGCACATGCGATGGGACCTGCAATGGCCCTGGCTCACGCTGGGCAATGGGTTCGCCGCGCGACCGCAATGGGTACAGTGGTACGAGCTCACCGGTCACCTCGGAGGATCGGTGTGGGTGCTGCTGACCAACCTGCTCGTGCTGCGATGGTTCCTATCCGGTGGTCGGGTCCGGGCGGCATGGGGCCCGCTGCTGCTGATGACCGTACCCGTGCTGCTCTCCTGGGTGCGGTTCATCACCTATGCCGAACGCGGTGATCCGCTGGAAGTGGTGGTGGTGCAGCCTAACATCGATCCCTATTCCGAGAAGTTCGGAGGTATCGATCCGTTGGTGCAACTGGACGGCATGCTCGCGCTGGCCGAACCCGAGATGACCGACAGCACGCGCTTGCTGCTGCTACCGGAGACCGCGCTGCAGGAACCTTCGCGCGTATTCATCACCGACGGTGGTGAGCTGGAGCTTGCCGGGTTGTGGGAGAACGACCTGGAGGCTTCGGGAAGCGTGCAGCGCATCCGCGCATGGCACAAGCGCCATCCGCGTTGCGCCGTACTGGCAGGCATGTCCAGCTCCCGCCTGCTCGATGTGGACGAGCGCACGGTGACCGCACGTCCCATCGGTGGCACGGACCGGTATTACGATGCGGCGAACGCCGCCTTGTTCGTGGCACCGGGCGAACCTGCGGCCGCCTATCGCAAGAGCAAGCTCGTCGCCGGTGTGGAACTACTTCCTTTCGAGGCGTTGCTCGGTGGCCTGGAAGCCCTGTCGATCGACATGGGCGGCACCACGGGCAGCCTCGCCCAGCAGGTCGAGCGCACGGTGTTCCGGCCGGCCGATCACCGGTACGGAGCGGCTCCGGTGATCTGTTACGAGTCCGTTTTCGGCGATTATGTGGCCGATTATGTGCGCAATGGCGCCGACCTCATCGCCATCATCACCAACGATGCATGGTGGGGCGACAGCTACGGCTACCGGCAGCACCTGGCCTACGCGAGCCTCCGCGCGATCGAGTGCCGCCGGGCCATCGCGCGTTCGGCGAACACGGGCATCAGCTGCTTCGTCGACCAACGCGGCATCATCCATCAACCCACGGCATGGTGGCAGGAGGCCGCGATCCGCCGCACCGTGCTCCTGAACAACGCTCGTTCGCCGTTCGTCGCCTTGGGCGAAGTGGTGCGGTGGGCGTCCCTGTTGGCCGGTGCGGCGACCTTGATGGCCGCGTTTCTGCCCTGGGGCGTACCGTCCGCACGCCGTCGGCCATGAGAAAAGGCGCCCGGAGGCGCCTTTTCGTGTTCGGTCGATGGGAGCACCTACTGGAGGTGCACACGACGGCTCATGCGGTTGCCGGAGTTCTCCAGTTGCACCACATAGATGCCCGTCGCAATGGACTCCGTGGGAACCACCAACTGGGTGATCCCGTTCGCGATCGCGGCGCGGGGCTGTGTGGTCATCACCTTCCCTTGCGCATCCAGGAGGGTCACGTCGTACACATCGGCCATCGAGCTGCTCACGGTCACCACCATCGCATCACCGGCATCGAACGCGTTCACGATCTCGATCCCTGTGCCCATGCCGCAGCCGGCCGCGATCACCTTGCTGATGGTCGTTGTGCGGTCCAGATCGGTCTGGATCAACCGGTAATAGGCCATCGTGGTGGGGTTCGGGTCCACGAAGGAGTAATTCGTGGTGCTCACGCTATTGCCCACGCCGTCCACCTGTCCGATCATGGTCCACTCGATGTTGTCCAAGCTTTTCTCCACCACGAAGTAATCGTTGTCCCGTTCCGAAGCGGTGGTCCAGTTGAGCAGCACTTGACCGTCCTCACAGGACCCCTTGAAGTCGATCAGCTCAACCGGCAACGGATTGCCGATATCCGATAAGGTCCATGAGCGGAAGAAGTCCGCATCGGCGATGACGCCCGCAGCCGGAACGGCCACGGAATAGGGGGCCGTGTTCCACACGCAGGTGGGCAGGAAGTCACCCCATTCGTTCGTGCCCGAGTTGAAGCGCTGGGCGATCAGTTGGTCGCCGGCGCCGATGGTGTTACCTGCGGTGATCTCGGCCGCATCGTAGCCGAACACGATGGACGCATCCGGCTTGTTCGCATAAGCGAAGCCGGATGCCTGCGTGTCGATGATCCAGAAGCGGTCCACCACGTGACCGGACTCGTTGGTCGCACCCGGGGTCAGGTTCGTGCCTGTGTCCCAGTTGTTCATGTGCGTGACGTCCGATGGCTGATAGAGGGCATTGTTCCACCGGTTGGCCACCGGAACGGCCACATCCGTCCCGTCGTAGTTGTAGGTCGAGAACAGCACGGACCCACCTGCGCTACCGGCACCAAGGACCGTGTAGGTCAGCGGCATTTTCACGTTACCCGGATTGGTGAAGGGGATGGAGTAGGCGCCTGTGCTGGTCCCGATCGACCAGCGGATGAAGTTGCGCTCACGCTCCGACACGATGTTCGCCCCGGTGCCTGCCACCGTGATGGCGTTGGCGTTGGGGTTGTCCACCACCAGGTAGGTGGCCTGTGCCGCCGGCGTGTTCGGGTCAAAGACCACGTAGGCGTTGTTGTTGATCACCAACCGGGCCTGCCCGAGGACGGCACCAGCGATCAGAACACAGGACGACGTGAGTAACTTTTTCATCATGGCAACCTCAAATCTATGCGGTTCTTTTGCCCGGTTCAACCCCCCGTCCTCAAATGCAGCCTTCATACTGGGGTTCCTGTGACACTGGGCTTGGTCGTTAGTGGTCTGACGATCAGGGTTTTGATGAATGAGTTCAGGAGCGGGTCCCAGGGTGGGACGTTCGCCGTCCTCCGGATGACGCGATCGGTGGTTCCGGGTTGCTTCCTCGGGATAACTTCGGTCGCTCATGCGCTTGATCAGAACGCTTGACCACGACCTCCCGTTCGATGCTCGGGCATTGCGTATGGAGCCGCGATGGCTGTACCGCCGTGCTGCCGACCGCGATGTGGCCGTCCTTGGCGTTGGTTGCCGTGCGCTGGTGGAAGGCGACGACCCGGGCCGCTCACTCGAGCGATGGCGTGAGCTGCTGAACTGCGGCAGCCCTTCCATGGGCTTTCTGGCCTATGATCTTCGTGGATGCCTCTTTGGTCAGTTCAGCAGGCACCAACCTACCGGTCACTGGCCGCTGATCCGTTGGTTCGTTCCGCAGGTCATGGTCCGTTGGGAGCGTGGCCGCACCCATTTCCTGGGAACCGAACAAGAAGCCGTCGACGCATTGCTCGAACGGCTGCGCGCCCCTGTGGACGAGTTGCCATCCGCGCCGTGGAACGGATGGTCGCTTTCCACGGACAAGGACGCCTATCTTCAACATGCCTCACGTTTGCTTGACCATGTGCAGCGCGGTGACGTCTATGAGGTGAACTACTGCGTGGAACGCAAGGCCCACCTGCCGGAACGCGACCCGCACGCGGCCTTCACGCGCGCCTCGCAACGGACGCAGGCCCCCTTCGCAGCCTTTCATGCATGGGATGGCCGATACACCATCTGCCTCTCGCCGGAACGCTTCCTCTGGACCGCGGAGGGCCGGGTGCATTGCGAACCCATGAAAGGAACACGCCGTCGCGTGAGCGATCCGGTTGCCGATCGCGCCGTGGCCATGGACCTGGCTAATGATCCGAAGGAGCGAGCGGAGAACATCATGGCCACGGACGTGGTGCGCAACGATCTGAGCCGCGTGGCCGCCCAAGGCTCCGTCGTGGTCCCTGAGCTCTGCGGTATCCGCAGCACTGGCGCGGTACACCAGATGGTGTCACGCGTCGAAGCACGCCTCGCCGACGGTCGTGCCCCGTTCGATGCGGTCCTGTCCGCTTTTCCCATGGCCTCCATGACCGGCGCGCCGAAACACCGGGCCATGGACCTCATCGACCTGCATGAGGATCAGCGTCGCGGGCTCTTCAGTGGCACCATGGGATGGTGCGACGGGGTGGGGGACCTGGATCTGAACGTCGTGATCCGGACCGTGGAATACGATGCACGGACAGGGGACGCCCGGTTGGTGACGGGCAGCGCCCTTACAGCCGCCTGCGATCCGGAGCACGAATGGGAGGAATGTACGCTGAAGGCGAACTCCGTCATTGAAGCCCTGAATGATGCTGGTGCCTGAGGTGCGGGAGGCGCTCCGCACGCATGGTCTGATCGACCCGGGCGAAACCGTGCTCGTCGCGTTGAGCGGCGGTCTGGACAGCATGGTCCTGCTCCACGTGCTGCGGCAGCTTGGCCACCCGGTGGTGGCCGCTCATGCGGAGCATGGGTTGCGCGGCGCGGATGGCAAGGCGGATCAAGCCTGGCTGCTGAAGTGGTGCCACGATCACGGGTTCCCGATCGAGACCGTGTCGCTGCACGTGCCTCGACTTCGCGCCTCGACCAAGGGGTCCATCGAGATGCTCGCACGCAACGCACGTGCGGATTGGCTACGCTCCACGGCCCATCGGCTCGGGCTCCGCCGCATCGCCACTGCCCACCATCGCGACGATGTGGTGGAGACCCTGTTCATGAACCTGATGCGAGGGACCGGACTGCGCGGGTGGCGGGGCATCCCCCGCCGCAGTGGACCCTTCATCCGGCCCTTCCTCGAGGTGCGGCGGGCCACCCTGGCCGCATATGCTGCCGACGAGGCCATCCCGTTCCGGGAGGACGCCACCAACGCCGATCCGACCTTTCTCAGGAACCGCGTGCGCCATGAACTGCTGCCGCTGCTGCGGCAGATGGATCCAGGCTTCGACCGGGCCATGGCCCGGTCCGTGGGCCACCTGCAGGAGCTTGTCGCTCATTGGGAGCTTCATGCCACCGACCGACCAGCGGACACGGAGGGGATCCCCTTCGATCTCCTGGAATCGACGCCGTTTCCCAGGCTTGTGTTGCACGAGGCCCTCCGGCATCGGAATGTGCACCCCGATCAGCTCGACCGCATCCTGCGGGCGGTGGCCCACCGGAGAACAGGCGCCCGGTTCCCGATGAAGGGTGGGCAGCTGCTCGTGGACCGCGACCGCCTCCGCTGGTCGTATCCGACCGGGCCCATGGCTGAATACACCATCGGCGCCGACCTTGTGCTGCCCGGATCGGCCCCAGTGCAACTGAAGCGGTGTGATCCCGGAGGTCCGGTGGACGAGCGTCATGTGGTGCGACTTGCCGCCGACCGCCTGCACGGTCCGTTGGTCCTTCGCCCATGGCGCAACGGCGACCGGTTCAGGCCACATGGAGGGCGTGGCTCCCGACTGGTGAGCGACCTATTGATCGATGCCAAAGTGCCGCGGGACCGGAAAAAGGCGGTGTATGTGCTCTGCGCCGCAGGCGAGATCGCCTGGGTCGTCGGCCATCGGCTGGCCGAGGGCTTCGCCGCCCATCCCGACCGGGATGAGGTGATCTTCGGGATCCCTGTCCCGTGATCGGTGCCTATCTTCAGGGCCTCACCATCCCGCCCCCATGAAACCGACCGCCGCCCAAGTGATCGCCAAGGAGGACCTGGAACACCTTCGGTTCCCGCATGAGGCCGTGCTGTTGACCGATGCCCACCGCTCAGCGCTGAAGAAGAAGGTGGCCCGCGCCGTCCAGCTCGGCAACGGCGAGCATGGAAAGTGCCGCATCCTGTTCCGCGACTCGGAAGGGCTGAAGGCCGTGGAAACCACCATCTGGTCCGCCGATGATCGCACCTTGGTCCTGAAGTACGGGACCACCATCCCGCTCGGCCGGGTCATCGACATCGAGATGCCGCTGTGATCCATCAGGATCGCAAGCGATGGGCAAGATGGCCGGTCCCGTGCCGGAACGAGGCAGCTATTTTTGCGCGTCCCTTCAGGCCATGCCTCACCTCGTGCTCTTCCCACTGCTGTTCCTGCTGCAGTCGTCCCCTGCCGGCCCGGCGCGGTGGGCGTTCTCAGCGGACACCGGCCCGGATGGGCGCGTGGAGGTGGTCCTGACGGCGACCCTGGAGCCTGGATGGCACCTCTACGCCCTTCAACTGCCCCGCGAGGACGGGCCGCTGCCAACGGTCATCCGCCTCACCTCCACCGAAGGCCACGCAGGCCTGCTGAAGGTCTCCGAGCCTGAACCCATGGAGGAGATGGACCCCAACTTCGCCATGCTCGTGCGGCACCACTCCGGGGAGCCGGTGTTCCGCGCGACGACCAAGCGGACCACGGGTGAACCGTTCACGCTCGCGGGGGAGGTGGAATTCATGCTGTGCAACGACCGCACGTGCCTGCCTCCGGTCGCGGTACCATTCTCGTTGGAGATCCCCGCCGCATCGAAGTGATCCCATGGTCAGAGCCCTTTCCCTTCTCGCCGGTGCCCTGGCCTTGAGCGTTTCCGCTCAACTGCCGGGCGGAGCAGCGCCGGCTCCTGCGGATCCCGTCACCTGGAGCATCAGCATGGTGCAGGTGGAGGGCGCCCAGTGGGACCTCATCTTCCGCGCCGACATCATCGACGGCTGGTACGTGTATTCGCAGCAGAGCTTCGGCGAGGCCGGACCCATGCCTACCACGCTGAAGTTCGACACGCTGCCCCACGTGACCCTCGCCGGGAACGCCACCGAGACCGGCGCCCATGTGGTCGAGGGTCATGATGCCGTGTTCGACATGCCCGTGAAAAAGTTCAAGGGTTTCGCGCTCTTCACCCAACGTGTCGCGCTCACCGATCCGGCCTCGCCCATCACGGGACGGCTGGAGTACATGAGCTGCGATGACCGCGCGTGCATCTTCCCGGACCCTGTCCACTTCCGCATCACTCCGGCGGCCGACCGCGCGGAAATGGGGTCGATGCCCTTTCCGCAAGCCTCCGCCGCCAGCGATGAACCCGTGCAGTGGAAGCTGTCCGCCCGCGACCTAGGCTCAGGCCGGTGGGCGCTCGCCTTCACGGCCATCGTGCGCGACGGCTGGTATGTATACAGCCAGGAAGCCTTTGGTGACGGTCCCATCCCCACCAGCATCGTGTTCGACACCGTGCCACACTTCGCCGTGGAGGGCGGATCCACTGAGGAAGGGGCCGGCAAGGTGGAGGGCCACGATCCGATCTTCGAGATGAACGTGCGGAAGTTCAAGGGCACGGTCGTGTTCACGCGGACGGTGCGGGTGGACGATCCGCAGCGGCCCGTCACCGGCAGCATCAATTACATGAGCTGCAACGATGAGGCCTGCGTGTTCCCCGATCCGCTGGCCTTCTCCATCGTGCCGTCCACGGGTGCCGCCATCCTCGGTGGCGCCGCTTCAGGCTCAGACCTCGCGGTGTTGGACGGGCCCATGTACAAACTGCCCAAGGTGGACCTGAACGCTCCGGTGCTCAAGGCTTCGGCGGGCGCGGTGGCCGAACTGCGCTCCACCACATCGCTCTGGCGCATCTTCCTGCTGGGCTTCGTCGGCGGGCTGCTCGCCTTGCTCACCCCGTGCGTCTTCCCGATGATCCCGCTTACGGTCAGCTTCTTCACCAAGGGCAGTGAGGACCGCGGCAAGGGCCTGCGCAATGCGCTCACTTACGGGGGCTTCATCCTGCTGATCTACCTGATCTTCAGCCTGCCGTTCCATCTGCTGGGCTCGGTGAATCCGGAGATCTTCAACGAGATCAGCACCAACCCCTGGCTGAACGTCTTCTTCTTCGTCATCTTCCTGGTCTTCGCCGTCAGCTTCTTCGGCTACTTCGAGATCACCCTGCCCAGCAGCTGGGTGAACAGCATGGACCAGAAGGCCTCGCGGTTCGGCGGGCTGGTCGGCATCTTCTTCATGGCCCTCACCCTGGCGCTGGTCTCCTTCAGCTGCACCGGACCGATCCTGGGCTCACTGCTCGCCGGTGCCCTCACGGCCGACGGTGGGGCCTGGCAGCTCACCGCCGGCCTGGGCGGCTTCGGCATGGCCCTCGCCCTGCCCTTCGCCCTCTTCGCCATGTTCCCCAGCTGGCTCAACAGCCTTCCGCGCAGCGGCAGTTGGCTCAACAGCGTGAAGGTGGTGCTCGGCTTCGCCGAGGTGGCCCTGGCCTTCAAGTTCCTCAGCAACGCGGATCTGGTGAAGCACTGGGGTCTCGTGCGATACGAGCTCTTCATGGCCGTCTGGGTCCTTTGCGCGTTGGGCATCGTCCTCTATCTCCTCGGTCTGATCCGCTTTCCGCATGACAGCCCGGTCACCAAGCGGTCCGGGCTGCGCTGGGCCTTCACCGCCCTGTTCGCCATCACCACCGGCTACCTCGCCATGGGCTTCCGCTTCAATGCGGACACGAACACCTTCCACACGCTCAAGCTCATGAGCGGCCTGGCACCGCCCGTGGGCTATAGTTGGATCTTCCCCAAGCACTGCCCGCACAACCTGGATTGCTACCACGACCTCGATGCCGCACAGGCGCAGGCGCAGGCCACGGGCAAACCGCTGCTGCTCGACTTCACCGGCTACGCCTGCGTGAACTGCCGCAAGATGGAGGAGCACGTCTGGCCCGAGCCGGAGGTGTACGACCTGATCAAGGACCGCTATGTGCTGGTGTCCCTCTATGTGGACGACAAACAGGAGCTGCCCAAGGAGCAGCAGCACATCTACCTGACCTCTTCGGGGAAGCAAAAGCCCATCGTGACCATGGGCAACAAGTGGAGCACGGTGCAGGCCGAGACCTTCCGCATCAGCTCCCAGCCCTTCTATGCGTTGCTGAGCCCCGAGGGCGAGCTGCTCACCGATCCGGTGGCCTACACCCCGGACGTGGCCGAGTACCAGGCCTTCCTGGAACGAGGCATCGAGGCCATGCAGCTCCTCGACCAGCGGGCCAGCCGCTGAGGGTTCGGGGTGGACTTGTGGATCCGCCTTCTCTTTGCCATCTTTCCGATCCTCGATCCGACGATTATTTCGTCGGTCGCATCAAGCGATGATCGCCCTGTTAGCTGATGAAGGTCCTTTTCGCTGGCGCTCCGCCGATCACAAGTCGCGGGTGGCCGTGTCCGGAGGGGCCGGCCGATCTGCCGCATCTTTGGTCCCATGAGCCACGACCGCATCCGCGCCCACTTCACCGAAGCCGCCGACGTGCTTGCGCGCTTTCTGGCCGACCCGGCCAACCTCGTCGCCGTGGAACAGGCCGCCGCCTTCATGTCCTATTGCCTGAAGCAGGGCGCCAAGGTGATCAGCTGCGGCAACGGCGGCAGCATGTGCGATGCCATGCACTTCGCTGAGGAGCTCACCGGCCGGTACCGCGACGACCGACCGCCCATCGCCGCCCTGAGCATCAGCGACCCCAGCCACCTCACCTGCGTGGGCAACGACCATGGCTTCGAGCAGGTGTTCGGGCGCTTCGTGCAGGCCCATGGGCGCGAGGGCGATGTGCTGCTCGCCATCAGCACCAGTGGGAACAGCCCCAACGTGCTGCGTGCCGCCGAGGTGGCCCGGGAGAAGGGCATGCATGTCATCGGCCTCACCGGCAAGGACGGCGGCAAACTGGCCGACCTCTGCACCGTGGAGGTGCGCGTGCCGCACCACGGCTACGCGGACCGCATCCAGGAGGTGCACATCAAGGTGATCCACGCCTTCATCGACCACATCGAGCGTGAACTGAACTGAACGGCATGCTGGTCAAGGTCTTCGGCAGCGCGGTCTTCGGCATCAACGCCACCATCGTCACCGCCGAGGTCAATGTCACCAAGGGGGTGAAGTTCTACCTGGTGGGGTTGCCGGACAACGCCGTGAAGGAGAGCTACCACCGCATGGACAACGCGGTGCGCAGCTGCGGCCTCGATTTCCCGCGCGGCAAGCGCACGGTGATCAACCTGGCCCCGGCCGATGTGCACAAGGAGGGCTCGGCCTATGACCTGCCCATGGCCGTGGGCATCCTGGGCAGTACCGGTCAGATCCCCACGGACCGCTTTGCCGATTTCCTCATCATGGGCGAGCTGTCCATGGACGGAGGTGTGCGCCCGATCAAGGGCGCCCTGCCCATCGCCATCGAGGCCAAGCGCAGCGGCTTCAAGGGTGTGATCGTGCCCAAGGAGAACGGCCGTGAGGCGGCGATCGTCGAGGGCCTCACGGTCTATGGGGTCACCCACCTGCGCGAGGTGATCGGCATCCTGGAGGGTGCGCCCACGGTGACGCCCGAGCACGTCGACATCGCCGCCGAGTTCGCCGCCAGCAGCCGCTCGTATCCGGTGGACATCGCCGATGTGAAGGGGCAGGAGAACATCAAGCGCGCGTTCGAGATCGCCGCGGCGGGCGGGCACAACATCATCCTCATCGGTCCACCGGGCGCGGGCAAGACCATGCTGGCCAAGCGACTGCCCACCATCCTGCCGCCGCTGCACATCGAGGAGGCGCTGGAGACCACCAAGATCCACAGCGTGGCCGGCAAGCTGCGCAAGGAGGACAGCCTGTTGAGCGTGCGTCCCTTCCGCTCGCCGCACCACACCATCAGCGATGTGGCGCTCGTAGGAGGAGGCAGCCATCCGCAGCCCGGCGAGATCAGCCTGGCCCACAACGGCGTGCTCTTCCTGGACGAGCTGCCCGAGTTCAAGCGCACCGTGCTCGAGGTGCTCCGCCAGCCCCTGGAGGACCGCGTGGTCACCATCTCGCGCGCCCGTTTCACGGTGGAGTACCCGGCGAGCTTCATGCTGGTGGCGGCGATGAACCCGTGCCCGTGCGGTTTCCACAACCACCCGGAGAAGGAGTGTGTGTGCGCCCCGGGCGTGGTGCAGAAGTACCTCACGCGCATCAGCGGCCCGTTGCTTGACCGCATCGACATCCACATCGAGGTGACGCCGGTGCCGTTCAGCGAACTGAGCGCCGAGCGCAGCACGGAGCGGAGCGCCGAGGTGCGACAGCGCGTGGTGCGGGCGCGCGAGGTGCAGCAGCGGCGGTTCGCCGGCATCGGGCTGCACAGCAACGCCCAGATGAGCAGCCAGCAGTTGCGCGGCATCTGCCGCATCGATGAGGCCGGCAAGGCCTTGTTGGAGCGGGCCATGGAACGGCTTGGCCTCAGCGCCAGGGCCTACGACCGCATCCTGAAGGTGGCGCGTACCATCGCAGACCTGGCCGACAGCCCGGACATCCGCACCGAGCACCTGGCCGAAGCCATCCAGTACCGCAGCCTAGACCGCGAGGGCTGGGCCGGCTGAAGCCTGCGTAACCCTGACGCCAACGGCGCGTATGAGGGAGCGTCCGGATCATCCGGGCCTCAATACCCACCGCTGTGCGCACCACGCTGCTCTCCCTGTCCTCCGCCACCATCGCGGTCGTGCTGCTGTCCTTGACGGGCGCGGCCGCGCAGGATCCGGAGCGCATCTTCCTGAACGAGCATCTGGAGCGCACCACCGGCCGCAAGGCCACGTTCTACCGCATCTGGGAGGGCATGGAAGGCCAGTACTTCATCGGTCGCACCTATTCCATGGAAGGCAAGCTGAAGTCCGAGGGCCGTTACCTCGACCAGCAGCTGACCATCGAGCACGGGCACTTCACCTTCTATCATGCCAATGGCAAGGTGGAGAGCTCCGGTGATTACGCCGAAGGATTGAAGTCGGGGGTGTGGGAGCGCTATGATGCGTGGGGACGCCCGCTCGCGGAGAAGGTGTACGACCCCGAACCACTGGCCGACATCGTGTATACGCGGGCCCAGACCATGCCCAGCTATCCCGGAGGCGAGAAGGAACTGGTACGCTACATCCGCGGCAAGGTGGCCGGGACCGATGGACAGCGCCTCAAGGCCCAAGTGACGACCAGTTTCATCGTGGAGAAGAATGGAGAGCTGACCGAGGTGAAGGTGGTGAAGGGCGGGGATCCCGCGATGGATGAAAAGGTCGTGGATGCCCTGCGGTCCACGCCGGCCTGGGACCCCGGCCGTGAAAAGGGGCGGCCGGTGCGCGTTCAGATGCGGCTGCCGGTGGATTTCTGATCGAACCAGACGCCATACCATAGGATGAAGGCCCCGGGATCCCCGGGGCCTTCGCCGTTCCGATGGGCGCCGATCAGCCCTCCTTGCCGTGGCACTGCTTGAACTTCTTGCCGCTGCCGCATGGGCAGGGGTCGTTGCGCCCCACCTTCTTCTCCACACGAACGGGCTGCACCGGGCGCGGCGGACCCGCCTGTGCTGGAGGTGGTGCGACGCGCTGCGGCGGCGGGGCCGTCCTCGGCGCGGCGCTGGTGCTGTTGCCGGCGTAACTGGGTACGTCCGTGCGGCTGGTCTGCAGGCGCTGCTGCGGAGGGCGGGGCGCCTGGGCCTGCTGCACATTGGGCTGTGCGGTAGGCAAACCCGCCCCGCTGAGGAAGCCGATGACGTCCCCATTGATGCGCTCCACCATGTCCTTGAAGAGGTTGAAGCTCTCCAGTTTGTAGATGAGCAGCGGATCCTTCTGTTCCAGGCTGGCGTTCTGCACGTTGCGGCGCAGGTCGTCCATCTCCCGCAGGTGCTCCTTCCACTCGTGGTCGATCACCGCCAGGGTGATGTACTTCTCCACGCTGGCCGACAGCTCCCTGCCTTCCGACCGGTAGCACCGTTCCAGGTTGGCCACCACCTGCATGGTCTTGATGCCGTCCGTGATCGGCACCACGATGTTCTCATACTGTGCACCCTGGTTGAGGAACACATCGCTGATCACCGGCAGCGCCTGTCGGGCGAGCTCGTTGGTGCGACGGCCGTAGGCGGCCAGGGCTGCCTCCATCACCTGGTCCACCAGGGTGTCGCGGTCCGCCTTGCTGAACACCTCGGCCTGTACAGGGCTCTCGCAGTGCAGGCGTCGGAAGAGCTCCAATTGGAACCCTTCATGGTCGCCCGCCTCGTGGTACTGGTCCACGATGCCCTGGGCGACGTCGTGGAACATGTTCATGATATCCAGCTTCAGGCGCTCCCCGAAGAGCGCATGGTTGCGGCGCTTGTAGATCACCGTGCGCTGGCTGTTCATCACGTCATCGTACTCCAGCAGGCGCTTGCGGATGCCGAAGTTGTTCTCCTCCACCTTCTTCTGGGCGCGCTCAATGCTGCGCGTCACCATCGCGTGCTGGATCACCTCACCCTCCTTGAGGCCCAGGGTGTCCATCAGCTTGGCGATGCGCTCGCTGCCGAACAGGCGCATGAGGTCATCCTCCAGGCTGATGTAGAACTGGGAGGATCCAGGGTCGCCCTGGCGGCCGCTGCGGCCGCGCAACTGCCGGTCCACCCTTCGGCTCTCGTGCTTCTCGGTGCCGATGATGGCCAGTCCTCCGGCGTCCTTCACGCCGGGCCCCAGCTTGATGTCCGTTCCGCGGCCTGCCATGTTGGTGGCGATCGTCACGGTGCCCGCAAGACCGGCATGGGCCACGATCTCGGCCTCGCGCGCGTGTTGCTTGGCGTTGAGCACGTTGTGCTTGATGCCTCGCATGGTGAGCATCTTGCTCATCAGCTCGCTCACCTCCACGCTGGTGGTGCCCACCAGCACCGGCCTGCCCGCCTGCTGCAACTTCACGATCTCCTCGATCACCGCGGTGTACTTCTCGCGCTTGGTCTTGAACACCATGTCCTCATTGTCCTTGCGGACCACGGGGCGGTTGGTGGGGATCACCATCACGTCGAGCTTGTAGATGTCCCAGAACTCCTGCGCCTCCGTTTCGGCCGTACCGGTCATGCCGGCCAGCTTGTGGTACATGCGGAAGTAGTTCTGCAGGGTGATGGTGGCGTAGGTCTGGGTGGCCGCCTCGACCTTCACCTTCTCCTTGCTCTCGATGGCCTGGTGCAGTCCGTCGCTGTAGCGGCGGCCCTCCATGATGCGGCCGGTCTGTTCGTCCACGATCTTCACCTTGCCGTCCATCACCACGTACTCCACGTCCTTCTCGAACAGTGCGTACGCACGGATCAGCTGGTTCACCGTGTGGATGCGCTCGCTCTTGATGCCGAACTCCCGCAGCAGGTCATCCTTGCGACGGGCCTTCTCGTCCAGGGCGGCGGCGCTGCGCTCGATCTCGGCGATGGTGGCACCCACATCCGGCAGGATGAAGAACTGGCTGTCCTGCACATCGCCGCTGATGAGGTCCACACCCTTCTCGGTGAGCTCGATCTGGTTGTGCTTCTCCTCGATGACGAAGTAGAGCTCCTGGTCCACCTTCGGCATCTCCTTGGCCTGGTCCTGCAGGTAATGGTTCTCCGTGCGCTGCAGGAGGGCCCGCACACCGGGTTCGCTGAGGAACTTGATCAGCGCCGAGTTCTTTGGCAGGCCACGATGGGCGCGTAGCAGGGCCAGCCCGCCACGCTCCTGCGCCTCCTTGTTGATGCTTCCATCCCCCAGCCCCTTCAGCAGCTCCTTGGCCTCGGCGAGCAGTTTGGTCACCAGCTGCTTCTGCGCCGCATACAGGCGCTCCACGCGGGGTTTGTACTCATCGAACTGGTGCACCTCGCCCTTGGGCGTGGGGCCGCTGATGATGAGCGGTGTCCGGGCATCGTCGATGAGCACACTGTCCACTTCGTCCACGATCGCGAAATGGTGCTTGCGTTGGACCTGCGCGCTGGGCGCATGGGCCATGTTGTCGCGCAGGTAATCGAATCCGAACTCGTTGTTCGTGCCGAAGGTGATGTCGGCCAGGTAGGCCTTGCGGCGCTCGGCGCTGTTCGGCTGATGCTTGTCGATGCAGTCCACGCTCAATCCGTGGAACTCGTAGATCGGCCCCATCCACTCGCTGTCGCGCTTGCTCAGGTAGTCGTTCACGGTGACCACATGCACCCCGCGTCCGGCCAGGGCGTTGAGGAAGACCGGCAGCGTGGCCACCAGCGTCTTGCCTTCGCCGGTCCCCATCTCCGCGATGCGCCCCTTGTGCAGGGCGGTGCCGCCGATCAGCTGCACGTCGTAGTGCACCATGTCCCACGTGATGGTGGCGCCCGCGGCCGTCCAGCTGTTGCGCCAGATGGCCTGGTCTCCCTCGATGCGTACGCTGTCCTTCACGGCAGCGAGATCCCGGTCCATCGCGGTGGCCCTCACCCGCAGTTCCGGGTTCTCCTTGAACCGTCGTGCCGTGTCCTTCACGATGGCGAAGGCCTCCGGGAGGATCTCGGCGAGCACCTCCTCGATGGCGGCCACCATGGCGGCCTCCAACTTGTCGATGCGCTGGTAGCGCTCCTCGCGAGCATGGATGTCCATGCCCGGTTCGGCATCGATCTCCGCCCGGAGCGCATCGGCCTGGTCCTGGTCCGCCTTGATCCGCTCGCGGATCCGCTCGCGCAGGGCGTCGGTCCGCGCGCGAAGCCCGTCGTGGTCCAGCGCAGCGAGTTCGGCGTAGCGGGCCTTCACCTGTTCGACCATCGGGGCCACCTCCTTGAGGTCGCGCGCGGCCTTGTCACCGAAAATGGACTTGATGGCTTTGTTGAAGGCTCCGATCATGGCTGAATGCAGGAATGGTACCGCTTATTGGACCGGAGGGGCCCGGCGGAAGCGCGCGAAGTTAGGGGGATGGCGCGAGCACGGACCATGCCGTTGGGCATGCTGCGCCGATCTGGCAGCCGATAACGAAAGACCCCCGGGTGCACCGGGGGTCCTCAGGCGGGGATCGATCCGCTCAGTACTCGTCCTCGTTGAAGAAGAAATCCTCCTTGGAGGGGTAGTCCGGCCAGATGTCCTCGATGCTCTCGAACACCTCCTCGTCGTCCTCGATGGCCTGCAGGTTCTCCACCACCTCCAGGGGGGCGCCTGTGCGCATGGCGAAGTCGATCAGCTCGTCCTTGGTGGCGGGCCAGGGCGCATCCTCCAGGTAGGAGGCCAGTTCCAGTGTCCAATACATCGGGCGCGGGTTGCAGGTTCCGGTAAAACGGGCGCAAATATAACCGGATGCCCCACCTGTGGCCGGGTAGTTATCAACCGCCTGGCACGCCCATCCCCTTGACCTTCAGCCGCGCGGTTTCCAGGGGGTTTCCACCACCTTCACGCGCATGCCTATGTGACGGGCGAGGACGAAGAGCAGATCGCTGAGCCGGTTCAGGTACTCCACCACCACCGGCGGGATGGGGACCACCGTTGCCAGCTCCACCACCCGTCGTTCGGCCCGGCGGCACACCGTGCGGCATATGTGGGCCTGCGACACACAGGGGTGGCCGCCCGGCAGGATGAAGTTCCGCATCGGCGGCAGTTCCCGATCCATCGCGTCCATCGCGTCCTCCAAGGACGTCACATGGGCTTCGGTGAGCTGCGGGAGCTTGAACCGTTCGGCGTCGGCGTCCGACGTGCAGGCCAGGCGCGATCCCAGCGCGAACAGCGTGTCCTGGACGTGCTCCAGGAGGGCCCTGTGCTCCTCCGGTGCCTGGTCGCGAAGCAGACCGAGGTGGCTGTTCAGCTCGTCCACCGTGCCGTACGCCTCGATGCGCGCGTCGTGCTTGGCCACCCGCTCCCCGCCCAGCAGGCCGGTCTCACCTTTATCCCCGGTGCGCGTGTAGATCTTCATGTGAGGTGGCTTTCGGTCCGTGTGCAGCGCTGCGTTCAGGAGCGCAGGGGTCAGTAGCGGGAACGGAAATGCTGGGGCGCTTGTTCGGTGCGGAAGAATACGAGCCCGAGGTCGTACAGATCGATGGTCACGGTCACCCGCGGGTGGGCCTTCACCGCTTCCCACGCCTCCTCCATGCCCCTGCTCCAGTGGATGTCATCCAGAACGAACAACGACCCCGGATGCGCCTTTGCGAGGCATTGCTCGAAGAGCTCCAGCGTGGCCGCCTTTTCGTGATGACCGTCGAGGAAGACCAGATCGAGCTTCTCCATGCCGCGCAGGATATCGGGGAGCCGTGTCCTGAATGCGCCGAGCACCGGCCGGATGTTGCGCAGGCCTGAGCGCTCGACATGATGCTGGGCGATCTGAAAGGTCCGTGGGCAGCCCTCGATCGTCGTCACCTCCCCGTTCTCCGCACCCAGGCCGAGGTACAGCGTGGTGAGGCCGAACGAGGTGCCCAGTTCCAGCACCGTGGCGGGGTCGAAGTAGCGGGCCAGTCGGAACAGCAGCCGGGCCTGGCGTGGTGGCTTCAGAGCGGTGCGCGCCATGTCGGCCACGTGGCGCACGGGCTGGTCGAGCACGCGTGAGCCCGCCCCGAGGTCGTTCACCTCGATGGTGCGGTCGCTCGACAGCAGCTCCTCCCGCAGGTGCTCGATGGACTCGAACTCCGGGCGTTCATGGTCGTTCCTGAGCACCTCGGTGATCAGTGTGTACACGAACGGAGAGTGGATGCCATGCGGACCCCGTGCATGGACCAAGTGGTTCAGAAAGCTGCCGATGCGCTGTAGGTGCTGTTCCATGGGCCAGGGTCCGCAAAGGTACCCGAGCCCCAGCTTGACGCCTCTGTTCCGCCATGCGCATCCATGACGATCGTGGGTGGCCCACTTGGAATGACGCTCGTCAGGTCCGGCGCCGCCACCCCGGTCCGACCTTCGCGCCATGCCGCAGCAGGTGGGGGAGGTGGTGCGCTGTTACCACTGTGGTGATGCGTGTGGAGGCGATCACCTGAAGGCGGAGGACCACGACTTCTGCTGTCAGGGCTGCCATGCCGTGTACGGACTGCTGCAGGAAAGCGGGCTCTGTGATTACTACGCCCTCAGCGAACGGCCCGGGGCGAAGGTGGAGCAGGATGGCCACGCCATGCGGGCCGAGCTGTTCGACCTTCCGGAGGTGCGCGACCGGCTGGTGGAGTACAGTGAGGATGGCATCACCCGTGTCACCTTCCACATCCCCCAGATGCACTGCAGCAGCTGCATCTGGCTGCTCGAGCACCTTCAACGCATCGATGCGGCCGTGCTCCGTTCCCGCGTCCGCTTCACGAGCAAGGAGCTCACCGTTACGTTCCGCGAGGAGCGCATGAGCCTGAGGGCGCTGGTGGAACTGTTGCGCCGACTGGGCTATGGCCCATCGTTGGACGGCCGCGGAAAGGCCTCCACGGGCGACCGTGGTCCCGGGGTCCCACGGATCCTGTACCTCCGGTTGGGCATCGCCGCCTTCGCATTCGGGAACATCATGCTCTTCAGCTTCCCGGAGTACCTCGGCGCCGATGCGAGTGACGATCAACTCAAGCGGGGGTTCCAGTTCCTCAGCCTGGTGTTCGCGCTGCCGGTGGTGTTCTTCAGCAGCACCGACTACTTCCGTTCGGCCTGGGCGGGGCTCCGCACACGCCAGGTGAACATCGACCAACCCATCGCCCTGGGCATCATCGCGCTGTTCGCACGCAGTGTGTGGGACGTGGCGACGGGCATCGGACCGGGTTATTTCGACTCGCTCGCCGGCCTGCTGTTCTTCCTGCTCGTGGGCCGCTGGTATCAGGCGTACACCTATGGTGCCTTGAGCTTCGACCGGGGGTTGAACGACTTTCTTCCCTTGGTGGTGCTTCGCCGAACAGGCGATGCGGAGGAGCCCGTGGCCGTCGGTGATCTGCGGCCGGGTGACCGCATCGTGGTGCGCGACCAGGAGCTGGTGCCCGTGGATGCGGTGCTCGTGGCGGGCGAGGGGCACATCGACAACAGCTTCATCACCGGCGAACCGCTGCCCGTGCGCCGTGCCGCGGGCGAGGTGGTGAAGGCGGGCGGCCGCCAGCGCGGAGCCGCCATCGAACTGCAGGTGCTGCGCGCCTTCGCGGACAGCCATCTGAAGCGCTTGTGGGAAGAGCACGCGGCAGGTACCGACCGCCCGGGCATGCCACGCCTCATCGATGCCGTGGCCCGGCGGTTCACCGTGGCCGTGGTGCTGCTGGCCGTAGGCGCCGGCCTGTACTGGTGGGGACGCGATACCGCCCAGGTGTGGCCGGTGGTGACCGCGGTCCTCATCGTGGCCTGCCCCTGCGCCCTGGCCCTGAGCATGCCCTTCACGTATGGGCACACCATCCGCCTGTTGGGTCGTCGTGGCCTGTTCCTGCGGGATGCGGAAGTCGTGGAGCGTATCGCATCCGTGGACACCACCGTGTTCGACAAGACGGGCACCCTCACCGAGCGTGGGGCCCACGCCGTGCGGTTCGTGGGTCCCGCTCCGGACCCGGTGACCCTGGCACGCGTACGAAGCCTCGCCCACAACAGCCTGCACCCGCTCAGCGCCGTCTTGTTCCACCACCTCCGCGGGCATGCCGGCCACGCGACCGAGGTGGCCGAGGAGGTCGGTGCAGGCGTTCGCGGGGAGGTCGACGGCCATCGTGTGCGTATCGGCTCGGCCTCCTTCACCGGCGGCGAGGAACGACCACGGTCCAACGGGTCCGCCCATGTCCATGTGTCGGTGGATGGTGCGCACCTCGGCCATTTCGAGATCAGCAAGCGCGCACGCACCGGCATGGCCACTGTCGTGGGGGCCACGGCCTGCCTCACCGACACCTACCTGCTCACCGGCGACCTGTCCGTGGACAAGGACGTGGCCGATGTGTTCGCCCCGCACCAGGTGCGCACCGGTTGCTCACCCGTGGACAAGGCGGTGTTCGTCCGTGGCCTGCAGGCCAAGGGACGGCGCGTGCTGATGGTCGGGGACGGCCTGAACGATGCCGGCGCCCTTCGGCAGAGCGATGTGGGCATCACCGTGAGCGAGACCAGCGCTGCACTCACGCCGGCCAGCGACGCGATCCTCGATGTTCGCGCCTTCGGCGACCTGCCTGCCGCCCTGCGTCTGGCCCGCAGTGCGAGGCGCATCGTGCGGGCCAGCCTGCTGCTCTCCCTGGGCTACAACATCACGGGTGTCGCCTTTGCGGTCAGCGGTCAGCTGACGCCCCTGATCGCCGCGATCCTGATGCCCCTCAGTTCAGTGACGGTGGTCGGCTTCGTCTCCCTGGCCGTGTGGCTCCGTGCCCGCCGCCTCGGGCTCAGCACGCGGAACTGACGAAAGTCAGTCGGCCCGGTGAGGTCCGTCAGCCCTGGTGCATGACACGACCGTGACTTTTGGACCCGGACCGAGCCCCATGAGCGTCATCTTCCTGCTGATCGCGGCCAGCACCATCGTGGCGGTGGTGTTCCTGGCCGCTTTCACCTGGGCGGTGCGCTCCGGCCAGTACGAGGACGACCGGTCGCCCGCCGTGCGCATGTTGGGCGATGACCGGCCGGCCGTTCCCACCAACCCGTCGAACAACACCAAGTGAAGCGATGATCGAGCGTTTCAATTACGACAACAAGATCGTGAACGCCTTCCTGATGGCCACGATCATCTTCGGCATCGTGGGCATGCTCGTCGGGCTCACGGCGGCCTTCCAGATGGTGATCCCCTCCTGGAACATCGCCGAGTGGCTCTCCTTCGGTCGCCTGCGCCCACTGCACACCAACGCGGTGATCTTCGCCTTCGTGGGCAACGGCATCTTCGCCGGCGTCTACTACAGCCTGCAGCGCCTGGCCAAGGCGCGCATGTTCAGCGACCTGCTGAGCTGGGTGCATTTCTGGGGCTGGCAGTTGATCATCGTGGCCGCCGCCATCAGCCTTCCCCTGGGTCTCACCACCGGCAAGGAATACGCCGAGCTGGAGTGGCCGATCGACATCGCCATCACGCTCATCTGGGTCGTGTTCGGCATCAACATGTTCGGCACCATCCTCAAGCGCCGCGAGCGTCACCTCTACGTGGCCATCTGGTTCTACATCGCCACCTGGGTCACCGTGGCCATGCTGCACATCGTCAACAGCTTCGAGGTGCCGGTGAGCCTCTTCAAGAGCTACAGCTGGTACGCCGGCGTGCAGGATGCGCTTGTGCAATGGTGGTATGGGCACAACGCCGTGGCCTTCTTCCTCACCACGCCCTATCTGGGTCTGATGTACTACTTCATGCCCAAGGCGGCCAACCGCCCGGTTTACAGCTACAAGCTCTCGATCATCCACTTCTGGGCGCTCATCTTCATCTACATCTGGGCCGGCCCGCACCACCTGCTCTACAGTTCGCTGCCGGACTGGGCGCAGAGCCTCGGCACGGTCTTCAGCATCATGCTCATCGCACCGAGCTGGGGCGGCATGCTCAATGGCCTGCTCACCCTGCGCGGTGCCTGGGACCGGGTGCGCGAGGATCCCATCCTGAAGTTCTTCGTGGTGGCCATCACCTGCTACGGCATGGCCACGCTCGAGGGGCCGCTGCTCAGCACCAAGTTCTTCAACAGCATCAGCCACTTCACGGACTGGACCATTGCCCACGTTCACGTCGGCGGCCTGGGCTGGAACGGCTTCTTCACCTTCGGCATGGTGTACTGGCTGGTGCCGCGCCTGTTCGGCACGAAGCTGTACAGCAAGGGCCTGGCCAACGCCCACTTCTGGATCGGTACCCTGGGCATCGTGTTCTATGCCGTACCGCTCTACTTCGCCGGCTTCACCCAGAGCCTGATGTGGAAGCAGTTCACACCTGACGGTTACCTGGTGTACAAGAACTTCCTGGACACCGTGCTGCAGATCAAGTATGCGTACTGGCTGCGCGGACTTGGTGGAACGCTGTACCTGACCGGTGCGTTGATCATGGTATACAACGTGTGGCGCACTGCGGCTGCCGGCAGGCTCATCAAGGATGAAGAGGCCGAGGCGCCGGCCCTCGAGAAGGAGTACGCCGGAGAGAGCGCCGGTCACTGGCACCGCTGGATCGAGCGCAGGCCCATCCAGATGCTCGTGGTGAGCCTTGTTCTGGTGGCCATCGGCGGCGTCTTCGAGCTGGTTCCGACCTTCCTCATCAAGAGCAACGTGCCCACCATCGCCAGCGTGAAACCCTACACTCCCCTTGAGCTCCAAGGCAGGGACATCTACATCCGCGAAGGCTGCTACACCTGCCACTCCCAGATGGTCCGCCCCTTCCGCAGCGAGACGGAGCGCTACGGGGAATACAGCAAGGCGGGCGAGTTCGTCTACGACCACCCCTTCCAGTGGGGCAGCAAACGCACGGGGCCGGACCTGCATCGGGTGGGAGGGAAGTACCCCGATAGCTGGCATTACTACCACATGTTCGATCCCACCAGCATGAGCGCCGGCTCGCTGATGCCGGCCTACCCCTGGCTGTACGAGACGCCGATCGATGTGGCCAGCACACCCGCCAAGATCCGCGCGATGCAGACCCTGGGGGTGCCCTATCCGGAAGGGTACGCGGACCAGGCGAACACCGACCTGTCGGCCCAGGCCGACGCCATCGTCGCCAGCCTGAAGAAGGACAAGATCGAGACGAACCCCGAACTGGAGATCGTGGCATTGATCGCCTACCTGCAGCGCCTGGGCACCGACATCCGTCCGAAGGCGCCCGCACAGGCCACGGCGGCCAAGTGATCACCACGCAGGACACCAGCGGCCATGTTGAAGTTCATCAAGCACCACCTGACCTCCATCGAGGGCGTGGACCTGTTCCCGCTCCTGGCCTTTGTCATCTTCCTGACGGTGTTCATCGCCGCCAGCCTGCTGGTGCTCACGAGCGACCGGCGCCGCATCAAGCACCTGGAGGAGCTGCCCTTCTCCGACACCACCACCGACAGAACGCTTCATCCATGAAGACCATGACCTCCTGGAAGGAACGCCTGCTCCCGCTCGGGGCAGCCATGCTCAGCACCACCGTGGTCCGGGCGCAGGCCGCCGATGCCGTCATCGCCGCCGCACCCGCTCCGGCATCCATGGAGATCGTTTATCTGCTGCTGGCCGTCGCCGTGCTGCAGGTGGTGATCATCCTCTCCTTGTCCGGCATCCTGCGCACGCTGGGTGGTACCGGCACGGTGTGGGCCGACTACCTGAAGGGCCGACGTGCCGCCGGGCTCCTCTGCCTGGTCGGGCTCGGTGCCTCCGCCGATCTGCATGCGGCCACGGGCATGAACACGGTGCTCATCTCCGTGAACGCCCTCATGTGGTGGATGATCGCCATCAATGTGATCCTCTTCGCCATCATCGTCGGGCAGCTCTCCGTGGTGCGCGGCATGGCCCGCACGCTCTCCGGCAAGGAGGAGGTCGACACGCCCTCGGTCGCAGAGGGTCCAACGTTCGCCGATGGCATCCTCCAGCGCCTCACCCGCTCGGTGAAGGTGGAGCAGGAGAAGGATGTGCTCATGCACCATGAGTATGACGGCATCCGCGAGCTGGACAACGTGCTGCCGCCCTGGTGGCTCTGGCTGTTCTATGGCACGGTGATCTGGAGCGTGGTGTTCCTGCTGAACGTCCACGTGCTGGACATCTGGCCGACGCAGGAAGAGGAGTACCGCCAGGAGATGGCCCAGGCCAAGGCCGATGTGGATGCCTACCTCGCCCAGTTCGCCGGCATGGTGGACGAGACCAACGTGACGGCGCTCACCGATGAGGCCGCCATCGCCGGGGGGCGGGCCACGTTCGATGCCTACTGCAAGGCCTGCCATGGTGGCGCCGGAGAAGGAGGCGTCGGTCCGAACCTCACCGATGACCACTGGATCCATGGAGGAGGGGTGCAGAACGTGTTCAAGACCATCAAGTACGGGGTGCCGGAGAAGGGCATGATCGCCTGGAAGGCCCAGCTTAAACCAGCGGAGATGCAGGCCGTGACCAGTTACATCCTGAAGCTGCACGGCACGAACCCGCCGAACGCCAAGGCCCCGGAAGGTGAGCTTTGGAAGGAAGCGACCACCACCGCTCCGGCGGACAGTGCCGCCGTTGTCACGACGGACAGCACCGCCGTGGCGGCCCTCAAGTGAAATGAAGGACAACGAGGGCATCCCGGCCGTCGACGAGAGCTTCCGCGATTCCATTGCGACGGTCGACAAGCAGGGCAAGCGGGTCTGGGTCTATCCGAAGAAACCCTCCGGCAAGTGGTTCAACCGGCGCGTGGCGTTCGGTTACACGTTGCTCGCGTTCCTTTTGGTGGGGCCCTTCCTGCGCATCGGCGGTGAGCCGCTGTTGCAGTTGGATGTCCTCGGTCGCCGCTTCGTCATCCTGGGCCAGACCTTTTGGCCTCAGGATATCCATCTTTTCGTGCTCGGCTTCATCGCCAGCATCGTCTTCATCGCCCTGTTCACCGTGGCCTTCGGGCGCCTGTTCTGCGGTTGGGCCTGCCCGCAGACCGTGTTCATGGAACTGGTGTACCGCCGCATCGAATACTGGATCGAAGGCGATTGGAAGCAGCAGCAGGCCCTGAACAGGCGAGCGATGGACATGGACAAGCTGATGCGCAAGGCGGCCAAGCATGTGCTTTTCTTCCTGGTGGCCTTCGTCATCGGCAATACCTTCCTCGGCTACATCATCGGCAGCGAACGGCTGATCCAGATCGTCACCGAGCCCCCCGGACAGCACTTGGGCGGCCTTGCCGCCATGTTCGGCTTCTCCCTGGTGTTCTACGGGGTGTTCGCCTTCCTGCGCGAGCAGGTATGCACCACGGTATGCCCGTATGGTCGGCTACAGGGCGTCCTGCTCGACCGCCAGTCGGTGGTGATCGCCTATGACCGCGTGCGCGGCGAACAGCGTGCCCACTTCCGCAAAGGCGAGGACCGCGGATCCGTCGGCAAGGGCGACTGCATCGACTGCAAGGCCTGCGTGCACGTCTGTCCCACAGGGATCGATATCCGGAACGGCACCCAGCTGGAGTGTGTGAACTGCACCGCCTGCATCGATGCCTGCGATCACATGATGGGCGCCGTCGGGCTGCCGAAGGGCTTGATCCGCTATGCGAGCGAGTCCGAGATCGCCGAGCGCAAACCCTTCCGGTGGACCACGCGCATGAAGGCGTACAGTGCCGTGCTCGTGGTGCTCATCGGGGTCATCCTCACGCTCATCGTGCTGCGCAGCGATGTGGAGACCACGGTGCTTCGGACCCCCGGCATGCTCTACCAGTCCCGTCCCGACGGTCGCATCAGCAACCTTTACAACTACAAGGTGGTGAACAAGACCTCCCGCGACATGCCCATCCGTTTCGTCCTGGAGAACGTGAAGGGCTCCATCGAACTGGTCGGCAAGGAGATCGGGCTGCAACCGGCCGCGCTGACACAAGGCAGCCTGTTCATCATCCTCGACCCTTCGGCCATGAGCGGCATGAAGACCAAGGTCAACATCGGGGTGTACGCGAACGACCGTCTGTTGGAGGAGGTCTCCACCACCTTTGTCGGGCCCATCAATACCAACACACCATGAAGTTCAGCTGGGGAACAGGGGTCACGCTCACCATGATGGCCTTCATCGGGCTCATGGCAGGCTTCATGGTCAAGGCCATCCAGGAGCAGGAGCAGCTCGTGGCCGAGGATTATTATGCCCAGGAGCTCCGCTATCAGGAACGACTGGACAAGCTCCATCGCGCGGGCCCCGACCGGGTGGCCTTTCAGGTGAAGGGTGATTCGCTCCTCATCGCGTTCCACGGCGACACGCCGGCCCGCGCCACCCTCCGTCTCCAGCGTCCGTCCGATGAACGTGCCGACCGGGCGTTCGAGGTGCTGTGCCGGGCGGACGGCCGGTGCGCTGTTCCTGTGACCGACCTCCTGCGCGGGATGTACAAGGCCGAATTGGAATGGACCGGTCCAGCGGGCATCGGTCTGGTCGAGGAACGGATCGTGGTGCCATGATCGCCGTGATGGTCCCCGCGCTCGTCCTGGGGGTCCTGGGCAGCGCCCACTGCGTGGCCATGTGCGGCCCGCTGCATCTGGCCGTGGGGCAGGGAGGCGCCCCGATGCGGACCACCGTGCTCCTCAACACCGGCCGGGTGATCACCTACATGGTCATCGGTGCCCTGTTCGGCCTGTTCGGTCGCGGACTGGGCCTGGCCGGCGTTCAGCGGTTCGTGGCGATCGCGCTGGCCGTGCTGATGCTGGCAGCCCTGGTGGTGCCGGCCCTGGCGGCACGGCTGCATCGCCCCATGGTGCCTTCGGCCTGGGTGGCACGCCTGCGTTCCGCCGTCGCACGCCGGCTGCGCCGGAGCAGCGCACCGGCCGTGCTCATCACCGGAATGCTCAATGGACTTCTGCCCTGCGGCATGGTGTACGTGGCCGTGGCCGGAGCGCTCGCGCAGGAGGGACCGATGAACGGCGCCCTGTTCATGGCCGCCTTCGGGGCCGGCACCTGGCCGGCCTTGTTCGCCGTGCGTTCGGCAGGCGCAACGCTCGGTGCTCGGTTCAGGACCCGACTTGCCCGGTGGGCACCCGCAGGCTATGTCTTGATGGCGGCACTCCTTCTCGTGCGCGGTCTGGCGCTGGACATTCCTTACCTCAGCCCGCCCGACGTGGAGGTGCCCATGCGCATGGAGGCCTGTCCCTGAGGCTGAGCCTCCGAATTGCTGCGGCCGCGCCGCATCTCGCGAAGGAACCGGAACGGGAACACGAGCATGCCGAAGCATTCACCGTGCTCGCGGCCCAAGTGTTTGTGATGCATCTTGTGCGCACGACGCGCGGCCAGAAGATAAGCGTTCCGCGTGTCACGGAACCACGGCAGCCTCCGGTGGATGAACACCTCGTGGACCAGGAAGTAGGCGATGCCGTAAAGCAGGATCCCCAATCCCATCCATCCCCAGGGCGTGTGAGCCCCCAACTGGCCACCGAGAATGAACAAGGCCATCGAAGGAAGGGCGAAGATCACGAAGAACCAATCGTTGCGCTCGAGCGTGCTGTGGTGATCCTTATGATGATGGTCTTTGTGAAGGGACCAGAGCAGGCCGTGCATGACGTACTTGTGTGTGGCCCAGGCCACCGCCTCCATGGCGACGAAGGTGGCGGTGATCACCAGCGGGATCATCCACGTGCTCATGCGGCGGCGATACGCGGATGAAGCACCAGGGGCCCGGGGAATAGACCCTCCAGCACGTGGCGTCGGAACTCGAAGATGCGCTCCAACCGGCGGCGCACGAGCAGCCGATGCATCAACTCCCCCAGCGGGCCCAGGGGCAGGGCGTATTCCACCCGGTCATGCATGCGCGTGCCCTCGGGGACAGCCTCGAACCGGTGTTCGTGGTTCCAGCGGGCGTAAGGTCCACTGAGCTGGGTGTCCGCGAAATGGACGGGGGCGCTCACCCGTTCGATGCGCGTGAGCCACGGCAGGGGAATGCCCAGCAAGGGACGCACCGTGTAGCGGATGAGCTGGCCGTTGTGCGCGGGGCGGTCGTCGAAGGGCTCGCGGATGCGCAGCCCCAGCTCCGGTGGTGTGATGAGCGCCAGATTCCGAGGGGTGCTGAAGAACGCCCATGCCTGATCGATGGGGATCGGGAGGACCTGGGTCCGTTCCAGCACATGCACCTTCATGGCATCAACCGATGACCTCGGCCTTGGGGTAACGTTGTTTCCAGAACTCGAGCGCCTTGCGGCTCGCGAGCGTGATCACCGTCCGGGCGTCGAGGCGGACCTTGATGCGCTCGATCCCTTCGCGGACCGGTTGGGCGAGGATGAGGGCTTTCTTTTTGCGTGGCATGTTCGTTCAGTTGAACAATTGAGGGTGTGCTTCGGTTCGTCGTGGCCCTTCCCGCAGCGCTTCGGCGTATGCTTTCAGCGCGCGTTGCCGGGCCACTTCATGAACGACCATGGGCTGCACATAGTTTGCCGAACCCACCTCGGGCACCCAGCGCTTCACATATTTTAACTGCGGGTCGAATCTCTGCTGCTGCAACGCCGGGTTGAAGACGCGGAAGTACGGGGCGGCATCGCAGCCCGATCCGCTCGCCCATTGCCAGCCGCCGTTGTTGCTGCTCAGCTCGAAGTCCAGCAGCCTGGCGGCGAAGACCGACTCGCCCCAGCGCCAGTCGATGAGCAGGTGCTTGGTGAGGAAACTGGCCACCACCATGCGCACCCGGTTGTGCATCAACCCCGTGGCGTTCAGCTCGCGCATGCCCGCATCCACCAGCGGGTAGCCGGTGCGCCCCTGGGCCCACAACGTGAGCTCTTGTTCGTCCTTCCGCCAGGCGATCCGGTCGTAGCCGGGCTTGATGGCCCGTTCAACGGCGTGCGGGTGATGCCAGAGGACCTGCATGTAGAACTCGCGCCAGATGAGCTCGTTCAGGTATTTGGGGCTCGTGCTGAACGACCTGCGTACCAGTTCGCGCACGCTCACCGTGCCGAAGCGTAGATGAACGCTCATCCGGCTCGTACCCGCCATGGCCGGTACATCCCGCGTCCGTTCGTAATGGCGCAGAAGGTCGTCGCTCACGTGAGCCGGAGGGATGTGCAGGTCCGTCGGTGCGAACCCGATCCGTTCCAGTGTGGGCATGGGCAGCGGTTCCGTCCGGTGGAACCGGTCGGTATGCCTGCAGCTCGGGAACGCATCGGCCAGTTCAGGCCTGAACTGGCTCCTCCATTTTCGCATGTACGGTGTGTACACGGTGTAAGCGCCGCCGTCATCCTTCACCACCTCGCCTCGCTCGAAGATGCTGATGTCCTTGAAGGTGCGGAACGGTATGCCGCGCGAGACCAGCAATTCGCCCACGGCCTTGTCCCGTGCGTTGCCGTATGGTTCGTGATCGTGGTTGGCGGTGACGGCCTGCACGTCGAACCGGTCCAGCACGCGCTTCCACACCTCGATGGGACGGCCGTGCTCCACCACCAGTGTGGACCCGAACTTCACCAGGTGATCCTGAAGTCCGGCGAGGGCGCGGTGGATGAAGTCCACCCGGCGGTCATGCTTGTCCTCGAGCCGGTCCAGGATGTCCGTGTCGAAGATGAACAGGGGCAGCACCTCGCCGTGTTCGCGCAGCGCGCGGAAGAGGCCGTGGTTGTCCTCCAGGCGCAGGTCGCGACGGAACCAATGGATGCAGACGGCAGGGCGGGTCGTGCTCATCGGAACGGTAGGCAGGTGATGACGGAGCGGGGTCACACCGCATGGCGCAACGCGGCACCGCGACGCTCTTTCACCAGGGGCCAGCAGCTCCTCAGCCATGCGGTGAACCGGTCAGGCCGGGTCCGAAGCTCATGGTCCAGCTCCTCATCGGTCACCGCACGCCAAGCCATCGCCTCGCGCTCGTCCGGCCGGACATCTCCGCCGTGCCGGGCGAAGAGCACGTGGTCGAGCTCGTGTTCCACCAAGCCGTTGCCCACCTCGGCACGGTAGATGAAGCTGAACTGATGCTCAAGGCCCTGGCAGACAATGCCCATCTCCTCGCGCAGACGGCGGACGGCCGCCTCGGCCACCGGTTCGCCGGGGCGCGGGTGGCTGCAACAGGTGTTCGTCCAAAGGCCACCGCTGTGGTATTTGCCCAGCGCCCGCTGCTGCAGGATCAGCCGGTCCTGCGCGTCGAAGACGAAGACCGAGAAGGCGCGATGCAGTTCACCGCTGCGGTGGGCGTCCATCTTGCCGCGGGTGCCGATGGGCACATCCTGCTCGTCCACGAGCACGACAAGGTCCTTCAGGTCACGCACGGTCACCATCAGAGCAGGCCGAAGCTGTGGCGGAGATAGCTCGTGGTGAGCAGCGCGAGTTTGCGGCGGTTGCGCACACGCACGCGTTCGCGCAGGATGCGCTCGGTGGGCAGCGCCTTGATCTTCCGGAAGAGGTTGAGGTAGTACACGTAGGCGATGTACACCCCGAAGCGCGCGCCGCGCGGCAGCTGACGGATGCCCAGGATGGCCGCGTCGAAGTCGGCCGCGATGTCGGCCTCGATCGCGCGTTTCGTCGTGTCGTCCATCCGGCTCACGTCCACGCCCGGGAAGTAGGTGCGGCCCAGGCTGTGGTGGTCGTCCTTCAGGTCGCGCAGGAAATTAACCTTCTGGAAGGCCGCGCCCAGACGCATGGCCGGGGTGCGCAACCGGTCGTACAGTGCGTTGTCCCCCTCGCAGAACACCCGCAGGCACATCAGCCCCACCACCTCCGCGCTGCCCAGGATGTACTGCTCGTAGCTCCCGAGGTCATGGGTGGTGTCCCGCAGGTCCATGTCCATGCTGTTCAGAAAGGTGTCATACAGCTCCCGCTCGATGCCGTAGCGGTTCACCACCTGCTGGAAACTGTGCAGGATGGGGTTCAGGCTGATGCCTTCGGCGATGGCCGTGTAGGTGTCGTTGCGGAACCGTTGGAGCAGGGTGGCCTTGTCATGCGCGTGGAAGGTGTCGACGATCTCGTCGGCGAAGCGCACGAAGCCGTAGATGGCGTGAATGGGGTCGTGGTAGCGGCGGTCCAGCGAGCGGATCCCCAGCGAGAAGGATGTGCTGTAGCTGTACGTGGTATGCCGGCTGGCCTTCAGGCACACCGCATCGTACAGGGCGATCGTGTTCATGCGTGCATGCGTTGGAGGTCCTTGTCCACCAGGCCGGCCACCACCTGGCCGCTGATGATCGCCGGCGGTACTCCGGGGCCTGGTACGGTGAGCTGCCCGGTGTAGTAGAGCCCGGCCACTTTGCGGCTCTTCATCCTGGGCTTCAGAACAGCGGTCTGCAGCAAGGTGTTCGCCAGACCGTACGCATTGCCCCTGAACGCATTGTAGTCCTGCTCGAAATCGGCGATGCAGTAGCTGCGCTGATGCACCAGGTGGCGCCGCAGGTCCTGGCCGGTGTGGCGGGTCAGGCGGTCAAGCACCTGGTCCAGGTAGCGCTGCCGCACCTCCGGTCCGTCGGGCAGGCCGGGTGCGATCGGGATGAGCGTGACCACGTTCTCGTGCCCTGGCGGCGCGACGCCCGGGTCGGTGACCGACGAGGCGGACACGTACATCAACGGTCTGCTCGGCCATTGCGGCGCATCGTAGATCTCGCTGGCATGGCGGTCAAGGTCCTCGTCGAAGAACAGGCTGTGGTGAAGGAGCTTCTTCAGCCGGGTGTCGAAGCCGAGGTAGAAAAGCAGGGAGGACGGGGCCATCACGCGCCGCTCCCAGTAGGATGGTGTGTAGGCTCGAAGCTCTACGGGAAGCAGATGCTGGTCCACATGGTGGTAGTCGGCGCCGGCCACCACCACATCGGCGAAGAGATCGCCGCGTCTTGTGCGCACGCCCACGGCCCTGGCGTTCTGCACCAGGATGCGCTCCACCGCATGGTCGTACAGGAAGCGCGCACCCTGTGCCTCGGCCACCCGCACCATGCCGTCCACGATGCGGCCCATGCCGCCCATCGGATACCAGGTGCCCAGCGCCATGTCCGCGTAGTTCATCAAGCTGTACAGAGCCGGGGTCCGGGCCGGAGTGGCCCCCAGGAAGAGCACCGGGAACTCCATGAGCTGCCGCAAGCGGGGGCTCCGGAAGTGGTCCGCCACGTGGGCGCGGAGCGAGCGGAACACAGTGCTACGCAGGATACCGGTGATGAGCTTGGGATGTGCGTATTCGCCCCAGGTCAGGCTCGGGCGGTGCACCAGTTCGTGCATGCCCAGTTCGTACTTCACGCCGGCCTCCTCCAGGAACCGGTCCAACTGAGCGCCCGCACCGGTCTCCATCTGCTCGAAGAAGGCGCGCAGGGCCGGCCGCGTGGCGGGGATCGACCAGGCGTCGTTGTCGCCGAAGATCACCTGGTACGACGGGTCGAGACGCACCAGGTCGTAGTGGTCGCTGACGCGCTGACCGAAATGGACGAACCACTGTTCGAACACTTCGGGCATCCAGTACCAGCTGGGCCCCATGTCGAACACGTATCCGTTCTCCCGCAGCACCCTCGCCCGACCGCCCGGCGTGGCGTTCTTCTCCACCACGGTGACGGAGAAGCCGCGCTTGGCCAGGTCGGCGGCCGCGGAGATGCCGGCGAAACCGGCACCGATGACGAGGGCGGAACGGCTCAAGCGGCCAGCGGTTTGTCCGTGAGCATGCGCATGAGACGCTGCCGGGCCTGATGGATCCTGCTCTTCACCGTGCCCACCGGAATGCCCAAGTGGTCGGCGATCTCATGGTACTTGAAGCCTTCATGGTGCATCACGAACGGCTCACGGAAGGTGGTGTCCAACTGGTCCAGGCTGCGGTCCAGTTCCGAACGCACCATCCGGCTCTCGGCCGTCGCCGGGGTCTGCACCCGACGCACCGTCGTCCGCTCCCGCTCCACGCTGTCCATCAGCACACGCGTGCGCTTCTGGCGGCGATGGTCGTTGATGAAGGTGTTCTTCATGATGGTGTACAACCACGCCTTCAGGTTGGTGTTCTCCTTGAACTTCTCCTGGAAGGTGAGCGCGCGCAGCGAACTCTCCTGCAGGAGGTCAAGGGCATCGTCGCGGTCCTTCGTCAGGCTCAACGCGAAGTAATACAGTTGCTGGCGGAGACCGACCAATTGCTGCTGGAACTCGAGGGTGGACATGGTCGTGTGTTTAAGGTTTTCGTTCAAGACTTGGACAAAAGTAGGGGGACGAACGATCCGCTCCAAGTTTTTGTCCAATATTTTTATTCGATCATTGAACAAACCTGACATCCCTCTGACACTTGGACCCTAAGGCCTAGAAATACAGCCCATTATGTACAGGCCATGAACGCAGGGCGCCTTTCCGAGCCCTTGCCATGTTGATGCGATAGTGCCATCTGTTGAACAAAAACACCTTCGAAGCACCGTGCGGATAGCTCAAGTGCCGCACCTGCCTGACCAGTGTCGAACCACGGCCTGCCCATGCTCCAGCGGCGGGCTTCCAGAGACCGACCGGACCGCGCGATGCACCATCCGCTGCGTGCGGCTACCTTCGCGCCCGCTCCGCGGAGAACCGCTCCACGGACAAGGGAAGCATAGCTCAGCTGGTTCAGAGCATCTGCCTTACAAGCAGAGGGTCGCTGGTTCGAATCCGGCTGCTTCCACGGAGTTCGTTCTATGCACGTGTTCGGTGACCGTTGGTGGGGTCCGCTGGTTCAGGGCATCCCGCCTGCGGGCGGGAGGGTCGCTGGTCCGGATCCGGCTGCTTCCACCGACGACGTTCTTTCTTACTTTCGCGCCCCCATCGGGACCTTAGCTCAGCTGGTTCAGAGCGCATGCTTCACACGCATGAGGTCACTGGTTCGAATCCAGTAGGTCCCACGAAAGCCCCGCTTCGGCGGGGTTTCTTGTTCCTGCACGGATCGGCTGGTCCAGAGCGTCCCGCCCACAGGCGGGAAGGTCACTGGTCCGGATCCAGTAGGTCCCACGAAAACCCCGCTTCGGCGGGGTTCCTTGTTCCTGGGCGGATCGATGGGTGCTGGGCGTTCCGGACGCAGCCCAACCCTTCACAGGACCTCCGCCACCACGAACACGCTGCCGGTGACCAGCACCAGGTCATCCGGACCGGCGGCCGCACGGGCGGCCTCGAAGGCCTGCCGCACCGAGGCATGCACCTGGCCGATCAGCCCGAAGGCCGCGGCCTCCTCCGCCAGCGTCGCCGCGTCCAACCCGCGCGGAATGTCGGCCTTGCAGAAGTGGTAGCGCGCGGTGGTGGGCAGCTGCCGCAGGGCCGGTCCCAGGTCCTTGTCGTTCACGAGGCCCAGCACCACATGCAGGTTCCGATGGGGCGTGCGCTGGAGCTGGGCGCGCACGGTGGCCAGCCCGTCCGCGTTGTGCGCCACGTCGGCGATCACCACGGGTGATCGGCCCAGCACCTGCCACCGGCCCCGCAGCCCGGTGGTGGCCACCACGTCGGTGAGCCCGCGCACCACCGCCTCGTCGGGGATCCGCCAGCCGCGTTCGCGCAAGCGGTCCACCACGGTGAGCACCGTGCAGGCGTTGCGCTCCTGGTGCGCTCCGGTCAGCCCGGGGGGCACGGGCAGGGGCCGTTCAGGGTCCACGTGGAACAGGGGGGCGCCCACGCTGGAGGCGCGCGCGCGGAACAGTGCGTCGATCGGCCCTTCGGCCTCGCCGATCACCACGGGCACGCCCGGCTTGATGATGCCCGCCTTCTCGCCCGCGATGGCCTCCAACGTGCCGCCCAGCAGGTCCGCGTGGTCCCAACCGATGTTCGTGATCACGGCCACGTCCGGGCTCACGACGTTGGTGCTGTCCAGGCGGCCACCGAGGCCGGTCTCCACCACGGCGATGTCCACCTGCTGGGCGCGGAAATGGTCGAAGGCCAGGGCGATGCTCCATTCGAAGAAGCTGGGCGCGAGCGGCTCGAACACGGCCCGATGCGCTTCCACGAAACGGACCACGTCCTGCTCCGTGATCATGGCGCCATTGACGCGCACCCGCTCGCGGAAGTCGGTGAGGTGCGGGCTGGTGGTGAGGCCGGTGCGCAGGCCGGCGTGCTGGAGGACGGCCGCCAGCATGTGGCTGGTGCTGCCCTTGCCGTTGGTGCCGGCCACATGCACGCACCGCAGCCCACGCTCGGGATGGCCCAAAGCTGCCATGAGCGCCTCGGTGGTGTGCAGGTCGGCCTTGTAGGCGGCCTTGCCCACGCGGTGGAACATGGGCAGGCGGGCCTGCAGGTAGGCCATGGTCTCGGGGTAGGTCATGCCTCCCTTATTCGAGGATGAACACGAAGGTCATCTCGCCCTTCTGTTCGGCCGCCGCATCGGGCTTCGGGGTGAAGGCACAGGCCATGGCGGCCTTGCGGGCGATGTTGAAGAGGGTCTGGCTTGTGGTGGTGCTCTTGTCCAGGTTCTGGGTCACGCGCGTCACCTTGCCGGTGCGGTCCACGAAGATGTTCAGCACCACCTTGCCGCCCTCGCTCGGCTTGTCGGTGATGTTCGGGCCCCGGGCCAAGCCGCGTCCGCCCAGGCGGATGTCCCAGCCGTTGCCATGGAAGGTGCCCAGCCCGTCGGGTTCACCGCTGGGCACGCCCTGGTTGCCGCTTTGGTCGGACGTGCCTTCGCCGCTCTGGCCGCTGCCCTTGTTGCCCCATTGGTTCAGCGCGTTCTGAAGGCCGGTGCTGATGGTGGGCTCCTTGGGTTTGGTGGGCTTGGGCGTGTCCTTCGGCTTCTCCTTCGGTTTGTCGTTGGGCTTGTTCACCTCCACATCACTGGCGTCGTCGGTGGCCACCTCTTCCGGCTGTTCATCACTGGTGGCCGCTGCGGCGCTCTGGCTTTGGTCGCCGGGGTCGGGGGTCTCCACGTCGCCACTGCCCGCCAGGTCGGTGCCGAAGTCGGCCATGGCCACCTCCACCGTTTCCTCCGGGATCGGGGGATCGTACTCGGTGAGGCCCACGAAGAGGAACAGCAGCAGCAACAGCAGGTGAAGCACGATGGTGGCCACCGCGCCGGTGGTCCGGTCGCGTCGTTGCGCGTGGAGGGCTGCCGTCGTCATGGTCCGGTCGGGGCTGCGGCCGGTGTGGTGGGCGCTTCGGCGGGTGCGGCGGCCGGGGTCGGCGCTCCGGCCAGCACGATGCGCCACTTGTTGCGTTTGGCGATGTCGAGCACGTTCACCATCACGCCGGTGGGCACCTCCTGGGCCACGCGAAGCACGATGGCGTCCTGTGCACCATGCTTGGCCATCTCGGCGATCAAGGCCGGTTCCAGCCCGGCCGGGTCCACGGGTTGGCCGTTGAGCAGGGCCTTGTCCGCGCTCTCCAACCGCAGGGCCACCTTGGGCGGCTCCTTGGACGGCTTGGTGCGCCCCTTGGGCAGGTCCACCGGCAGCGCGAAGGGGCTCACCATCGTGCTCACGATCACGAAGAAGATCAGCAGCAGGAAGACCAGGTCGGTCATGCTGCTGAGGCTGAAGCCCGCGTCGATCTTATGGGTGCTGCGGATCGCCATGGGTCACTTGGGCCGCGTGGCCAGGATCACCTTCCATTGGTTGCGCTTGGCGATCTCCATCACGCCCACGGTGACGCCCGCCGGCACGCTCTGGTCCACATGGATCACCAGGTTCTTCTCACCCTGCACGGCCGCCATCCGGTCCTTCAGTACACCTTCCAGGTCCAGGGGATCGATAAGCTCGTTGTTGACGCTGAAGTGCTGGTCGGCATCGATGCGCACGCCCACCTGGGGTTTCTCCTTCGTCTTGTTGGCGCTGATGGGCAGGTCCACCGGCAGGGTGGTGGGGCTCACCATGGTGCTGATGATGACGAAGAAGATCAGGAGCAGGAAGACCAGGTCGGTCATGCTGCTCAGGCTGAAGCCTGCGTCGATCTTGTTGCTGGAGCGGAGCGCCACGGTGCAGGCTTACTTGGCGGGCGATTCGAGCACCTCCATGAATTCGATCGTGCGCGACTCCATCTTCTGCACCACCTTGTTCACGCGGGCCACCAGCAGGTTGTAGCCGATGTAGGCCGGGATGCCGATCACCAGGCCGGCCACGGTGGTGATCATGGCCTGCATCATGCCGCCGCTCAGCTGGCTCAGTTCCACGCCCGCGCCGCTCACCTCCATGGTGTGGAAGGTGACGACCATGCCGACCACGGTACCCAGGAAGCCCAGCATCGGCGCCGCGCCGGAGACCGTGGCCAGGATGGGCAGGCCGCTCTCCAGCTGGTAGACCTCCAGCTTGCCCTGGTTCTCGATGCTCACCTCGATGTCCTTCATCGGCTTCCCGATGCGGTTGATGCCCTTCTCCAGCATGCGCGCCACGGGGGTGTTGGTGGTCTGGCACAGGTTGCGGGCGCTGTCGATCTTGCCCTCGTGGATGTAGTCGCGGAGCTTGGCCATGAAGTCCTTCTCCTCGCGCAGCGCACGGCGGATGGCCATGCTCCTCTCGATGATGATGTAGACGGCCGCCAGGGACATCAGGCCGAGCGGTCCCATGATGTACCAGCCCCCCATCTTGATCAGTTCCCACACGGACAGGGTGGTCTCCTGGGGTACCACGGGGGGGGTGGCGGTCTGCTCCAGCACCTGGCGGGCCGCGTCGGTGGCGTCCTGGATCTGGGCGAAGAACTCGATCGGCATGCGGGTCGGGGTGTTTAGGGCAACGCGGGGCGGTGCCCGCGTAGTGTTCAGGTGAGCTGCTCGAGGGCGATGGCGAAGGCCGTACGCGTGAGGTGCGTGCGGCCGGGGTGGTGGGCGTGGGTGCGCCGGAGCGCTTCGGCGATGCGCTCGCTGACATCGCCGAAGATGGCCTGGTCGGTGAGCTGGGCGCCGTCCATCATGCAGTAGGCGAACACGCGCGCCATGCCGCAGTTGGCGATGAAATCGGGGATCACGCTCACGCGGCCGTCCGCGTGCTCGGCGATGGGGCCGTAGAAGATCTCGGGGTCGGCGAAGGGCACGTTGGCGCCGCTGGCGATCACCTCCAGGCCGGCATCGCACAGCGCGTCCACCTGCACCCGGGTCACGAGCCGGCTGGCCGCGCACGGCAGGAAGACCTCGGCCCCGCAGGACCAGATGCGGGCGTCGGCCTCGGTATGCGAGAGCAGCCCGTCGCTCCGCAGCGCATTGCCGTCCTTCCGCAGGAAGAGCTCGCGCACGCGCGTCGGGCTCAGACCCTCGGGCTCCACCAGGCCGCCGTTGCGGTCGATGATGCCCACGATGCGTGCGCCATCGCGGCTCAGGTAGTAGGCGGCCGCGGAAGCCACGTTGCCCCAGCCCTGCACCACCACGCGTTTGCCCTGCACGTCGCCGCCGTAGATGCCATAGAAGTGGCGCACGCTCTCGGCCACGCCCCAGCCGGTGATCATGTCGGCCACGGCATAGCGCCCCACCTCGGGGGTGAAGGCCGGGTCCTCCACCACCTTGCTGACGCCCGTGCGCAGCTGGCCGATCACCCGCACCTTGCGCCCCGTATCGCCGGGATTGGTGCCGTTCACCACGCCTTCCTGCGGATGCGCCAGGCCGAAGCGCTCGGTGATGGGGATCACCTCGTGCAGCTCGTCCACGTTGAGGTCGCCGCCGGTGCCGTAGTAGTTCTTCAGCAACGGCATCACCGCCCGGTACCAGCGCTCCAGCACTTCGGCCTTGCGCGGGTCGGCCGGGTCGAAGTCGATGCCGCTTTTGGCCCCGCCGATGGCCGGACCGCTCACCGTGAACTTCACCTCCATGGTCTTGGCCAGGCTCTCCACCTCGCGGCGGTCGAGGCCCTTGCGCATGCGTGTGCCACCGCCTGCTGCACCGCCCCGCAGGCTGTTGATCACCACCCAGCCCCGCGCACCGGTGGGCGCATCGTTCCACTCGAACACGATCTCGGGTGCGCGTTGCTCGAACTGCCGCAGGGTCTCCTTCATCAGGGCGGGGCCGCCGTGGTGCGGCGCGGCCAAAGGTAACCGGCACCATTTCCATCGACCCGAGCCCGGCCGCCGCTCTTCCAACCCTGGTTGTTGATAGCGGGCGGCCCTCCGTTCAGGGCAGGTACACCGCACCGCCCGCGCTGTCGCGCGTCGCACCGGTCACCGAGGCCAGCGCGTTCACCTCGCCCCGCCAGCGCAGCAAGCCCAGCAGGGCGAACAGGTAGGCCTCCTTGAGATCCACCAGCAGGGCCTCGGGCACGCGCAGCTCCGCTCCGCTCTGGTCGCGCACCCGGGCGATCAGGTGCGCGTTGTGCGCTCCACCGCCGGTGACCAGTACGCTGCGCACCGCGTGGCGGTCAAGCTCCGCAGCGATGCGGCGGGCCACGTGTTCGCTCACCGTGCGCAGGCGGTCGCTGAGCAGGATCCCGGGTTCGTCGATCAGGGGCCGCATCTCCGCCTCGAACCACTCGCGCCCCAACGAACGCGGCGAGGGCTGGCGATAGAAGGGGAGGGCCTCCAAAGCCGCGAGCAGGTCTTCGTTCACCGCGCCTTCACGGGCCAGGGCACCGTCCGC
>JADLBK010000165.1 GCA_020847755.1 Flavobacteriales bacterium | reverse complement strand
GGTGACCCGCCTGCACCCCGACCGACAGGCCCCCTACCCGCCCCTGCTGGTGCTGCACGGCACGCGGGACCAGGTGGTGGGCTTCGGCCACGGCCTGGCGCTGGTGGCGCAGTGGACCGCCGTGGCCAGCACCGACTCGGTGCCCGACGCGGTGGACACCGCCTTCCGCGGGCTGGCCCGGGTGGAGCGGCGCGAATACCGCGCCGGCGATCGCGCGGTCGTGACGTTCTTTCGTTTCGAGGGCCTCGGCCACCAGCTGCCCATCGACCCGGGCGACCGTCCCGACCAAGGGGGGCGCCGCAGCTGGGTGAGCCGTGATGTGGACCTGCACAGCACCTGGCTGGTGGCGCAGGCCTTCGGGCTGGTGGACTGAAGAGGGATCAGCGCCGGCGGCGCCACAGGCGATAAGCCAGGGCCACGAACCCGTGCGGCAGCACCGGCAGCAGCCACCAGATGACACGGTTCAGCGCACCGGGCACCACCTGCGCGCGGTCGCGCTGCCACGCCCGCACCGCGATGCGCGCCACGCGATGGGGCCGCTGCATGATGCCCGTGCGGAGCGCCAGCCGGCGGTCCACCGCATGTTCATCGTAGAGCGACGTATCGGTGGCGCCGGGCAGCACGGTGGTGACGCGCACTCCGGCGGGCCGCAGCTCGTGCCGCAAGGCCCGTGTGAACTGGTGCAGGAAGGCCTTGGACGGCCCGTACAGCGCGATCACCGGAAAGGGCATGCGCGCGGAGATCGAGGACACGGTGAGGATGCCGCCCCCGCCACGGGCCGCGAACCGTGCACCGAACCGATGGCACAGCTCCACCACCGCGGTGGTGTGCAGGTGCATGAGCCGCGCCACGCGCTCCGGGGCCTCCTGCACGAAGGGCCCGGCCAGCAGCACCCCCGCGTTGCTCACCAGCAGGCCCACGGGCCAGCCCTCGGCATCGCAGCGCGCCACCAGCGCATCGGCCGCACCGGGCACGGCCAGGTCCTGCACCACGGCATGCACCGGCACGCGGTGCGCCTCGCGCAGCGCCCCGGCGGCGCGCATCAGGTCGTCGGCCCGTTCGCTCACCAGCACCAGCGGGTGGCCCTGCCGCGCCAGTTCGTGCGCCAGCTGCAGGCCGATGCCCGAGGAGGCACCGGTGATGAGGGCCATCGCCGGGGTGCTCATGGCCGCTGGTGCCGGATGCAGGCCACCGGGCCGGTGTACATCACCGCCACGCAGTGGTTGCAGGTGTCGCACGCCGAACGCACCGGCCCGCGCAGACGCCCGATGAAGCCGGGGTCCTCCAGCAGGGCCCGCGCGAAGGCCACCCCGTCGAAGCCCGCGTCGAGCACCTGCGCCACCCCTTCGGCGCTGCGCAGCCCGCCCACGTACACCAGCGGCATGCGCAGCGCGGCCCGGAATGCCCGTGCCTCGGGCAGGAAGTAGTTCTCCGTGAACGGCACCGTCCTGATGAGTCGGCCGGCGAAGGCGCGCGTGAACAGGCGCATCAGGGGGTCGCGCATGCCGGCCGCGAGGGTGCGCACGGGCATGGCCCCGCGCAGGATGGTCATGGGCGATCGGCTGACGAAGCCGCCGCTGAGGACCAGGGCATCGGCGCCCGCGGCCTCCAGGCGCCGCGCCACCTCGAGCGCCTCATCGGCCTCGAGCCCGCCCTTGTATCCGTCGCTCATGTTCACCTTCACCAGCACGGCGAGGCGGCCGCGCGCCGCGTCCAGCACGGTGCCGACCACCTCGTCCATGAAGCGCATGCGGCCGGCCAGGTCGCCACCGTATGCATCGCGCCGCCGGTTGGTCCAGGGCGAGAGGAACTGGCCGATGAGGTAGCCGTGGCCGGCGTGCAGCTCGATGGCGTCGAAGCCGGCGTCGGCGGCCAGGTGCACCGCGTCGTGGAAGGCGCGCACCGTGGCGGCGATGTCGGTGCCGCGCATGGCGCGCGGCCAGGTGGGGCCGTACAGGTTGGGCCGTGCGCTGGGCGCGATGGGCCGCGCACCGGCCACGGACCACGCCGCCATGTTGCCGGCATGGCCGATCTGGATGGAGCAGGCGGCGCCTTCGGCATGCACGGCCGCCGTGAGGCGCCGCAGGCCCGGCACGGCCTCCCGCCGCAGCCACAGCTGATGGGCGAACGACAGGCCGCTGCGCTGCACGGCCGCATAGGCCACCGTGGTCATGCCCACCCCGCCGGCCGCATAGGCCCGGTGCAGGGCGATGAGCGCGTCGGACACCTCGTGCGCGGGGCTCATACCCTCGAAGGCGGCGGCGCGCAGCGACCGGTTCCGCAGGGTCACCGGGCCCAGACGGAGCGGGGTGAAGAGCGCCTCCATGCCGTGACCCGTGCGCTACACGTGCCGCTCGATGAACTTCACGATCTCCCCGGCGATGTCCTTGCCGGTGGCGCCCTCGATGCCTTCCAGCCCGGGCGAGCTGTTCACCTCGATCACCAGCGGACCGCGGTCGCTCTGCAGCATGTCCACCCCGGCCACGTGCAGGCCCAGCGCCTTGGCGGCCTTGATGGCGGTGACCTCCTCCTCGTGGGTGAGCTCGATGAGCTGGGCCGTGCCGCCTCGGTGCAGGTTGCTGCGGAACTCGCCCTCCCTGCCGGTGCGCTTCATGGCGCCCACCACCCGGCCGTCCACCACGAAGGCCCGCACGTCGATGCCCCGGCTCTCCTTGATGAACTCCTGCACGATGACGCGCGCCTTCAGGCTGTTGAACGCCTCGCACACGGCCACGGCCGCCTTCTTGGTGTCGGCCAGCACCACCCCCAGGCCCTGGGTGCCCTCCAGCAGCTTGATGATGCACGGCGCACCGCCCACGCTGTCCACGATGCTGCCCACGTCCTTGCTGTAGTTGGTGAACACCGTCTTGGGGATGCCCACCCCGCTGCGCGTGAGGATCTGCATGCTGCGCAGCTTGTCGCGGCTGCGCACCAGCGCCTGGCTCTCGGTGGTGGTGAACACCTTCATCATCTCGAACTGCCGCACCACGGCCGTGCCGTAGAAGGTGACGCTGGCGCCGATGCGCGGGATGATCGCGTCCACATCGGTGAGCGGCTGCCCGCCGGAGATCACCTGCGGGTTGCGGCGCTCGATGAGGATGTCGCACTTCACGTGGTTCACCACGCGCGCGGTGTGGCCGCGCGTCTCGCAGGCCTCGACCAGCCGGCGGGTGGAGTAGAGCTTGCTGTCGCGCGAGAGGATGACGATGTTCATGGCCGGAGGCGGGTGCCCAAAGCTAGCGGGCCGCCCATGGCCCCATGGTGAAGCCGCTGTGAAAAAAGTGCGGTGCGGGCGGCCGTACCTTGGCGCCCGATGGACCTGGCGACCCTGCGGCGGAACCCGCTCACGGCCCTGACGCTCATCGCCCTGCTGCCCCGCCTGCTGGCCGCCGTGTTCTCGGCCGGCTACTTCGCCCACGACGACCACTTTTTGGTGATCGAGCCCGCCCGCAGCTGGGTGGACGCGGCCGACTACAATACCTGGCTGCCCTGGAACCAGGGCCCCGACGCCACCCCCAGCGGCCACAGCTTCGTGTACGTGGGGCTGCACTACCTGCTGTTCCGCGCGCTGGCGGCGCTGGGCGCCAACGACCCCGAGGCGAACATGGTGCTCGTGCGCCTGCTGCACGCGCTCTGGAGCCTGGTGGTGGTGCGCGCCGGCTACCGCATCGCCCACCGCCTGGGCGGCGAACGAGTGGCCTGGAACGCCGGCCTGCTGCTCGCCCTCTTCT
>JADLBK010000164.1 GCA_020847755.1 Flavobacteriales bacterium | reverse complement strand
GGCACCTTCACCTCGGGCTTCTTCAGGTCCACCAGGTCCTTCATCCACAGCGTGCTCACGCCGCGGTTCTTCTCCATGTCGGTGGCGCGCACGGTGAAGAGCGCGGTGGTGCCTGCTGGGTCCACGGCCAGCCCGCTGATGCGGTCGAGCATCAGCATATCGGAGTAAGTGAAGGCGGACTTCTGCTGGGCGTGGGTGAGCAGCAGGGTGGCGCTTGCGAAGAGGGTGGCGCCGAGGCGGAGCGTGCGATGCGTCATGGTCATGAACGAACGGGCGCCGATCGGGCGCCCTGCGAAGTTCGTCAGCCGGATGATCGGTTCACCCCTGGGCGCCGGCGAACTCCTTGAAGAAGCCCACGATGCGCTTGCGGAAGAGGAGGAAGAGCAGCAGGTAGGGCACGGCCATCAGGTAGAGGATGCCCAGGTTGAGCCCCCGCCCCACCGACTGCTCACCTCCGAAGGGTTGTTGCTGGCCTTCCACGGTGGCCTTGCACATGGCGCAGCCCTGCGCCCACGCCTCGGCGGGCAGCAGCAGCAGCAGCACAAGCAACAGCATGGGCCAGGCGCGGCGGAGCATGGCGCTAAGGTAGGCTGACACGCCCCCCATCAGTAGTACGGACTGATCATCAGGTACACGACCACGCCGGTGACGCTCACGTAGAACCACACCGGCCACACCCGCCTGGCGAGGCGGCGGTGCTCGGGATACTGCGCGGACAGGGCGCGGTAGGCGGTGAACAGGATGAAGGGCAGGCTGAGGCCGGCCAGCACGATGTGGGTGAACAGGATCACGTAGTACAGCACCTTCACCGCACCGGTGCCCCCGAAGGACGTGTCGCCGGCGAAGAGGTGGTGGATGATGTAGCTCACCAGGAAGAGGACGCTGAGGGCCATGGCGCCCATCATGGCTGCGCGGTGGGCGGTCCAGCGGCCGGCCTTGGCGGTGAACAGGCCCGCCAGCAGCAGCACGCTCACCAGGCTGTTGAGCACGGCGTTGATGCGGGCGAACACGTGCACGTCGAGGCCCCCGGGCGCGGGCAACTGCACGCGGTTGAGCACCACCACGGCCGTGAAGACGATGGCCGAGAAGGTCCAGATGAGGCGTTTGGCGGGGCGCTCCTCCAGGCGGAGGCTGCGGGCGGGATGGGCTTCGCGGGGAGGCATGCGGGGTGAACGCTCAGCGGGGTCCGGGGTTCACGAGCCGCGCTCGGCGGCCTCGCGCCGGCGCACCTTCTCCTCCTTCAGCAGCATCTTGATGTCGCCGGCCAGGCGCCCCACCTCGGCCGTGCTGGTGCCGTCGTAGTAGCCGCGGATGTGGCGGTCCTTGTCCACCAGCACGAACATCTCCGAGTGCAGGAAGCCGTCGGGCGCCATCACGTCCTCGCGGGCGGCCAGGAAGTAGCCCTCGCTGCCCAGCAGGTACAGGTCCGCCTTGGGGCCGGTGAGGAACTTCCAGCGGGCGGTGTCGGCCTGGTGGCGGCGGGCGTAGGCGTTGAGCACCTCGGCCGTGTCGTTCTCCGGGTCCACCGTATGGCTCAGGAAGACCACATCGTCGAAGGCATCGTCGTCGAGCTTCAGCTGCAGCTGCTGCATCTGGCGCGTCATGCGCGGGCAGATGGTGGTGCAGCGGGTGAAGAAGAAGTCGACCACCAGGATGCGGCCCTCCACGTCGCGGTCGCTGAAGGGCCGGCCGAACTGGTCGGTGAAGGCGAAGGGCGGAACGGTGAAGTAGGTGGTGTCGCCGGGGGCGTTCACCTCCTTGGGGCCGTAGTAGGGCAGGAAGGCGTAGCGGTGCTTCGCCAGGCCCAGCGGCGGAGCGAAGAAGAGGAACAGGAGCAGGATGAAGAGCGGGATGCCGCCCAGGACGGCGAGCTTCTTCCAGCGTGGCGCGGGGCGCATCCCTCGGCTCAGAGGAACTCCGTCCACAGGCGGTGGACGTAGTTCGACTCCCAGATGGCGATGAAGAGCAGGTAGAGGATGAAGAGCGCGTAGGGCAGCAGGATGATCGCGCGGATGTTGCGGCGCTCGTCGCCCAGGTGCATGAACACGGCGACGATGTAGCCGGCCTTCACCAGGGTGAGCACCACGTACAGCAGCTTGATCATGTGCCAGGCCGAGGCGTCGAACCACTGCTTCCAGTAGGCGCCCACCGCCACTTCGATGGTGGTGACCACGGCCAACAGGCCGGTGACCACCCAGATCTTGCGTCGGATCCGACGGCCCTCCTCCTCACCGTGGTGGGCGTCCAGGCTGTACTCGATGATGTCGTCGCGTTCCATGACGGCAGGTCCGGTTGATCAGAGGAGGTAGAAGAAGGTGAAGACGAACACCCACACCAGGTCCACGAAGTGCCAATAGAGGCCGGCCTTCTCGACCATCTCGTAGTGGCCCCGGCGGTGGAACACCCCGCGCATCACCATGAGCAGCACGATGAGGTTGATGACCACACCGCTGAAGACGTGGAAGCCGTGGAAACCGGTGATGAAGAAGAAGAAGTTGGCGTACTGCGGGGGGCCGTACTCGTTGCGGGTCATGTTGGCCCCATCGATGTAGGCCACGCGGTCGTTCCACAGGGCCTGGGCCTCGGCCCCCTCCACATGGGCGTGGTCGCCCTCGGCGGGGATCAGGTAGTGGCCGGGCTTGGCCTTCACCAGGTGGAAACCGGCGGCATTGGCCGGGTCGTGCGTATCGTGGTCGTCGTTGTGCACCCAGTACTTGCTGCCATCGGCCGTGGTGATGTAGCCGCCGCCGCCGTGGATGAAGTGGCTCCACTCCCACGCCTGGCTGCCCACGAAGAAGGCGCCACCGATCACCGTCAGGAAGAGCCACTTGATGACGCCCTTCTTGTCCATGCGATGGCCGGCCTCCACGGCCAGCACCATGGTGACGGAGCTGAAGATGAGGATGGCCGTCATCAGGGCCACGTAGATGAGCGGGAAGTCGCCGTGGATGAAGGGCAGGGCGCGGAACACCTCCTCGCCGATGGGCCAGCTGTCCGTGGTGGCGTGACGGGCGAAGCCGTAGGCCACCAGCAGGCCGGAGAAGGTGAGGGCGTCGGACACCAGGAAGAACCACATCATCATTTTCCCGTAGCTGATGCTGAACGGGGAGCGCCCGCCGCCCCAGAGGACGTCGTTGCTCAGTGCCTTGGTCGCTTCTCCTGCCATGGGTTCCGTTTGTCCGGCCGCAAACCTAGTGAACGAAGGTCAAGAACAAAAAGAGGTAGACCCACAGCAGCCCCAGGAAGTGCCAGTACATGGTGCCGGCCCACAGGCCGGCATGGTCGGTCCGGGTGTAGGCGCCGCGGGCGGCCAGCACCAGCATCACCACGAGGCTCACCAGACCCAGGGCCAGGTGGGCCAGGTGGGCGGCGGTGAGGGCGTAGATGTAGGAGCTGGCGGTGTTCTTCTGCTCGTCCAGTTCGGCGTTCACGGGGCTGCGGCGCTGGGTGTCGTCCGGCCGGTAGAACTTGCCGTCCTCCAGCACGAGCGCCTGGCCCTGGTGGCGGATGGTCCAGTCCTGGCCATAGGTGCCGGTGTTCTGCAGCACCTTGCCCACCACGAAGTTGCCCCGGTCCACCAACTGGCCCCAGCCCTGGAACTGGCTGATGGCGAAGCCGATGCCAAAGGCCAGGGTGAAGGCGATGAGCAGGGGCACGCCAGCCACCTCGCCGCGGCGCATGCGGGTGAGGGCCATCTGGATGAAGAGGCTGCTGACGGCGATGCACCCGGTGCTCACCAGAAAGGCGTCGGGCAGGCGGATGTCCACCCAGTAGCCGCCGCTCATGCTCACCACGTAGGCGCTGGTGAGCCCCGCGAAGAACATCACGATGGCGAAGAGCAGGAGCCAGGTGAGGAGCTTGCGGGCCTTGAGCTTGCGCGGAAGGTCCTCGATGGCCGGGGAGTAGGTGAAGGTGGTCATGAGCGGTCCAGCACGTAGGCGAGCTGCACCGCCGGGAGGTAGAGGAAGCTGGCGAACATCAGGCGCCGCGCATGACGCGTGTCGCCGGTGCGGTAGAGCTTCCAGGCGGGGACGAGCATCACCAGGCCGGCCAGCACGGCCACGGCCAGGGCCACCGTTCCCACCCGATCGAACACCCAGGGCAGCATGCCGACGGGGATAACGAACAAGGTGTACAGAAGGATCAGGAAGGCGCTGGACCGGTCGCGCTCGCCGCTGGGCAGCAGGCGGAAGCCGGCGCGGGCGTAGTCCTCGTGCAGCACCCAGGCGATGGCCCAGAAGTGGGGGAACTGCCACATGAACTGGCCGGCGAAGAGCAGGCCCGGGGTGAGGCCGAACTGGCCGGTGGCGGCCACGTGGCCCAGCATGGGCGGAAAGGCGCCGGGGAAGGCCCCGACGAACACGGCCCAGGGGCTGAGGCGCTTCATCGGGGTGTAGAGGGCCACGTACATGAAGAGGCTCAGCAGGCCGAGGATGGCGGTGAGCGCCCCGAAGGCGGCCCACAGCATCCACAGGCCGGCGATGCCCGCGGCGGTGGCCAGCACCAGGGCGGTGGTGACGCTCATGCTGCCGCGCACCAGGGGCCGCTCAGCGGTGCGGTTCATCAGCGCATCGGTGTTCAGCTCCCACACCTGGTTGAAGGCGTTGCTGGAACCGGTGACCAGGGTGCCGGCGAGCAGCAGCACCAGCAGGCCGCCCACGTCAAGCGCGCCAGCGGGGCTGCCCATCCAGTAGCCGAGACCGGCGGAGAAGACCACCAGGCTGGCCAGTCGCAGTTTGAAGAGGGCGGCCGCATCGCGCAACAGGCCCACAGGGGCGGTGACGGCGGTGGCGGAGGGACGCTGCACGGGGAGGCGGGTATGTTCCGGAGCGGCGCAAAGGTAGCCCTTCGCGGGGCTCGCCGGCTCACGGCCGGCCGGTGCGCAGCTGCTGGTCGGTGTAGCGGTCGCGGAAGGTGGCCGCGATGCCCACGCGCACCCAGTGCTGCACCTGCGGGTCGCCCACCCCGGGCACGAAGGAGCGGAACACGTAGGCGGCCTCCACCTGCAGGCCGGCGCGCTCGCTGAGCACGTAGGCGCCGCGCAGTTCGTTGTGCAGCAGGTTGGCCTGCACGGGCGCCGCCAGGTAGAAGCCGTAGTTCTGCAGGCGGCCCTGGGCATCGCGCACCGGGCGGTCCTTCTCCGGGCGGTACAGGTCGCTGCCCCAGGAGTAGAGGCCGGTGTCCAGGCCCATCACCGCGAAGCCGAGGTGCTCGCGGAGGCTCCAGCGCCCACGCCGCCAGTCCACGATGGCGAGCGACTCGTGGAAGTTGCTGCCGTAGGGGTGCGCCAGCGGCTGGGCGAAGTGGGCGTGGTTCTGCCGCGTGTCGCTGTGGGTGTACATGAAGGGCCGCACGTAGTTGAACTCCAGCCGCACATCGAGCCCCTTCACCTTGAAGGCGTCATAGGACATCCAGCCCAGCTGGAAGCCCTGCTTGTTGGCGAACCAGCCGTCGCCGCCGCGCACCTCGCGCAGCAGGAACTCGTCCAGCACGAGCTGGCTGTAGAAGAGGCTCTGCCAGCCCACCTTGATGTTGAGGGCGAAGCCCAGGAGGGCGTTGTCCGGCGAGCCCAGGCCGAACTCCACCGGGCGGTAGAAGATCACCGGGTTCCAGTAGTTGAAGTCGAAGCCGCGCGGGTAGTCGGGGTCGTTGTCCTGCCAGCTCACCGCCTCGAAGAGCCCGAAGTTGATCCGCGGCGTCACGTTGTAGCTGAGGTAGTGCATGCTGGTGGCCTTGCGCTGGAAGCGCCGGGGCACACCGTCGGCGCCGCGGATGTCGTCCATCAGCGCGTAGAGGTTCACGTAGCGCACCTTCCAGAAGGTGGTGGCGCTGCGCAGGTAGGGGTAGCTGGTGGCGTGGTCCGACAGCATCAGCGACCGCTGGCCCTCGCCCCAGAAGAAGCGGCCGCGCCCCACGGTCATCTTGAAGTAGGTGGAGGAGGTCCAGTTGAGATGGGCGTTCCAGTCATAGTGCGTGTAGGCGGGTCTTGTGCCGTAGGCGTAGCCCTCGGAGGGCGCCGCACCGGAGGCCTGCACCAGGGTGTCCAGGTGGGCGGGGAAGCGTTCCATCCAGCCCATGCCGTCGGCGTGCAGGGTCAGGGAGGGGTGCAGGTCCACCTCGGCCCAGCCGCCGGCGCCCAGGCGGTAGGCGGGGTGGGTGGTGCGGGCGCTGGAGAGGCCGCCGAGCAGGTCCACGAGCGGGGCGCCGCGGAAGCGGCCGCTGTCGCCGCGGGCCCAGCGGTCCAGGAAGGGCAGCGCTCCGGGGCGCGGCAGCGTGTCGGTGCCGGGCAGTGCGGCGATGTCGGCGCGCAGGTAGGGCCGCACGGCGGTGTGGTGGCCGCGCTTCCAGCGGTGCAGGCCGGCGGCGTAGGGGGCCTCCAGGGTGCGGCTCAGCGGGAAGAGGCCCGGCTGGGCGTGCACAAGGCCGGCCCACAGCAGCAGGCCATACAGCAGCAGCGGCCTCATGGGGTGGTGCGCTTCTGCGGCAGGGCGAAGGGCAGCAGCGCGAGCACCACGGCCGTGCTGCCCAGCACCATGAGGCCCACGTTGGGGTGCCACTTGCGGGTGAGCAGGCTGAGCCCGATGATGGAGAGGGCGTAGGCGTACAGGGCGAAGGTGGTGCGGCGGTGGCCCAGCCCCAGGTCCATCAGGCGGTGGTGGATGTGATTGCGGTCGGCGGCCAGGGGCGACACGCCGCGGGCGGTGCGCACGATGAAGATGCGCAGGGTGTCCACCAGCGGGTAGGCGATCACGGCCATGGTGAAGATGGGCGTGGGGATCAGCCGCAGGGCCAGCGGCAGGCGGCTGGTGTCGTGGTCCACCACCTTCATGGCCAGCACGGCGATGATGGCGCCGATGATGAGCGAGCCGCTGTCGCCCATGAAGATGCGCGCCGGATGGAAGTTGAAGACCAGGAAGCCCACCAGCGCGCCGGCCAGCACGAAGGCCAGCAGGCTGAGGGCGATATCGCCGGCCATGTACAGCCACACGCCGTAGACCGTGGCGGCGATGAGGCCGATGCCGCCCGCCAGGCCATCCACCCCGTCGATGAGGTTGAAGGCGTTCACCAGCACCACGTAGGTGAAGAAGCTCAGCGCGATGCTCATCGCCGCCGGCAGCTCGTACACGCCGAACAGGCCGTGCATGTCGGTGATGCGGACGTCCGCCGTGATCACCAGGATGTAACCCACGATCATGTGGCCCACCAGCTTCTTCACGGGGCTGAAACCGATGATGTCGTCCTTGACGCCGATGAAGAAGAGCAGCACCATGGCGGCCAGCACGAACTTGAAGTCCTTGTAGGCCTGCCCCATGGCCTGGTAGAGGGCCTTGTAGCCCTCGCCGTCCTCGCCGATCAGGGCCGCCTGTGGGAACCAGAGGGCGTAGGAGAAGATGACGGCGGCGAAGATGATGATGCCGCCGATGGTGGGCACGCTGCGGTGGTGCACCTTGCGGGCATCGCCGGGCTCGTCCACCAGGTGCTTCAGGCGGGCCACCTTGATCAGGCTGGGCATGGTGAAGAGCACCACGATGAAGGACGTCACCGCGCCGAGGACCAGGATGTAGCCGTGCTCCTTCATCCGCGGTCAAAAGTCGTAATAGCGGTTGAACAGGGCCATGCGGAAGGCGGCGTAGAGGTAGCCGGTGTTCTGCTGGTCGGGCGCCGGGCTCAGGTCGCGCATCCAGTAGCCGATGGTGAACCGCATGTTGCTCATCTGGTTGATGAGGTAGCTGGCGTTCAGGTCCAGGTAGGTGAGCTGCCGCACGATGGGCCCGTCGGGCAGCGCGTTCAGCTGGTCGGGCAGCAGCAGGTCGCTGCCGTGGTTGGCCGCCAGGCTGTCGGGGCCGTCGGTGCGGTAGGTGGCCAGGTTCAGCTTGGCCTGCAGCAGCACCTTGCCGCGGATGCGGTGGTCCAGGATCACGACGGCCTCGTCGAAGTTGGCGCCGTAAGGGTGGGCCAGCGGCTGCTGGGTGTGGGTGTGCGCCGTCAGGGCGTCGCGCTGCATGTACAGGAAGGGCTGCGCGCTGTTGTACTCGGCCTGCAGGTGCATGTCCAGGCCGAAGAGGTTGAACCAGCGGAAACCCGCCTGCCAGCCGTAGCGCCCGGGCTTGTCGGTGACGCCCTGGCCGTACACGTACAGCTTGTCGGTGAGCTTCACGCGCAGGTCGAGGCCCAGCACCTGCTTGTGGTCCCCGTCGAAGCCGTTCACCAGGGTGTTGACGCCGATCACGGGGTTCAGCGTCAGCGCGTTGAAGGGCCGCACGCCGGCGCTGTCGATGCGCTTGAAGATGGAGGCCTCGAAAAGGCCCACGGTCACTCGGCCCAGGTCGAGGCTCAGGTGGGTGAAGGTGGCGCGCTTCCACAGGAAGAGGCTTTCGCTGCTCTCACCGGTGGGCAGGCGTTTCAGCATGTTCAGCTGGGCGTAGATGGTGCTGTACTGCAGGCGGTCCTGCCAGCCCAGGTGGCTCAGCTTCAGAAACGGGTAGGTGGGGCTGGCGTCGCTCAGCAGCATGCTGCGGTAGCCGTGGCCCACCTGGTGGCGCCCCTGCCCCAGCTGCACGTTCAGCCAGCGGCGCGGCGTCCAGCTCACGTTGCCCATGGCCCAGGCGTAGTCGTAGGCGCGGCCGTTGAAGGGCTTCACGCGGCCCTGGCCCGGCACCACGCCCACCTCGCGCGTCCAGTTCCACAGGTATTGCGGGTACAGGGCCTGGTTCTCGAAGAAGGCGGTCTGGAAGGAGAAGCGCGGACCCAGGTCACCGGCGACCCGGAAGCCGCGGGTGTTCTGGTAGAAGCGGGTGGTGTCGGCGAAGCGGGTGTTGTCGCGGAAGTCCTGGCCGATCTGCAGGTCGAGCATCAGGTCGGCGTGCAGGCGCACGCCCTTCTGGCGCACCTGCAGCAGGTGGCGGCGGAAGAGCACCTCGGTGAGCCAGTAGTAGCGGCGGGTGCTGTCGGAGCGGAAGCCCATCACGCCGGTGAGGTCGGCGCGGCTCTGGATCACGGGCTTCAGGCCGGTGTGGATGCGGGCGGTGCGGCAGGCTGCGTTGCGCTCCACGTCCAGGTAGATGTCGCGCTGCAGGGGGATGTCGTTCTGCTGGGCGAACGCCCCGGTCATGACGAACCACGCGGACAGTGTCCACCAGCGGAGGTCTGGGATCATCATGGCAGTGACCCGGCCAAGATAACCGGCACCGCTGAGCCGCATGGTCCTACCGGACGATGGCAAGGCGCTTCACCCAGCACTCCCCGCCCCTGCCGGATACGAGCACGATGTACGTACCGCTGGGCAGGCCGCTCACATCCACCATCGTATTCGGTCGGCTGATGGCCTCGGCAAGGACCGACCGGCCCAACGCATCCAGTACCTGGACCCGATCGATGATCCGCGCTCCTGCGTCAAGGTGGACCCGGTCACCCGCCGGGTTGGGGAGGAGAGAGAAGCCCGGATCCGCCTGCTCGATCGATCCATTGGTCAGCAGGTTGAAACATACCTCCAGGGTCGGGCGGCGTAGGGGGTCGGGGTGCTCCCGGGTGGCGAAGTTCAATCGCCGGAAGTACTGTTCCGTCTGTTGCTGGATGAGGAACCCATGGCTGTTCTGCGGGTCGTTCGTCATGTCCTGCACCAAGGCCGTGACATCGATGACCGGGTAGTCCTGGAGCGGGTTGGATGTACCGGATATCGCCACCTGGTTCTGGAGCGTGAACCCGGGATGGGTGTTCCAGGTCACGGTCGACTCATTCCACGGCGTGGTGATCCGTCGTATCCACGCACCATTCGCGCCGCTCAGATCGGAGTGTTGGCCGAAACCGACCGGGGAGTCGTACGCATGCAGGGATAGCCGGGCATTCGTGATGGTCGCACCCGATGGTATGGGGATCAAGCTGAACTCCAAGGCGCCGCGCACCACACCAGGAACACCGAGGAAGGTCCAGGCCATCACCGGGAACTGGGTGATATGACCCCAGTTGGTGTTCACCTCGGAGATCAGCCCGTGCAAGGTGGCATCCTGCCCCATGCCATGATCGGCGTGCAGCACGATACAGGTATCAGCGGGCGAAAGTTGCACGTGGTGTGCACGTCGATCATCAGAACCGCCAGCATCGGGACCCACCTCGACAAGCGGTTGGCCGTCCGCCCCACCAACGATGGCGAGGACTGAGAAAAGGACGACGCTCCGGTGAGGACAGGTCATATCTGCTTCAAAATTGGCGCTTAGTCCGGGAAAAGCAAAGCCCCGGCGTACCGGGGCCTTGAGATGCGTGCGGAACGGACGGTTCACACCTTCGCCAGCTCGCTCTTGGCGAACTCGGCGTACACGGCGGTGATGCCCTCGCGCAGCCCGATGCGGTGCTTCCAGCCCAGGTTGTGCAGGCGGCTCACGTCCATCAGCTTGCGCGGCGTGCCATCGGGCTTCTCGGTGTTCCACCGCAGCTCGCCGGTGTAGCCCACCACCTCCTTGATCATCTCGGCCAGCGCCTTGATGGTGAGGTCCTCGCCCGTGCCGATGTTGAGGAAGAGCTCCTCATCGTAGTTCCCCATGAGGAAGTAGCACGCATCGGCCAGGTCGTCCACGTGCAGGAACTCGCGCATGGGCGAGCCGGTGCCCCACACCTCCACGCTGGGCGCGCCCGTCACCTTGGCGGTGTGGAACTTGCGGATGAGCGCGGGCAGCACGTGGCTGTTGTTGAGGTCGTAGTTGTCGTTCGGCCCGTAGAGGTTCGTGGGCATCGCGCTGATGTAGTTGCACCCGTACTGGCGGCGGTAGCTCTCGGCCAGCTTGATGCCCGCGATCTTGGCGATGGCGTAGGGCTCGTTGGTCTGCTCGAGCAGGCCGGTGAGCAGGCTCTCCTCCTTCAGCGGCTGGGGCGCCATCTTGGGGTAGATGCACGAGGAGCCCAGGAAGAGCAGCTTCTTCACCCCGTTCTCATGCGCGGCGTGGATGATGTTGCTCTCGATCATCAGGTTCTCGTACAGGAACT
>JADLBK010000163.1 GCA_020847755.1 Flavobacteriales bacterium | reverse complement strand
GGATGCAGCTCACGAACGAACCATCGGGCAGCACCTCCATGTCGAGCGGCGAAGCGAGGTAGTGGTAGTGCGAGCGCTTCTGCCAGACGATGTCGCCTTCCGCATCCCACTTGGTGAACATGACCTGTTGCCAGTAATTCGGCCAGGAACTCTCGCGATACTCCCCGGCAGTGATGATCGAACTGTCCGGAGCCACACGCACCGCAAACACTCCATTGGCTAAACCTCCGAACTGCCGCCACCATAGCAGATCACCCAGCGTATCTGTTCGGATGAGGAACTGCTCATCCATACTAACACCAGGTCTGTAGTTGACTCCTGTGAGCAGGTAACCGCCACCAGGCACTTCCGCACATGAGTAGGCCAGGGTGGATTGATCCGTTTGGCCATATCGCCGCGTCCACAGGGTATCGCCATCAGCGGTCAACCGGACCGCAAAGGCACGCGCACCATCCGCGTTCGAAGGCGGATCGTAGAAACCAGCGGCGATGAACCCACCATCTGCGGTTGGCCTGGTCTGATGGAAGAAGTGGGTGAGCGAATCGGTAGGATCATACGTGAAGAGGAACTTCCGATCGGTCGTATCCCCATCCTCATTGAACCGATAGAGGTACGAATGCGCCCAGAAGTCGGAGCCCTCCAGCACCACGCTGGCGAAGCCGCCGGTATCCATCCGACAGACCGGTGAGACCTGCCCGAAGGCAAAATGCCTGGGATCCCCGAAGGCATACTCCCGTTCATGCACGAACTGCCCCTGTGCATCCAGCTTGCGCACAAAGAGGTGGGTCTTGCCCGAGCCGTCGTGCGAAATCTGGTGGGAGAAGAGCAAATACCCGCTATCAGTTTCAAAAATGCTTACACCGTCCCCCGGACTACCGTCCTGGACCTGATCATAATGCACGACAAAGCCGTTCTGGGCGGGCACCACCAGGGTGCCCGCCAGAACGATCATCGCCATGCCTGCGATCAAGCGCATCATCTCACCACGTTGAATTTGGTCTCGCCGACCCGGTGTCCCTCGAAGAGCAGGCGGGCCAGATAGAGGCCTTCGCTCCACCCGCTCAGGTCGACCTCCACGAAGGCCTTGCGGCCTTGCAGCGCGATGGTCCTCATCAGCCGCCCTTGTGCATCGAAGAACTCCAGGGTGCCCCGCTCGGCGCCTTCGGGGTAGCTGATCATCACCCGGTCGCGTGCGGGGTTCGGGTAGGCACCCAGCAGGGGGGCCTTGTTCCCCGGGTGCTTCTCAGGCGGGTAGAAGGCGCTGCGGTAGGGTTCGGGCACCCAGCCCTGCGGCAGGCTGTCCGTGGCGCCCAGGTGCAGGAGCCGGGTCCAGGCCTGGGCGGCCCCGCTGTTCTCCTCCCCGAAGGCCAGGGCCTCCAGTTCAGTGATCGGCGGTGCGCATCCGCTGTTGGGGTCACCGAGCATGTCCTCCAGCAATTCGCCGTAGGCCACCAGCCCCTCGTTCGCCGGCACCTGCAACAGGCCGTTCGCCAGGGCGTGCGCGGCCGTGAAGTCCCGGTTGGCCAGATGGAGCATGTACAAATATCGGTCGCCCCAATGCAGGGTGTCACGACCGAAGATCAAGGCAAGCGTGTCGTTCCTGCCCTCCAGGGTGCTATCCAGGGCCACGGCCTGCACCAGTCGCCACTGGGCCACGGCCTTGTCGGTATGGCGGATCGCCAGCTCCTGTTCCAACAGGTCCCGGGCGCTGGTGCCCTCCTCGTATTGGGCCAGCAGGGCGCGGAAGAACTCAGAGAGAGCCTCGCTCTCGTCCAGCACGATCTCCACGTCCTTCTTCAAGGGGCTGTTGTCGATCAGCACCTGGGTGAGGTGCCAGGGGTCCATGGCCACCTCGCGCCGGATGGCGGCCACCAGCACCTGATCGCTCAAGGGGCCGTTGGTAAGCAGCAGATCGCGAAGCAGATGGCTTGGCCAGGCCACCGGATCGGCGATGGCGTCCAGCAGATCGGGCCGTTCGCCGCCGCCCCTGCTCCGGTACCTTCGCCCCGGCCATGCCCCGCCCCCTGCTCATCGTGTCGCACACCTTTCCGCCCTACCGCGGCATCGGGGGCAGGCGCTGGATGAAGTTCGCCAAGGCCCTGGCCCGGCGCGGGCATGCCGTGCACGTGATCCACAGCGCAGGACCCGATGCGTTGAAGGGCTCGCCCTGGACCGACGACCTGGACACGCCGGGCATCACCTGCCACCCCCTGCCCCAGCGCTACCCCACCGTGCTCTTCAAACGGCCCCTCACCAGCGCGGTGGACAAGGTGATGTACCGCGTGTGGGGTCGTGTGCTGCCGCTGCTCGTCAAGTGCAACTGGTTCGACAAGACGGTGTTCTGGCAGCGCCCCTTCCTGGACAAGGCCTGTGCGCTCATCGACCGGCATGGCATCCGCGACGTGCTGATCACCGGCGCCCCCTTCCGGCTGCTGTACTTCGGCGTGCTGTTGAAGCAGCGCCGACCCATCCACCTGGTGTGCGACCTGCGCGACACCTGGACCTGGCAGGACGGCTACGGCGGCGCCCTGCTGAGCGCAGAGCGCAAGGCCTACGAGCGCCACCTGGAGGAGGCCGTCATGGCGGGCAGCGATCGCATCACCACGCCGCACCCCGCCGTGGTGGAGCACCTCACGCGCACCTATCCGCAGTTCGCCGCCAAGGTGCGTCTGCTGGGCCATGCCATCGACCCCGACGAGCTGGGCCCGCCGCGTCCGGAGCCCTCCATCGCGCTGCGGCGCCTGATCTATGCGGGCAGCTTCTACGGCGCACAGGAGGCCGATCGCTACTTCGACCAGGTGATCGCCGCCTTCGATCACCTGCGCAGCACCGCGCCTGATGCCTTCGCTGAAGCCTCGCTCGATCTTTACATCACCGGGCACGGCACGGAGGCCTACCGCCAGTTGGTGCAGGCGCGGGGCTTGCAGCAGCACATCCGGTTCCACGCCCCGCTGCCGGCCAAGGCCATCTTTCCGCGGATCGCCGCGGCCGACGCGGTGCTGCTCTTCATCCCCAGCATGAACCGCGATGTGCTCGGCACCAAGTTCACCGAGGTGTTCCACCTGCGGCGCCCGGTGATCCACGTGGGCGATGCGGGCCTGGTGAGCCGCCATATCGAACAGTACCGCCTGGGTGTGTCGCTGCGCGTGGAGGAGCTTGCACAGGAACTGCCCCGCCTGATGACCGGCGAACGACGCGTGACGGTGGACACGGCCCACGACCTCAGCGAGCACCTGCTCGACCACATCGCCGCCGGCATCGAGCGCGAGCTGCTATCGCCCTGATCAGGCGGCCACGCCGGATCGTCGCGGCACCAGGGCCTCCAGGTCCGAGGTCAGCGCATAGCGCGATGCACAGCGGTCCAGCAGCCGCTCGAGCATGTGCAGGTTGTGCCGCGTGATCATCTTCGGGTGGCTGATGAACTGCACGAAGGGCGTGCGGTCGATGAGCCGGGCGTAGGCACGGTAGCGCATCACGGTGAGCAGCTCGATGGACACCATCTCGCGGTCCACGGTGCCCATGCTGCCGTCGGGCCCGGGCACATCCACGAAAGCCACCCCCTGGCCGTCGCCCATCTGGCGGCCGTAGGGGATGCGCCACAGCACCTTGTCCACCAGCGCGCCCACCAGTCCCCGAGGGTGTGACGGGATGCTGGTGATCACCACCTCGGTGAACGGACCGTCCGGATCGGGCTGCATGACGTCGGTGGAGAAGCGGTACACCGGGCCCGGCAGCGGGCTGGTGAAGTCGTAGTCCACCGCATTGCTGTGGCGCCGCATGCCCGCCAGCACGCTCATGTCGCGTTCGATGCCGCAGCGCAGGAAATGCGGCCGGAAATCGGTGAAGGGCTGGATGCACCAGCCGCCGGCGCGGTAGGCGGACACTCTTGCGGCCGGTGCCACGGGCGCCAGCATCGACCGCAGCAGGTCCAGCGAGCCCTCGAACACGGCCACGCGCGCGGCCTCGTCCAGCGCCGACAACCGGTAGCGCCTCAGCTCGCTCAGGTCCCACTCGTGCCGCTCCTCATCGTACCGCGCATCGGCCCAATGCGGGTGGATGTGCGGATACACATGGTGCCCGCGCTGCACCAGTTCCCGCAGCTGCCGCGCGATGCGGTCCAGGTCGGCCCGGCACCGCACGTTGGTGACCGACCGGCGCTCCAGTTCCAGCAGGAAGGTGGTGTCCACGAAGAAGGTCATCGCCAGGTGGTGCCGCTCCAGGATGGGCAGCACACGGTCCACCGGACGGATCATGCAGCGCTCCACCGTGCCACTGCGCCGTCCCAGGAACAGCTCATGGTCGAAGGTGAAGAGGAGGTGCCGTTGTTCCATGCCGCTGCGGCAAAGTAACGCTGCGCGGCCCGCGCCTACTTTTACCGCCATGGACCTGGTCGGCAAGCTGCGTTTCCACTACGACATGAAGGTGCGTCCGCGCATCAACCCCGACCTGCGGCGCCTGAACGCCCTGGCACAGCGGCCGCTGCCCTTCGAGCCCGTGGACGCCCGCACCCACCTGCAGCTCGGCCTTCAGTGGATGTGGGACGCCCACCTCGCCGTGGACCGCCAGGGCCTGCCCACGAAGTTCTCCATCGGCCCGCAATACGGTGTGGGCGTGCCCTATCCGGAGACCACGGGCTACACGCTGAACACCTTCCTGGCCGCGCTCCCGCAGGCAAAGGAGCTCGGCCTGGACTTGGAGCGGCTGCACGCGCTCATCGGCAACTGCACCCGGTTCCTCCTGGGTGAACAGCTGCCCAACGGCGCCTTCACCGGCGGCCACCGCAACCTGCGGAACTACGGGAAACCGAGCATCTTCAACACCGGCCAGATCCTGCTCGGCCTGAGCGCCGTGCTGGAACACTGCGCCACGCACACACCTCCGGCCGCATGGCAGCTGGATGTGGAGCGGCTGCGCGCGGCCGTCCACGGCGCCGGCGACTTCCTGGCGGACCAGGTGACCGCGGCCGGACCCTACGACCCCGCGCACAGCTTCCGCAACAAGGTGCGGACCTACTACAGCCGGGCGACCTATGGGCTGATGCGCGCCGGACAGGTCACCGGCAACGGTCGCATGCTCGCCGCCGCGCGCCGCCACTTTGATTGGGTGGCCGACCAGCAGCGCCCCGACGGGTGGATCGAACATTGGGGCTTCGATGAGGACCTGGCCGTGCTGCACACCATCGCCTATACGCTGCGGGGGCTGGTGGAGGCCGGCCATGGCCTGGGTGATGCGCGGTATTTCGCCGTGGTCCGCCGCGCCCTGGACCGGCTGGCCACCTTCGACCGCGCGCATTTCGCCTACCCGGACCTCATCCCCTCGCACTTCCGCGCGGACGGGAGCTTCCTGAACGAGCTGTGCATCACCGGCATGAGCCAGCTGAGCCTGGCCATCCTGAAGCTGCCCGAAGAGCACCGCGGAGAGGCCCACACGGCCTGGGCGGGCCGGCTGATCCAGGCCACCAAGCACTTCCAGCTGCGCGGGTTCAGGGAACCGCTGATGAACGGCGTGATGCCCGCTTCGTTCCCGTTGCGCGGGACCTACCAGCCCGGCGACCTCATCGAATGGGGCACCAAGTTCTTCTTGGACACCATGCTGGTGGAACTGGGCGTGCCGCACCGCGCGATCACCGGCTGATCCCCTCGGCCACGCTGCGGAAGAGCTGAAGGAACTGTTCCGCGGCCACCGGCCAGCTGAAGCGTTCCCGCACCCGTGCGTAGCTGTACGCGCCCATCTTGGCGTGCACCTCGGGCGATCGCTCCGCAAAGGCCACCACCGCCTGGTAGAGGGCCTCCGCATCGCCCGGTGGCAGCAGGTAGCCGTTGTGCGGTCCCACCAGCTCGCCGCTGGCGCCCACGTCGCTCACGATGATCGGCTTCGCGCGCGCCATCGCCTCCAGCACCACCGTGGGCATGCCCTCGAAGCGCGTGGGCAGGATCAACGCGGCGCATTCGGCGTACAGCACGTTCAGTTGCGCATCGTCCACACGCCCGAGCAACTGCACGTTCGACGGCAGGTCGCGCTTCAGCTCCTCCAGCAACGGACCGTCGCCCGCCAACTGGAAGCGCACGAGATCGGTCCGCCCTTCGGCCACCAGCCGCCGCGCCACGGCAAGCAGCACATCGAGCCCCTTGTTGAAGGCGAAGCGCCCCACGAACAACAGCGGAAGCGGTCCAGAGTTGATACTTGACCCTTGTCCCTTGTCACTTGCCTCGTCTGCCAGAGCCTCCGGCGAAGGCATGGACCCTTGCGGCACGTCCGTCGCGTTCGGGATCACCGCCACGCGGCAGCGGCTGCCGTGGGCGAGGCCCTGCAGGATGCCGGTGAGCTTGCCGCCCAGGCTGATCACCGCCGCGCTGTGCCGCACCAGGTACCGCAGCCCGGCGCGGAACGGCCAGCCCAGCAGGCGCTCCTTGCGCGTGAGCATCTGGAACATCTCCAGCCCGTGCGGGTGCACGATCAGCCGGTCGCTGAAACGGTCGATGCCCTGCCACACGCAGAAGCCCTGTGACAGGATCACGTCCGGCCTGATCCGCTCCAGCTCCTTCCCCACCCGCTCGCTGTACCGCCAGAGCTCACGGAT
>JADLBK010000162.1 GCA_020847755.1 Flavobacteriales bacterium | reverse complement strand
CGCAGCAACAAGAAAGCCTACTGCTACCTGCTCGCACCCAGCCCGCACCTGCTGCCCGACCTGTCGCGGAAGCGCCTGCAGGACATCGAGCAATTCAGCGACCTGGGCAGCGGCATCCACATCGCCATGAAGGACCTCGACATCCGCGGCGCGGGCGACCTGCTCGGCGCGGACCAGAGCGGCTTCATCAACGACATCGGCTTCGAGACCTACCACAAGATCCTGGAGGAGGCCGTGCGCGAGCTGAAGGACCAGCACTTCAAGGACCTCTTCGAGGATGCACAAGAAGGCAGCCACGCCCTCGCCCGCGGATCACGCCGCGATCAGAGCGACGACTGCATCATCGAGACCGACCTCACCATGCTGATCCCCAACAGCTATGTGAGCGAGACCGCCGAACGCCTCGCGCTCTACCGCCGCCTGGACGACATCAAGGACGAAGCGGAACTGCAGAAGTTCACCACAGAGGTCACCGACCGCTTCGGCCCCATCCCACCACTTGTGAATGAACTGCTCGAAGGCATCCGTCTGCGCTGGCTGGGCCAACGCATGGGCCTGGAGAAGATGGTGCTGAAGAAAGGCACGCTCATCGGCACCTTCATCGCGGATCAGAAACACCCGTTCTTCGAGGGGGATGGCTTCAATGCGGTGCTGCGCGCGGTCCAAGCACAGCCGCGCCGGTTCAAGGTGTACGAGAAGGCGGGGACCTTGCGGATCAGTGTGCAGGACGTGAAGAACGTGCATGCGGCGAAGGAGGCGATGGAGTCCGTTGTTGGGGTGAAGGAGGTGGTGTAGGAGGTTTGGGCGTGTCCCGGCTCAAAAGCAGCCGGGTCGCGCTTTCCGCTGTACTCCTTGCTCGTTCCTCGCTGCGGGGTGCCGCTTCAATCACTCACGCGGACGATCGGCCTAAGGTCTCCTTATGTAGCGCAACTCTCCTTTGGAGAGATAGTAACGGTCGCCATCTGTGGTCATCGACCGAAGCACGAGCGTGTCACCAAAGAACCTCCAATCGAATGGGAATGTGTTCTCAGGCCATTTCCTTGTCGTATCAGTAAAGACCAAGCCATCCGCATCATTCTCAAATGGATGCAAGGTGCCGAAGTAGTCATGGAACCAGAATTCATTCCATACCGGATGGCCTGTCACGCGCCCATTGCCGTCAATGCCGAATCCATGTTGACCAATGTCCAATGGCTCAAAGCGACCGGCGAACAGAAGCTCAACAAGGTGTTTGTGATAGTTCTCCTCGAACGCGAAGGCGCTATCCCTGAGCTGTGAGTCAATACCCGTGAGCAAGTGATGCTCATCCGGCCTTAGGCGCCGGTATTCCATAGACATCTCCTTGAAATTGGAATCATCCCCGAAGAAGACCCGCAGCCTATCCTGCATGGCGTCATACACGAAGGTCTGTTGGCCATACTTGTCAAGTACCAGCAAAGTGTCACTCCCCCATCGTGTGTATCGCTCCGTTCGCGGCAGCAGGATACCGTTGCACCTAACGACGGTGCTGTCAACTCGTAGCAGCAGCGCTGTCCAGACAGGAACGGGGCGCCTGTAACGCCCGACCCGCCGATGCACAATAATGCTGTCATGGAACTCCGACAACAGCCATGCTCCGGCTGGGTCACGGGCAGTAGTCTCCCTCGACACGACCTCATCATCGTCAGATGGCCCGGATACTACGGTCAGTTCACGGTCCGTACCCGGCATGCATGCACCAAGGCTTAGTGCGAGTCCAATGAAGCGTAACCGGATCATTGCGCAGCTTAAAGGAGAGAATGCACCACGGCAGCAAAGTAACCAAGTCAGATCCTTGCTATTCACCCCGAGCAGCGGGCATGAATGCTTCAAGGTGTACGAGAAGGCTGGGACGCTGCGGATCAGCGTGCAGGATGTGAAGAACATCCACGCGGCGAAGGAGGCGATGGAGGGGGTGGTAGGGGTTCCGGCCTGATCCAAGGCAGCGCTTGGCCCTGGAAGCGCGTCCAGTTGGTCTATATTCACCATGTCATGACCGTCAGAGCGATCCTCGCGTTCAGCTCCGCTCTATTCGCGACCTCGATCCATGCGCAAACGACGTTCGCACCGATCGGTGCGAAGTGGTCCTACAAGCAGGCTCATTGGGGCGGTCCCGATACCGCCCTGATGGTGATCGAGGCGATAGGCGACACGCTCATTGCTGGACGCACATACAGGAGGCTCCAGATCAATGAGGGTATGTATCTGGGCTGTCATCAACTTGCCCGGTTCCTGTCGGAGTCGCAGGATTCACTGTTCTACTTCGCTTCGACCACGGGCCAGCACCATCTGGTCTTTCGATGGAACGCGGTCACTGGGGATTCGTGGTCCACACCGGTGCACCAGTTCGGCCAGCACGATACCCTGGACTGGACCGTGCTGGATACGAGCCTGATCTGGGTGGATGGACTTTCGCTGCGCAGCCTGGAAGTGAGCGTGGAGTCCAGACAGTGGTCCAGCTTCGGTTTCGGAGGTACGGTCACGGAGCGGCTCGGAAGTCTGATCGCGCCGTTCGCCTGGCTCTATGGCGTCTGCGACGGCGAGGTCTTCGCGGGTCTTCGGTGTTATGAGGATGCGGATATCCACTGGCAGAACCCACTGGTCGCGCAATGCACCCTGGGGGTCGGGATCGGAGAGCGTGAAGAGGCCGGATCGTGGATCAGACCTTCCCTGGCCTCCCGCGGTGAGCCGGTCTTCATCACTGGGGTTGAAGGCTCCATGACCGTCTTCGACGCGACCGGACGGCAATTGAGCGCGCAGAACGTCCATGGCGAACAGGTCATTAGGTTCGATCGACCCGGCACGTATTATCTGAGGGCTTCAACGGCAATCGGTGAGATGCTCGTGGGGCGGATCCTTGTGCACTGAACCGAGGAGTACCAGGTCCGGGGATCACCGCCGATGCGAGGCAAGACCCCTCCCTCAGCGGAACATGCACCAGCCCACTGCGCTCAGCCTTCGTGCAGCCACGAATGATCCAGGTGTACGAAAAGGCCGGCACCTTGCGCATCAGCGCGCAGGACCTGAAGGACCCCGCCAAAAGCGCGGGCAGGCCGTGCATGCGGCGAAGGCGGCGATGGAGGGGGTGGTTGGGGTGAAGGAGGAGGTGTAGGGGGCGTGCCCCTTTCAACGCTCAAGCCCACGCACAGGTCGGGTCCTCCGCTTTAGCCGGACTTGTTTTGGGCCAGCATCCACGGCGCTGCGGTGGCTTCCTCCGGTCGCCTCCTAGCTGCTCGTGGCTGCAAGGCCCTTCCGGCGCCGGGCTGCCACTGCGGCCCCTCACGCGAAAGACAGGGCTAACTCTTCACATACGCTCTATGTAACAGACAAGCGACCAAAGGACTTAAGTCCATCCTAAAACCATGACTATCAATATCTTATGTATGTAACAGCCATGTAACTATTCATAGAGCATGGCTGTTGATAAGCTGCTCCGACCGATAGACTTATGTAACTAATTTTGGTCACACAACACCATCTTGCGGTATACATGTCTGTCGATCAGACACTTTCACATGTAACTCCCGATCCGAAATGGCGGCACCCGCTTGGCATCACCGCGCTTTAGCAGCACTGGAGCGAAGCCTCACCCCCGTACCCAGTGAGCGGAACGAACTGGACTGGAAATCAGAGCTTTCCGAGAATACAGAGAAGCTGGCACAACACCTCTCCGCATTCAGCAACTTGGACGGAGGCGGTTACCTCGCATTCGGCATAGCCAATGACGGCTCCCCTTCCCCCCTGAACCGGGAGGCAATGGACCAAGTCGTTCAGCGGCTCGGACAGATCGCACGGACCGGAGTGGAACCACCGGTGGAGTTGGACCATACCATCCTCGAGCATCGCGGGAACCCTGTCCTGCTGATCCACATCCCCGAGCACCCTTCACGTCCGGTACATCTCAGGGGCAAAGACATCTACCACAGTTACATCCGTTCGGCAGGCAGCTCCGAGAAGATGAGCCGACAGGAGATCGCCAGAGCGATAGCGTCATCCGGAGGTGATCCATTCGAAGAACGTCTGGCCCTGCATGACCTGGATGCGGAACAAGTCCTTGATCTGCTCGACCACGATAGTTTCTTCCGCCTGGAGGGAAGAAGGCCACCGGTAGCCAAGAAGGCCATCATTGATGCCTTGTCGGAAGACAAGATCATCCGTTCCGGTAGTCGGGGTTGGAACATCACCAATCTGGGTGCGCTGCTGTTCGCAAGAGACATCGCCCGTTTTGATACCCTCAAACGAAAGATGGTCCGGTTGATCATCTACAGTGGCACCAAGCGCTCCCGGTCAGAGAGCAAGGAGATCATAGGCTCACGTGGATACGCAAGCGGATTTGCCGGACTTGTCAAGTATATCCACGACCTGCTACCGCCGAACGAGGTCATCAGGAGCGCTCTGCGTGAAGCCCCAAAGCTCTATCCGGAGGTCGCCATCCGTGAGTTCGTGGCCAATGCGCTCATCCATCAGGACTTGGAGATGAGCGGCAGCAGCGTGATGATCGAGATGTTCAAGGACCGCATCGAAATATCCAACCCAGGCCGCCCACTGGTAGACCCTGAACGCTTCATCGATTCTTCGCCCCGATCACGTAATGAGTCCATGGCGGCCCTCATGCGCCGCATGCACATCTGTGAAGAGAGGGGTAGTGGTGTCGATCTGGCTATCGAAGCAATAGAGGAACACCAACTGCCTGCACCTAAGTTCCAGCGCGAGAACGACCACATGCGTGTGACGCTTTTCGCGCCGTCGCCAACCGGGAGAATGCGGAAGGAAGATCGGATCCGCGCCATCTATCAGCATGCATGTCTTTTGTATGTGAACCATCAGGAGATGACCAACGCGACGTTGCGTAAACGATTCAACATCGCCGAGAACAATCATCCCATGGCATCCCGCTATATCAGCGAAGCACTTGAAGCCGGGGTGATCGTACCCAGTGATCCTGACAGTGTCTCGAAGCGGAATGCATCATACATACCAAGCTGGGCGGTTTGAATCGACGCATCATCTTCAAGTGGCAGGGCGGTAATGCCTTCGAGGTTGAGATCATCGACTACCATTGAAAAGCCCCATGAAGAAGCTCCCGAACATCCACCCTGGCGATGTACTCCAAGAGGAGTTCCTGGTACCCATGGGCATAAGCGCCTACCGGCTCGCGAAGGACATCGGCATCCCGCAAACACGTGTATCGCAGATCATCAAGGGCGAGCGCCGCGTCACAGCGGATACCGCCCTGCGCCTCGCCAAGTACTTCGGCAACTCGGCCAAGTTCTGGCTGGGGTTGCAAGATGATTTCGATCTGGAGGAGGAAATGACCGCGAAACGCAAGGAACTGAACGAGATCCCACAGGCACAAGGCAAGGCGGCTTGATCGGTCGGTGCCCCGTAAGTTGAAGGTCCAGGAGCTGGCGGGGACGCTGCGGATCAGCGTGCGGGATGTGAAGAACATCCATGCGGCGAAGGAGGCGATGGAGAGCGTGGTTGGAAAAGGTGTCCCCGCTTGATGCCAGCCATAGGATGAATGCCCCCCCGAGATCCATGAACGGCATGACATGAAGCTTAGCGGATGGGATCTTTGCCCGCATGAAAGCCGCCCTCGCCACCGCCTACGGAGGTCCCGACGTGATCCGGATCGCCGAAGTGCCCACCCCTTCGCCGAAGAAGAACGAAGTGCTCATCCGTGTCCATGCCTCCGCGGTGAACGCGGCCGACTGGCGGCTTCGTCGCGCCAACCCCTGGTTCGTGCGGCTGGTCTTTGGGTTGTTCAAGCCACGTAGGTCGATCCTGGGCGTGGTCTTCGCTGGGGAAGTGGTAGGGACCGGCGCGGATGTGACCAAGTACAAGAAGGGCGACCGCCTCTTCGGCTGGACCAGCATCATGGGGCTGGGCGGCCATGCCCAGTTCATCGCGCTGCCGGAGAACGGTGCCTTCGCCCCGATGCCTTCGGAAATGAGCTTCACCGACGCGGCGGCGATCCCCTTCGGCTTCGGAACGGCGCGGCACTTCCTGAGCAAGGCGAACGTATCCAAGGGGCAACGCGTGCTGATCTACGGCGCATCGGGCGCGGTGGGCAGCGCGGCCGTGCAACTCGCGCGCAGCCTGGGCGCGATTGTGACCGGCGTGTGCAGCACGCGCAACGTGGAGCTGGTGCGCTCGCTCGGCGCCAGTGAAGTGATCGACTACACGAAGGATGATCTCCTCGCCCATCGCGATCAGTTCGACGTGGTCTTCGAGACCGTGGGCAAGCTGCCGTTCAAGGACTGCGTCTCATTGGTGAAGTCGAAGGGAATCGTCATCACCGGCTCTGAAATGCCCGCGCAAATGATGGTCCGCGCTTTCGCTGGCAAGGGTGGCAAGAACGTGACAGTGGTCGGCGGTACAGCGGTGGAAAGCGCCGATGACATGCGGCACCTCGCCGAGCTCTGGCAACGCCAGGAGATCCGCGCGGTAATCGACAGCACCTACCCGTTGGCGCGAATCACTGAGGCACATGCGCGGGCCGAGAGCTGGCGGAAGACTGGCAGCGTGGTGGTGACGATGGCTTGAAGCCGCGTAGCTTCAGGCAGCGTTCCGACCCGACCGCCCGTCCGTCCGTCATGCGCCAGTCCCTTTCCTCGATCGGCCTGTTCCTGACCTTCCTGGTCCATGCCCAATTCGCCCCACCCTGCGCCCAATGGACCTACGACCAGGAAGGCGGCACCTACGCCATGACCGTAGTGGGCGATACGGTGCTGAACGGTCATGCCTGCTCCATCATCGAAGGATCGTCCCCCTCCATCTGCTGGCAGTCGCAGGCCTACACCTACCAGAGCGGCGATACGGTGTACTGGAGCGATGATCCATACCTGCCCCAGTTCTTCGAGCTGTACCGCTGGAACGCGCAGCCCGGCGAGAGCTGGGATGTGTGGAGCAACGGGCCGGTGACCGTGACCTACACCGTGCTGTCCACCGGCACCACCACGGTGAACGGCCAGACGCTGCGTACGCTGAACGTGTCGGCCACCGACACCCAGCAGCAATGGGCGCAGAGCAGCGGCGTGCTGGTCGAGCACGTCGGCGACACCCTCTTCCTGTTCCCCTGGCTGGCCGCGTTCTGCGATGCCATGGTGCCCTGGCCGCTGCGCTGCTACACGGACACTTCGCTCGGCACCTTCCTGCGGCCGGGCATCACCGACTGCGCGCCGGAAGCGACCAATACCGTTTTCGCACCGATCGGGGCCACATGGACTTACACACAGCACTACGCCTTCTCAGCGGACAGCGCGCTGATGGTCATCGAATGCGTGGGCGACACGGTGATCGACGGCCTCACATGCTCGATCCTCGAGCCCACCCAGGGAGCCGGGGGCTGCATGCCGTTCCACCGGTACGTCTCCACCGTGGGCGACTCGGTGCTCTTCTGGTGCGGGGCCGACAGCAGCTTCCAGACGCTCTTCGACATCGGCGCCGATATCGGCGACAGCTGGAGCATGCGGGCGGACTACAACGGCTCGTGGATGAACGGCGATACCCTCACGTGGACCGTGACGGACACCGGCAGCACCGTGATCGACGGCCTCACCCTCCACACGCTCGAGGTGGCGGTGCAGTCCACCCAGAACGCCGGCACCGCACCCCTGAGCGACGAGGTCATCGTGGAACGGCTCGGTCCCTTCCCCTACCTGTTCCCGTGGATCTTCGGGGCCTGCGATGGCGAGCTCAACGGTCCCCTGCGCTGCTATACCGACCCCGACATCACCTGGCTGAACCCCCAGTTCGCCCAATGCGCGCTCAGTGTGGGCCTGGAAGAGCTCGGAGACGACCGCCCGTTCGACGTGTGGCCCAACCCGGTGGAGCCCGGTGGCACGCTCACCATCCGCCCCAGGCGGCCGATGGGACCGGCATCGCTCGAGGTCAGTGACGTGCTGGGGCGCATCCTGGGCCGTTGGGCCCTGAGCGGTGACCAGCTCGTGCTCCGCCTGCCCGGAACGGGTGTGTTCCTCATCACCTGGCGTGACGGCTCGGGGACACCGGCCACGGTGCGGGTGGTGGTGCCTTGAGGCACGACCGCCGCACGCCTGCGCGGGCGAACGGCTACTTCCATCCCCCTCCAAGGGCCTGATACACGTTCACCATCGCGTTCATCTGCTGCTTGCGCGTTTCCACGAGCTCGAACTTCGACTCCAAAGCATCGCGTTGCGTGAGCAGCACCTCCATGTAGTCGGCGCGCGCGGAGCGGAAGAGGTTCGATGAGATCGTGATCGACCTGCTGAGCGCGTCCACCTGCTGCTTGCGGAGGTCATAGCTGTTCTCCAGGTTGGCGACCCGCGAGAGCTGGTTCATCACCTCCACGGTCGCGGCCAATACGGTCCGCTCGTAGGCATGCACCGCCTGCAGCTGCCTGGCGTTCGCGGTCGCGTACATCGCCTTGATGGCGTTCCTGTTCACCAAGGGTGCCACCAGGTCGCCCGCCACGGAGTACACCAGTGAGGCGGGTGACTCGAGCAACAGGGCGGCATCGAACGCGTTGAAGCCGACCCCCGCCGTGATGCCCACGGAGGGATAGAAGCACGCCCGGGCCGATCGCACGTCCAGCTTCGCCGCGTCCAGTTCGAGCTCGGCCCTTCGGATGTCCGGACGATGCGTGATCAGGTCCGTGGGCCGTCCGATGGACACCGCGGCGGGGACCAGGTCCAGCGCTCCCGCGGACGCCCGCCGCACCGGCTGCGGGTAGCGCCCCACGAGGAAGTTGATGCGGTTCTCCGTCTCGACGATGCGCTGCTGGATGTCGAACAGATCGCTCCGGTTCTTGAGCACCTCGGCCTCGAAGCGTCGCACGGCCAGTTCGGTGACCTTCGCGGCCTCCTTCTCCAGCTTCACCACCTCCAAAGCGTCCTGCTGAATGGCGATGTTGGCGCGCAGGATCGACATCTGGGCGTCCAACGCCAGCAGTTCGTAGTAGCTGTTCGCGATCTCCGCCACCAGGTTCGTCACCATGAAGTTGCGCCCTTCGATGCCGCCGAGATAGCGCAGGGTCGCGGCCTTCCTCGCGTTGCGGAAGCGCTTCCACACATCGAGCTCCCACGACGCCCGCAGGCCGAACCCGAGATCGGTCAGCGGATCGGGGAACGGCGTGTCCTCGGCGATGTTCAGGGAGCGTTCCACGGCGCCGTTCCGGGTGTGCTCACCGGCCTTCTCGAACCCGGCGCCTGCGGTGAGCCCCACGAAGGGCAGATACTCGCCCTTCCGGGCGCGGGCCTCGTTGCGCAGCACCTCGATCTCCTGCAGCATGATGTTGATCTCCTGGTTGTTCGCCAGCGCTGTGTCGATCAGGGCCCGCAGGTCG